>CAZPQE010000009.1:0-9133 GCA_964588615.1 uncultured Clostridia bacterium | reverse complement strand
TTCGGCCATAGCCCTCAAGAGAAAAGGCGTCGAATGTCACGTCTATGAGCGCGCCCCGGAAATGAACGAAGTCGGCGCGGGACTCTCGCTGTGGGCCAACGCCATCAAGGCCCTCGCAAAACTCGGATTCACCGAAGAATTGAATCGACTGAGCGTGCCTCAGATATCGGGCGGCATTCGCTCATCGAGAGGCGATGTGATTTCCGCCCCTTCTCCGCCTGATCTGGATCGAAGACTGGGCGCGGCGCTCGTGGTAGTCGTCCATCGCGCACAGTTGCAGGAGGCGCTGTCTGCCGCGCTTGGCAGTGAGTTCATACATCTCGGCGCGCAGTGCGTCGGGTTCGAGCAGGACGGCGAGGGAGTGACGGCGCGCTTTGCCGACGGGCGCGAGGCCCGCGGGGATATTCTTGTCGGAGCCGACGGGATTCACTCTTCGGTTCGCGCTCAGATGTTCGGACGATCCAAGCCGAGGTATTCGGGCTACACTGCATGGCGCGCTGTCGTCAGATTCGATCACCATAGGCTTTTCGGAGAGGCGGCCTCCGAGACCTGGGGGCGAGGGGCGCGGTTCGGCCTGGTGCCGATGAGCGAAGGCCGAGTCTACTGGTTCGCCACACGCAACGCGCCTGAAGGAGAGCGCGACGCCGCCGACGGACGCAAGCAGGAACTGATGTATTTGTTTCGCGGCTGGCACGATCCTATAGAAGCGATCATCGAAGCGACGGATGAATCGGCCATACTTCGAAACGATATCTACGACCGCGAGCCTATCCCGCGCTGGGGCGAGGGGCGGGTCACTCTGCTCGGAGACGCCGCGCATCCGATGACGCCCAACCTCGGCCAGGGCGCCTGTCAGGCGATAGAAGACGCGGTGGCGATTGCGCAATGCATCGAAGACAGCCTCGACGTGGAATCGGCTCTGGAAGCCTATCAGAAGAGAAGGGTGGAGAGGACGACCGCAATAGTGAGGCAGTCCTGGCGCATAGGCCGCGTAGCTCAATGGGAGAATCAGCTTGCCTGCGCGCTGCGCAACAACATCTTCAGGCTCATGCCGGGATCGACTCAGATGAAGCAACTGGAATGGATCATCGGATACGAAGTGTGACAGGGGAGAACTTATGCCTGAAATCACATGGACTGACACTGAAGAGATAGCGATCAGGCTGATGGAGGCGCACCCGGAAATAGATCCGCTTTCGGTGCGCTTCACCGATCTGCACCGCTGGGTGATGGAACTGGACGGCTTCACCGGCCAGGCCAAAGACTCGAACGAAAAAAAGCTCGAAGCCATTCAGATGGCCTGGTACGAAGAGTGGCAGGATCAGTAGTCAGTTTTCAGTTCGCTGCTGAAAACTGAAAACCGAAAACTGAAACCCGCGATGGCGATTTATCTCGACAACAGCGCTACCACCGCCGTTGACCCGGAGGTCATCGCTGCGATGCTGCCTTACTTTGCCGAAGAGCCAGGCAACGCGCAGTCGGTGCATTCTTTTGGCAGAAGGGCGAAAGCGGCCATAGAGCAGGCCCGCCGTCAGGTCGCCGCGCTCATCAATGCGTCGCCCTCCGAGATAATCTTCACTTCAGGCGGGACCGAATCAGACAACCTGGCTATTAGCGGCGCGGCCCGCGCCTGCCTCCAGAGCGGGCGTCACATCATCACCAGTTGCATCGAGCATCCGGCAGTTCTGGCTGCCTGCCAGTCGCTCGAAGAAGAAGGCTTCCGGGTCACTTATCTCCCGGTCGGCGGCGATGGACAGGTGAAAGTCGAAGATGTTCGCGCGTCCATCAGCGACGACACGATACTCGTATCGGTGATGCAGGCCAACAACGAGACGGGCGCTGTGCAGCCTGTCGAAGAAATCGCCGCCGCAGTTGCCCAGGCGCGAGAGCGCACAGACGGGCATATTTATTTTCACACCGACGCGGTTCAGTCTGTCGGGAAGATGGATGTGGCAGTCGAGCGAACGGGAATCGATCTGCTCTCGATTTCCGCGCACAAGATTCACGGGCCCAAGGGAGTGGGCGCGCTGTATGCGCGAAAAGGTGTGCGCCTTGCGAAGCTGTTTTATGGCGGCCACCAGGAACGCGACCGCAGGCCCGGAACGGAAAACGTGCCCGGCATCGTGGGCCTCGGTCGGGCAGCAGAACTTGCGCTGGCTCGCCTCGATAAAATGACGGGAGACGCGCGCGAGTTGCGCGATTATTTCGAGCGGGAAATCAGGGCGCGAATTCCGCATGTGAGAATCAATGCTGCGGCTGGAAGCCGCCTGCCTAATATCTCGAACATTGCTTTCGATGGCATCGATGCGGAAGCCCTGCTCATCGCGCTCGACCTTCGCGGCATAGCCGTCTCGACCGGTTCGGCCTGCTCTTCGGGGTCGCTCGATCCCAGCCACGTGCTTCTGGCCATGGGACTCTCTCGCCGGGAGGCGCGTTCAAGTCTGCGTATCAGCCTGAGCGCGATGACGACGCGCCAGGAAATAGACAGTCTCCTTTTGGCGCTCGGAGAGATCGTTCCTCAGTTGCGGCGCGCGGCTGAAGATGACGCTGAGGAAAGAGTCGTTGCTTTGCCTTTCGAGTCTCAAGGTTGAAAAGCGCGCCGGGGAAATAAGGTTCGGCAGACTGCGACAGGCGGGAGGTTATGGGGTCGGGCGAATCGATCCGGGTTTTTCATTCCCCGAACAGAATAGAGCCGCAGGTGGGGCAGAACATTTCGTCGCTTCGAATCTTCGAGCCGCAGTCTGCGCAGACCTGATTGATATCCTCTTGAGGTTTTTGTTCATCGAACAGGTATCCGCACTCCATGCAGATGATGGCCTGACGATCCGATTGATGGCCGCACGCCGGGCAGATTGCCAGCAGCGGACTTTCGGTCGGTCTGGGCGGAGGAGGCTCGTTGAGGAAGCCTGTGATCTTGAGCGGGCCGCTGGCCTTGAGCAAATCTCCGGTCATCTGATGCCTGGCTTGGTTCTTCGCCGGGCCGGCAACGTGGATCGGGCCGCTTTTCTTTTTTTCCTCCTGCATCTCATCCGGCTCATTTTCGGGAGCGGGCGGAGAGAGCGGCCCGCTGACTTTCTCCAGAAGCGCATGCGCCGTAGGCGGAGCCTCTGTCTTGTTGGACGAATAGTGCATATCGTCTTCTTCGGCAAGAAGCTCCTCGGCGCTCAGTGTGATCATTCCCTGAGTCGTGTCTTCGCGGACGGTGATGCGCGTGCCGGATTTGTCCGATTTCTTTTGAACGGGCTTGTTGTGAACCGCGGGCGGAGCGACGCTCGGACTTACTGCCTGAGAGTCGCGCTCCTCCTCTGCGGGAGCGACCAAAGAGGCGGGAGTGGTTTGTTCGACAACTGCGACAGGCTCATTCAAAACCGGCTGTTCGACAACAGTGACCATTTCACTCGATGACATCTGCTCGACGGAAATCACTGGCTCCGGTCTGGATTCTTCAACAGGAGCGCCGAAGAAAATATCTTCAAAGGAGTCGGCAGGGGTCTGCTCCGGCGGAGTGTATTCGAGTATGAATTTCAGCGCGTCGTCGTGGGCGACTTCTGCGACCGGCTGCTGCCGGGCGACCTGTAATGAGAGTTCATCCTCAAAGACTGCGACCGGAGCCTCTTCTTCTATCGATTGCGCCGCGACCTGTTGTTCGGGCGGCAGTTCGCTGAAGGCGAGCAGTTCATCGTAGAGGTCTATTTCATTGTGGTTGGAATCCGTTTCCATGTCCTTCAGGCCAGCGCGCCGATCAATCAGACGAGACACCGTCGCTCTCGATGCTTAGGAAGCTTGACGGTTCATTCTACAACAGGAATTCCGGGCTTTTCTACCCAAATTGGCGGCGGCGCGTGTTACCATTGGTCGGGAGGCTGAGATGCCCGGCGAGTGGGAGATAATATCGAAGATAAGGCAGCGAGCCGAGGCCGAAGGCCGAGTGATAATCGGCATCGGCGATGACGCCGCCGTGATAGATGAAGGCGGCAACACCGACCTGATAGTCTGCTGTGACCTGATGGTCGAAGAGGTTCACTTTCGTCTGCGCTGGGCCGACCCCCGTCAGACAGGGCGCAAAGCTCTGGCCGTGACTTTAAGCGATGTGGCCGCGATGGGCGGCGATCCACAGTTCGCTCTGGTCAGCGTCGCGCTGCCGCCCGCCGCCGATTCAGAATTCATAGATCAATTCTTCGACGGGCTGTTCGACATCGCCCGATCCAACGACGTGATAATCATCGGCGGAGACACTTCATCTTCGCCCGGCCCGCTCTTTCTGGACACCACAGTGATTGGAAGATGTCTCAAGGGCAAGGCGGTTCGTCGCGCGGGAGCGCGCGCAGGCGACCGTGTTTATGTTACAGGTTCGCTTGGGGCGTCGGCTCTCGGACTTGAGTTGCTCGAAGGCGGAGCGCGGCTCGATTGCGCGGACGGCTTTCAAAGAGAAGCGATACTGAAGCACCTTCTTCCCGATCCGCGAGTCGCATTCGGGAGGGCGATTGGAATGTCGAAACTGGCTACGGCGATGATCGATATAAGCGACGGGCTAAAGGCAGACCTCGGCCACATTCTCGAAGAAAGCGGCTGCGGAGCCATAATCGATGCCGACGCGATTCCTCTGGCCGAGTGCGTCCGCGCACTCGACGACGAGCCTCTCCATCTGGCTCTGATCAGCGGAGAAGAGTACGAACTGCTGTTTACGGCCAGGCCCGAAGCTCACATAGGCATACTCGAATGCGCGGCGGCTTCGAACCTGAGAGTTTCGCTGATCGGAGAAATCGTCAAAGGCAGCGGGCTGAAACTCCGTCGCGGCAACGCGCTCGAAGACCTCGACACCCGGGGCTACGAGCATAACATCTGACCCGGAACTTCTCAGAGCAGGATGTCGGTCGATAGGGCGCTGCTCATCCGCCCTTTTCTTCAGGGCATCGCCGCTCCAGAAAATATGCATCTGCACGCGGAAATCACACGCTCCGAGAGATGTAACCTCAAGATGCAGGCGCGGACATTGAGCCTTGTTGTGACTGGCGCGATTTGAAATAATCGCTGGCGAAGTCATATCAAACCGGGGAGGAAGCCTGATGCCGAATCTCTCTTTCAACGTCATCGCATATCGAGTCCATTTTTACGGTCGCTCTCAGTTGACGACCGACAGGGACAAAAAAGCCGCCCTGTTTTTCATAGGGAACGAAGAGCCGCCTCTCGGCCCTGTCGTGGCCAGGATATATTTTTACTCGGCAGAAATAGCCGATGCCAAACAGGATCGCCTCGACAGCAAGGGCCGGCCCGAAAGCCACATGTCGATATCGGAGATCGGAGCCATAATCGAAATGCTGCGCTACGAAAAACCCATCCGCGTTTTCTGGGACGACACAGCCCACAGGCTTTCGCTCGAAACAGGCCCCGAACCTGTGGGAGAACAGGAAGAGTGAAGAGGGGCAGGGGAGCAGGGGTGAAGAGGTGAAGAGGTGAAACAGACCGACCACTGACCACTGACCACTGACCACTGACCACCGACCACTGACCACTGACCACTGCTCCCTTCACCTTTGCCCAATATCGCCGAGCAGGGGGACGAGCGCCTCGATGTAGCCTGCGAGCGGAGTGTCGCTGTCAAGCGCGGGCACTAACTCTCGCACCCGCCGGTAAACTTCCTGAAGCTGAGGGCCGGGACGAAGCGGTTTCAAAAATTCCAATCCCTGCGATGCGCACATCAATTCGATGGCCAGAATACGCTCGACATTTTTTACCACCTGCGCGAACTTGAGCGCGCTGGTCATCCCCATGCTCACGTGGTCTTCCTTGTTGGCCGAAGTCGGCAGGTTGGCCACCGACGCCGGATGCGCCAGCACGTTGTTTTCGGCTATGAGCGAAGCGGCGGCTATCTGAGCGATCATCATCCCTGAGTTCATTCCAGGGTCGGGGGCGAGAAAAGCCGGAAGCCCCGAAAGATCGGGATTCACTAACCGCTCGACTCTTCTTTCGGAAATAGTGCCGAGATCGGCTACGGCTATAGCGGCGTAATCGAGGACGAGCGCCACCGGCTCGCCATGAAAATTTCCGCCCGATATCACTTCGCCCGAATCGGGAAAGACCAGCGGATTGTCGGTCGCGCTGTTGATCTCGACTTCAAGGATTCTTCGCGCGTGCGAGAGAGAGTCGCGCACTGCTCCATGCACCTGCGGCATGCAGCGAATCGCGTAAGCGTCCTGCACTCGCGGGTCTACTGCGCGGTCGCGGTGCGATTCGCGGATTTCGCTGCCATCGATCAACTCGCGCAGACGACGCGCGCTTCTGACCTGACCCGGATGAGGTCGCACGGCCTGAATGCGGTGATCGAAAGCGACTGGCGTTCCCCTGAGAGCTTCGAGCGACATCGCCCCCGCAATGTCGGCTGACGCGGCGAGGCGTTCGGCGGCAAGCAGAGCCAGCGAGCCGACGGCGCACATGGCCTGAGTGCCGTTGAGAAGCGCGAGTCCTTCTTTGGCTTCCAGCCGAAGCGGCTCGATGCCCGCGCGCCGCATGGCCTCGCGTCCAGGCATGCGGTCTCCCCAGTAGACGGCTTCGCCTTCGCCGATGGCCGTGAGCGCCAGATGAGCCAGAGGAGCGAGATCGCCTGACGCGCCTACCGATCCGCGCGAAGGAATGATCGGGTGTACACCGGCGTTGAGCATCTGAAGCAGGGTTTCGATGATCGCCGTCCGGCAGCCCGAATAACCTTTGGCCAGCACGTTGGCGCGAAGCAGCATCATGGCGCGGACGACTCTTTCAGGCAGAGGCTCGCCCACTCCGCACGAATGCGAGCGAATGAGATTGAGTTGAAGCTCGCGCAGTTTATCCAAAGGAATGGTGACATCCGATAGCGCGCCGAAGCCGGTGTTGATGCCGTAGATAACCTGGCCCTGCTCGATGATGTCTTCGACGAACCGGCGCGAGCGCGCGATGCGATGCACAGCCGCAGCCGCCAGCCCGACCGCCGCTCCATCGGCGACTTTTTCTATCTGTTCGAGCGAGAGTGAAGCTCCATCGATTTCGATCATTGTCCTTTGTCCTTTGTCGGTTGTCCTTTGTACTTCGGTTTTTGTCAGAGGCATTGATGCAAATGACCAATGACAAATGACCACTGACCAATTCAAAACGATTTGTTCTGAAAAACCTGTTGCCAGTTCAAAGTTCGTCGAAGCACGGCTATCTCTGATTTCGACCGCTCGCCGAACAAGCTTTCAAGCTGATCCAACACTGCAAGCATCAGTTGAGGGGCGAACTGGCGCGCGTGCGTGATGACCTGAGAATAATAATGCAACACGATGCGCTCGTCTTTTTCCGTGTGAAAACGTCGCACCTCTTCATCGCTCATCGAAACGATTTCGGAATTCACGGCGATCACTTCTCGCGGGACGCCCTGATAAACCGTTGAATCCGCATCGATCCAGCCGACCAGCAGCACGCCTATCAGCACGCCCTGTTCGTCTACGAGGTCGGGGCTGAAGACCTGATTCATATCCGCAGAACTCGAAAGGCGCGGCCCCAACCGCCCGTATTCGGGATTGATGAGTTGCGAGTTGTAAATCAAACCGACCATCTTCGATGTGCCGCTTTGGATGGACACGAACTGGCCGAAGCGATAATGCTCCGCCGAGGGCGGAGAGGCGGTCTCAAGCCTGTCAAGCACCCGACCGACATAATCAACATGCGAATTCGATTTTACGATTTTTGCTATTATCCTCTTCACCTCATCACCTCTTCATTAGCTCACCGCCTCTGCGCTTTGCTCACCGCCTTTCGCGCGATCCTCAAATCCAGCCGCTCGCGCTCGGCGAATTCCTGAAAGATCGAATAAAACATTTCGCGGTCGCGCGCGGTGACGACCGCCGTCTGATCGGCTGACTCGATGGCATAAGGATAGCCGTTGCCTACGATGACTTCTCCGCGCACGGTATCGACGACATAATTGAGCAGCCCGCGCTCGTAAACCCACATCGGGAGATCGAGCCTCGATGGGGGCGCGTCGCCTGTCGTCTTCAAGTACAAAAAGCCCGTGCCGCGCTTCCACTCTTCCGTATATGAATCGAGGATGCCGCGACGCGCGCAGCAAAACACCGCAGTGCGGTCTCCCCACTTCATTCGATCAGCTATCAGAGGCGCATCGACTATTCCGGGCGACGGGTCGAGATCGAAGGCCGTCTCGATCATGTTCACTAGGTCGCGCGCGAAACTCGTATCGATGTAGCCGACAATCGGGATGCCGGTCTGCTTCGACGTTTCAAGCAGCGAGATTATTTCCGAGACATAAAACTCGCGCTGTTCGGCAGGCAGCAGTTCCGCGAATGAAATCACGAGCAGGCTGTCGAAAAAAACCACCGGCGGCTTTGCCGGATCGAAGCCGCGCGCGGTTTTCGCCAGCATATAATTTTTGATCGCCGAGGCTTCCATGCCATAGCGACGACGATGGACTATCTGCTCGGAAATCTCAGTCTCGCCGCCTGTGCGAACCATAACCTCGGAAGGAGTGAGTATCTCGAAAGCGACATCTTTGACGTAAGCCGCGCGGGGAAGATGATGATTCTCGAACCATCCGATCTGAACAGCCGCCACGGGAACCGAAAAATCCTTGCTCGGAAGAATCTGGCTGCCGTCTGCGGCAAACGTCGTTCTTCCCAGCAAAGTGTCATAAGCCCACGCGCGAGCTTCCTGGTGATTGCGAAATTGCTTGTCGAACTCGATTATGATCGAGCCTGTGAATTCTTCGGTCGGCAATGCGCCCGGCGCGCTGGATTTGCTCAACAATCGCGTAAGCTCGCTCGAATCGATCAGGCTCAGGCGGTCGAGCCAGCGGCGGCAGGCCGATAGTTGCGCGCGCCGTTCGGTTTCGAAAAGCGCGAACTCGCCGCTGCGTGAATCGAAAGCGGCCAGGATTTTTTCGCGATAGATCAAAGCAGGAAAGCCTATTTGACGAAACATTGGAAGTCAAACCGGGCGCGGGAAATGGGCACAATTGAAAGTGAGACTCAAGAGAAAGGATCATAAGACCATGGGCTTTGCGGCTCTGCCGCTTCGATCTGCGGAAACGGCTCCGCCTTTCCGTAAGCGGCACCCCCCATCGCGGCTGCCCCGCCCAGAGGCTCGGCCTCAAGCTTTACTCTGTCTC
>CAZPQE010000008.1:0-34285 GCA_964588615.1 uncultured Clostridia bacterium | reverse complement strand
CCATCAAACTTCTTCGTCTTTCACTGACCCCTGCTCTCATCTCAGTTTCAGCGATGCGAGGCTGAGGAGGGCGAACAGGATTGCGATTATCAAAAATCGAAAAACTATCTTGGGCTCCATGCGCTTGGAGGTTTCCGGCGGAAACATCAATTCGAAATGGTGATGCAGTGGAGCCATCTTGAATATGCGTTTGTGAAACAGCTTGAAGGAAGCGACCTGCAACACCACCGACAGCGCCTCGATGACGAACACTCCGCCGATTACGACTAGCAGGAATTCCTGTTTTATCATCACCGCGATCACGCCTATCGCGCCGCCTATGCCGAGCGCGCCCACGTCGCCCATGAAGACTTCCGCCGGAGGAGCGTTGAACCACAGAAAGCCGAGGCTCGCGCCCGTGAGCGCCGCGCAGAAAATCGTAAGCTCCGAGACCGCCGCGTTGTGCTCAAGGCCGAGGTAGTCGGCAAACACTCTGTGTCCGGTCACGTAAGTGAATCCCGTGAGCGCGCCTGCCGTCACCATCGTCACCGAGATTGCAAGCCCGTCGAGGCCGTCGGTGAGATTTACCGCGTTCGAAAACCCGACCATCACTATCGGCGCGAACGCCAGCAGGTAAATCGGCCACCATATCTCAGGGTGGAAGAGTTCTTCCTTTATAAAAGGAAGGCTCAACCGCGTGCTGTAGTCGGTCAGGAACTTGAGCGCAAGCCCGACGGCGAACGCGGTGAGGAACTGAAACAGGAGCTTCTGCCTCCCGGTCAATCCGAGATTGTGACGACGTTTGACTTTCAAATAATCGTCGGCGAAACCTATGCCGCCGAAGGCCAGGGTGGTCGAGACTGCGATCCAGACATAGGCGACCGACAGATCGCTCCACAGCAGAGTGGAAACGGCCACTGAAGTTATAATCAACACGCCGCCCATCGTCGGCGTCCCGCGCTTGGACTCGTGCGTGCGCGGTCCCTCTTCGCGGATGTGCTGGCCTATCTGAAACTCCTTGAGCAGAGCGATCATCCGCGGGCCGAGTATGAGACTCATCACCAGAGCGGTTATCGCCGCAAGCGCCGTGCGAAACGTGACATATTCGAACACGCGCAGAAACGACAGGCTGCTGTGAACGTCCTGAAATAATTTCAAGTAGTAGAACATCGCTTCTGTTTGATCCGCTCCACGACGATTTCAGTTTTCACTCCGCGAGAACCCTTGACCAGAATCAGATCGCCCGCCCGCGCCTCGGCGGCAAGAAGTTCGCCCGCTTCATCAGGCGTCTGACAAAAAGCTGCGCTCTCCATTCCTCCTTCGCGCGCGCCTGCGACCATCTCGCCTGCAAGCCCGCGCACGCCTATCAACAAATCGATTCCGAGTCGCGCAAGGCGACGGCCCGCCTCGCGGTGAAGCTCGGCGGCTGATGCTCCGAGTTCAAGCATCTCGCCTGCCACTATTATTTTTCGCTCCGCTTCCCGGCTTGCCGCTATCGAGCTTGCCATTTCGAAGAGCGCGGTCGGGTTCGAGTTGTACGAATCATCGATGAGCATGAACCCTTCATCGAATTGAATCACTTCGCCGCGCATCGGCGAGTTTGCGCTTTCGCCGAGCGACCGGGCTATGGCTTCAACCGGAGCTTGGTAATAATCGGCCACCGCAGCCGCAGCCAGCGCATTGTAAACATTGTGTCGCCCGGTCGCCCGCAGCTTCACCTGGGCGCTGCCGCTGGCGGTTTGCAAAACGAAGCGGGCGCTGCCGATCTCGTCCGTTCTGATGTCGATGGCTCTTACGTCTGCCGCGTTCTGGATGCCAAAGGTTCTGCGCTCGATGTCATCGCGCAGACCCCGCATCGCAGCCACGCGAGGATCGTCGCAGTTGAGCGCAGCCGCGCCGCCCGGCTTGATGCCCGCGATCATTTCAGATTTCGCCTCGGCTATCTCTTCGAGCGAGTCGAAGAACTCAAGATGAACTGCCGCGACGTTGGTGACGACCGCCAGATCGGGCGGAGCTATGCGCGCGAGCGAGGCGAGTTCACCCCGATGATTCATTCCCATCTCAAGCACCGCGAAATCGAAATCATCAGCCTTCGCGCCGTCCGTCTCCATTTTCAGAATCGATAGAGGCAATCCGAATGCGTTGTTGAGATTGCCGGTTGTTTTCATCACCCTTCCGCAGACGGCCAGCGCCGATGCGGTCATCTCTTTGGTCGTCGTCTTTCCCATGCTGCCGGTGATGGCTACCACGCGCCCGCGCCACTCTTTGAGAACTGCCGATGCCAGCGATTGAAGCGCGGCGAGCGTGTCAGCGACAGGAATGAGCCGCGCTCTGTCGGATTGAGTTTCGGCAAAATCCCGCGAGACGACTGCCGCCATCGCGCCTTTGCCCAAAGCGTCGGCGACGAAGCGATGGCCGTCGTGCTTCTCTCCGCGAATGGCGAAGAACAGATCGTCCTGGCGGGCGGTGCGCGAATCTATCGAGTAGCCGCGCGGCTCCCGGTCGAGGTCGAGATCGCTCTTTGCGCCGAGTATTTTTATTATCTCGCCGAGTTTCATTTTTGAGTCATCGCTTCGCGGGCAACCTCCCGATCATCGAAGTGAATCGTTTCGGAGCCGATGATCTGACAGGTCTCATGCCCTTTGCCCGCTATAACCACAACGTCTCCGCTGCGTGCTTCTTCGATCGCTCGAAAGATCGCCCGTCGGCGATCTGAAAATTTGATGTAATCTCGCCCCGTGTTTTTCAATCCGACTTCGATGTCGGCGATGATCGCTTCCGGATCTTCGGTGCGAGGATTGTCCGAAGTCACTATGGCCACGTCGCTCAGAGAAGCGGCGATTTCGCCCATTGGCGCGCGCTTGGTTTTGTCGCGGTCTCCGCCGCATCCAAAGACCGTGATGACCCGCCCGGCGGCTGCGACTTCACGAGCGGTCTGAAGCACATTGCGGAGCGCGTCGTCGGTGTGCGCGTAATCTACGACGACCATAAACCCAGGATCGAGGTCGCAGAACACCTGCTCGAAGCGGCCCGCGACTCCGGGGCATTGGGCCAGTCCGCGAGTCACCGCCTCCAAATCCAGTCCCAGAGCCAGTCCTGCGGCAAGCGCAGCAAGCGTGTTGTAGACGTGAGGACGGCCCACGAGACGCGCGGCGATTTCCACTTGCCCGGCGGGAGTCGAAGCGGTGAAGCTCAACCCGCGAGCAGTCTGCCTGAAATCATCAGTCCGCACGTCAGCCTCCCGGTTCAATCCGTAGGTGATCGTCCGTCCTTTCAATTCATCTGCCAGCCTTCGCCCGTAATGGTCATCGATGTTGATGACCGCGACGCGAGGCACAGAGCCGGTGCGCCCGGTGAAGAGTCCCCGCTTTGCGGCGAAGTAGCTTTCCATCGTCTTGTGATAATCGAGGTGATCGCGCGTCAAATTGGTAAACACTGCTGCGGCGAACTCAAGCCCGTCAGCGCGATGAAGTTCGATTGCGTGCGAAGAGACTTCCATCACCGCCGAGCGGCATCCCGCTTCGACTGCGCGAGCCAGCAGGCGTTGAATGTCAGCCGCTTCGGGGGTGGTGTGGCGCGCGGTGGTGGTCTGGTCTCCTATTCGATAGCTGATGGTTCCGAGCATGGTTGATGTGCCTTCTGCGGCGCGGAAGACTGAATCGATCAGATGAGCGGTCGTCGTCTTCCCGTTAGTGCCGGTGACGCCGACGAGTTTCAAGCGACGCGACGGGTGATCGAAGAGGGCGGCGGCGGCAAGTGCGAGGGAAGCGCGGGCATCCCTGACTTCGATCCACGCGGGCGCGGGATGCCCTCCGGCGGGTCTTTCGGAAATGACGGCTATCGCGCCCCGCTCGACCGCCTGGGGGATGAACTGATGGGCGTCGAATTTTTCGCCGCAGATGGCGACAAACACGCTGCCCGGCGCGCACGCTCTTGAATCGTGCGTGATATCTTTGGCCTCCGGACCGAGGCGGCCTGATGAGGCGCGCGCGCCTATTCGTATTGCCAGTTCATCCAGAGTCATTTCATTCCTGCCGTTGCGCGTCGGGCCGGGCCGGGCGGCGATTCGGTCGCCGCCTCCTGCCTGACGTTATTCACTTTCTTCGAAAGCTTCACTATGCACATCGTCGCGGGCGAAACGAGCGTGCCCGGCGGCGGGGACTGGCTCGAAACGATCCCGTCGCCGATGGCTTTTATCTTCAACCCCTGCGAGTTGGTCATCGCCACCGCTTCTCTGAGACTGCGCCCCGAAAGATCAGGCATCGTTATGTCAGCATCGGTGTTTGATGCAATTGCGCCCTGAGCGTTGGCAGCAGTGGAAGCGGGTGGTTCATCGTCTGACTCATCGGCATAAAGAGAGCTTGAAGTCTCCTCGACGATTTCAGGAAGCAGGTCATAACGGCGAATGTCTTTAGCCATCAGATCGGAATCGGGATTGCCTTCGAGCGGCACGCCGAGAATCTGCAGAGCTTCGGTCACGACCTGAGCGAAGACGGGCGCAGCGGCATCTCCGCCCATGCGCGCGCCTTTGGGTTCATCGAGAGAGACGATGCAGGCGATCTCAGGGTTTTCGACCGGGGCGAATCCGGCGAAAGAGGCAATGTGCAGAGTCCTGGAATATCGTTTGGTCAGCGGATCGAGTTTTTCAGCCGTGCCGGTCTTGCCCGCCGCGCGATAGCCGCCGGTCTGGGCGCGTTTGCCCGTGCCGCGAATGACTACGCCTTCGAGCATATACTTGAGCGAGTCGGCGGTCTGCTGGCTGACGACGCGGCGCATTTCGGGACGGCGGTCTTCGATCACCTCGCCCGACGCGGCTGTAATTTTGCTGACCAGGAATGGCTGCGGCCTCTGGCCGCCGTTGGCTATGGTGGCGAAGGCGGCGACCGACTGGATGGCGTTGACGCTTATTTCATAGCCCAGCGGGATCGCGCCAATCGAGATAGGCGTCCACTGGCTCACGGGGCGGAGCAGGCCGCGAGTCTCGCTCGGAAGTTCGACGCCCGTCTGTCGCCCGAACCCGAAGGCTTCGATGTAGGAGGCGAGTCTTTCATTGCCGAGCCGTTGAGCGACGCGGATAGCGGCGGCGTTGGAGGATTTGGCAAGCGCCTGGGTGACAGAGAGCGAGCCGTAAGGATGATCGTGAATGACGCGACCGGGCAGTCGGATGACTCCGCCGCCGCAGTCTATGCGCGAGTCGGGTCGAATCTCGCCTTCTTCGAGCGCGGCAGCGTAGGTGACTATTTTGAAAATCGAGCCGGGCTCGAAGGCGTTTTCCACCGCGCGATTGCGCCGCTGCTCGTCGTTGGATTCCGAGACGCGATTGGGGTCGAAAGTGGGATAGTTGGCCAGGGCGAGTATCTCGCCCGTCGAGGGTCTCATCATCACTATGGTTCCGGCCCGCGCGTTGGTTTGCCGGACAGCGCGGGCAAGCGCGCTCTCGACGGCGTGCTGGATTCTCTGATCGATGGTGAGCTTGACGTTGGCGCCCGGCGTGAACTGTTCGATGTCGTGATCGAAAGGGTTCTTGCGCACATCGACGCTCAGGAGCAGATGGCCGGGTTGCCCGCTGAGAGTTTTTTCGTAAGACCGCTCTATGCCAGATTGTCCCTTCTCGTCGAAATCGACGAAGCCGAGCACGTGAGCGGCAGTCGCGCCGTTGACATAATCGCGCTTCATCTCTTTTATGAAATGAAGACCGGTCAGTTGGAGTTCCTCGACGCGGGCGGCCTCTTCATCCGAGAGTTTGCGCTTGAGGGCGACCATCATCTTATCGGTCTGGCGCAATCGCTGAAGCAACACATCGCGGTCGATGTCTAAAATCGCGGAGAGCCTGGCGGCTATCTCGTTCGGGTTTTTGACAGACGCGGGCGCGGCATAAAGCGATTTAACCTTGACGGAGCGAGCCAGCGTATTGTCTTCGCGGTCGAGAATCACCCCCCGGTCGGCGGTCAGTTCGACTTTGAAAAAATGCTGTCGTTCGGCGCGCTCGCTCAACCATTCGTGTTTGTAGACCTGAAGGTAGACGAGCTTCGCCCCTATAGCCAGCATCCACAGGGCTATCAATACCTGGATAATTTTTATCCGTCTTTCAGACATCATTAGCAGTGGTCAGTGGTCAGTTTTCAGCCAGTTTGCCTTACACTCCCCTGCGCCTCTTCACCCTGTCACCTGTTCCCTCTCACCTCATCACTCTTCACCCTTCATTCACTCGTCGGGCGGCGAATTTTGGTCGGGGCAGCGGCAGGGCGATCGAGCCCCATCTTTTTTGCTCGCTGTTCGAGTTCGATTGCCGACGAGACGCGATCAAGCTGGGCTTCGAGTTTGTCCCGCTCTTCTTCGAGTTGAGCGGCCTGGCGGCGAAGTTCTTCGCTCTGATAGCCAAGCGTGAGAGCATCGAAATGCTGGCGCGCGCTGATGACGAATCCCGAAGCGACGATGGCTCCGGCGACGGCTATCAGGGTCAGCCAGGCGAATACGCGCCCGCTCACCGGGCGACGCACCCGCGCGTTGTGTATCTGTTTGTCGGGATAGAAACGACCTGTCATAAGTGATGCCTCGAAGGAATCGGTTCTTGCAGCAGGGATGAAATCGGCGAGGGTATTCAATCCTCATCCCTGTTGCGTTTTGTTCCTGCATCAGCGGGGGGTAGCTTCTCGCACACTCTGAGGCGGGCGCTTCGGGAACGGGGGTTGCGCTCCACCTCCTGCTGACTGCAAGTGACCGGCTTGCGAGTAAGCGACTGAACCCGGCGGCAAGCGCCGCACGCCTGGCAAACCAGGTTGCTGCCCGCGATGCGCCTCACCGGGCACGTGCAGCGACCCGATTCGCGTTGAAAGCTCTGCTTGACCCGGCGGTCTTCCAGCGAATGAAAACTTATGATGGCAAGCCGTCCGCCCGGCTCAAGCAATGAAATGGCTTCCGGCAGAAAATCATCTATCGCGCCGAGCTCATCGTTTACCGCTATGCGAATCGCCTGAAAGGTTCGCGTGGCCGGATGGATTCGCCACCTTCCCTTCACTCTCAGCGCGCGCGCGACGAGGTCGGCAAGCTGACGGGTCGTCGCTATGGGCGTCTTTTCGCGCTCGCGCCCGATGGCTCGCGCCACGCGGCGCGAAGCGCGTTCTTCTCCATATTCAAAGATCAGATCGGCGAGTTCCTTTTCTCCGAGCCGATTGATGAGATCGGCAGCCGTCTCTCCCCGGCTTTGATCCATTCGCATATCGAGCGGCGAGTCGGAAGAAAAACTGAAACCTCGATCACTCTCGTCAAGTTGCATCGAGGAGACGCCGAAATCAGCCAGGATGCCGCGCGCTTCCTCCAGTTTCAAATCGTCGGCTACCGAAGCGATGTCTCTGAAGTTGGACTGCACGGCCTGAAATCTGTCGCCGAACTTCGCCAGCCGACTGCGCGCAATCGCAATCGCTTCCGGGTCGCGGTCTATTCCGATGACCCTCGTCTCTGGCCCGGCGGCAAGCATCGCTTCCGAGTGCCCGCCTGCTCCGAGCGTGCAGTCAATGAACAGGCCCCCGTCTTCGGGCCTGAGCCAGAAGACGACCTCATCGAGCAGCACGCTTTGGTGTGAGGGATGTTCTTTGCGCACATCGTTGAATCTGTCGAATAAAAAATCAAACTTAAAAAAATCAAACTCCGAGAGCAGCCAGCCGCTTCTGATCCTCAGCCGTGTAGGGTTCGGCTTCGAGCCGCTTCCTGAACAGGTCGAGTTCCCATACCTGCAAATATCGCAGAGACCCAATGACAGCCACGTCTCCGGTCAACTGCGCACAGGTGCGCAGGAGCGGGTGAACCAGTATGCGCCCCTGAGAGTCCATCTCGGCGTTCTGCCCGAAATAGTTCGTTCGGTCGAGAAACTTCCTCACCGCTTCATCCTCTATGCTCTGCAACTGGAGCTTGTCTTCAATCGCCACCCATTCCTTCATCGGGTAGAGCCGGGCATTTTCGCCCGTCAAACTCGTCACATAAAACTCCGGCCCATAGTTCTCATCAACGTACCGGCGATAGACCGCAGGCAGCTTAATTCGGCCCTTCTCGTCTATCTTCACCGTGTAATGACCTCGGAGCATTTGCCGGATTCATGTTAAACAGTTAAAGTTTTCGTTTAAGTGGCCTGAGCTTATTTCACTTTTCAAATGCAACTCCACTCAAGTCCACTTTAGACCACTTCGGCTGATGGTACGCCAGACAGGGTAGACTGTCAAGGAAAGAGTTTTCGGAAGGGGCAACAGAGAGAAAAAACTTGAATGTCGCCGGGGGTGCAAGTGTGGTATAGTGCCTGCCTTCTGCGGGCTAAGGACGATGAGTATTATTTTTATAATCGCGTATGGGCTGATGGCGGCGGCGGGCAATCTGGTTGGCGGGCTGCTGGTCTCCTCGCGGCGAATAGGGCAGACGACGCTGCGGTATCTGATAGCTCTGGGCGCGGGGTTTATGCTTGCGGCGGTTTTCTTGAAGATGGTTCCCGAGTCGCTCGATCTCTGGCCTGGTGAACCCATTCCGCCGATGACCTGGCTGCTGGCCGGATACATGTTGATCCAGCTTGTGGAGCACACCGTCGCGCCGCATTTTCATTTTGGTGAGGAAACGCACGAAGAAGCGATGCTGGCCCAGCACGCGGCTCTTGCCGGAGTGAGCGCGCTTATGGTGCATGCTTTTTTCGACGGGGTGTCAATAGCCGTAGCCTCTCTGGTCAGCGTCGAGTTGGGCGCGCTCGTCTTCGTGGCGATCCTTTTGCACAAGCTGCCTGAAGGGTTCACTGTGGCTTCTATGATGCTGGCTGCGGGGCGGGGAGAAGCGAGCGCGCGGCAGGCTGCGATGATAGTCGGGGCAGCGACGATGACCGGCGCGCTGCTGGTGATCGCTTTCAAGGATGTCGCCGTTTATTCGCGTCCGCTCTCAGCGCACATGCTTCCGTTTGCAGCGGGCGTGACCCTTTACGTAGCGGCCTCGGATTTGATTCCTGAGGTCAACACTCGCGGAGGCGGGGCGAGGATTTCGCTGGCCGTTTTTGCGGGAGTAGCCCTGCTCTACATCACGGAGATGCTGTTGGGATCAATGACTCACTGAATACCGCCATGCTCAAACCATCATCTTCAATCTGCGCCGTCATCACTCAAGAGACTCTCGAAGCCGCTCGCGCGGCGCTCCTGGATGCGGCCCGGTGCGCGGACCTTGCTGAAGTCAGACTGGATTACCTGCGCGATTTCGATTTCAGCGATCCTGGCCTTCTCAGACCGTTGCTCGAAGGCAGGCCGCTTCCGGTCATCCTCACCTGTCGCGCTTTTTCCGAAGGCGGTCGCCAGATGGTCGATGAACCGGCCAGGCTTCGGTTGCTCGTCGAGGGCGCAAAAGCGGGGGCCGATTACTGCGACATAGAATATGCGAGCATAAGAGAAGCCCTCCGTTTTGCGCCCGACCCGTCACGCCTCATAGTCTCCCATCACAACTTCGACCAAACGCCTGCTGACATCCAACGAGTTTACGAAGAGCTTCGCGCTGTCGATGCAGCTGTGCTGAAAATCGCTGTGCAGGCCAATCGGATTTCGGACACGCTTGCGATATTCAAACTGCTCGACCGGGCGCAGAGTGAAGGTCGAAATCTGATCGCGCTGGGGATGGGACAGTCGGGCCTCATCACTCGCGCGCTGGGGCCGAGCCGGGGCAGTTTTCTCACCTACGGCTCGCTGGGCCGGGGCAGGGAGAGCGCCTCCGGTCAGCCGACCTGCGAGGAGTTGAAGAAACTCTATCGAGTTCATGCGATTTCGCGCGAGACCCTTGTGACCGGGATAATCGGCAACACGGTAGCTCATTCGGCTTCGCCCGCCATGCACAACGCGGCGTTTGAAGACGCCGGGATCGACTGTGTTTATCTGCCATTCGAGGTCGAGGATGCTGCTGAGTTTTTCAAACGGTTCGTCCGCAGAGAGACGCGCGAGATAGAATGGAACCTGCGCGGGTTGAGCGTGACCATTCCGCACAAAGTCGAGGCGCTCGATCTCGTCGATGAAATCGATGAGCGGGGGCGAAAGGCGGGCGCAATTAACACCGTAGTCATCGATGGAGGCCACCTGCGCGGGCACAACACCGATGTTGCGGGCGCGATGGAGCCGCTGGAAAAGGTTTGCAATCTCAGAGGCGAAATCTGCGCGGTGCTGGGCGCGGGAGGCGCGGCGCGAGCCGTCGCGCAGGGGCTTGTGGAGCGGGGCGCGAAAGTGAGCGTATTTGCCCGCCGCGTCGAAAGAGCGCAGCAGATGGCCCGATCTTTCGGCGTCGAGGTATTTCCGATGGAGCGATTCGAATCACACGATGCGCCGGTGGTCATCAACACGACTCCCGTCGGCATGAGCGGACACAGCGAGGGAGTGAGTCCTGTGCCTCGTCGATGGCTTGCCGGTCGGCGCATAGCTTACGATCTGGTTTACAATCCGCTTGAGACCGCATTTCTGCGCGACGCGCGAGCCGAGGGATGCCGGATTATCGATGGGTTGGAGATGCTGGTCTCTCAGGCGGCATTGCAGTTCGAGCTCTGGACGGGAAGCAAGGCTCCGGCTGATGTGATGAGGAAGGCCGCGCTTGAGAAAGTGAAGCGAGACACCGACCTGCTTGACACCCGCTGACTGATCGTCTAAATCATTAGGGACGAAGTTAAATTCACCAGGAGGAATCAACCAATGGCTGTAGAAGTGGGAGAGTTGGCGCCTGACTTCGAATTGGCGAGCCACAACGGCAACAAGGTCAAGTTGTCCGACTTCCGAGGCAAGAAGAATGTTTTCATCGCGTTCTACCCGCTGGCGTGGACGCCTGTTTGAACGGTGCAGATGCCCTCGTATGAGGCTGACCTCAGCCGATTCGAGAGCTATGATACCCAGGTGCTGGGTATATCAATCGACTCCGTTCCCTGCAACAAAGCCTGGTCAAAGAGCCTGGGCGGCATCACCTATGACCTGCTTTCCGATTTCGAGCCCAAAGGCGAAGTGGCGCGCTCGTTTGGCTCCTACCGCCCCGAAGGCTACTCCGAGCGCGCGTTGTTCGTGATCGATAAAGAAGGCAAGGTAGCCTACAAAGATATACACAACATAGGCGAGCAACCCGACAACGAAGTGATATTCGACGTGTTGCGCAAGCTGCAATAACTCGCGCGAGGCTCCGTCTGAGATTTCAGACGGAGCCTCTGCCAGTGAGGGCGTCGGTGATTTCAAGAAAATGCGTTCCATTCACTCCGCTTGAGCGCGAGCTTTCGCGCTCGAATGTCGCTATAGTAACTGCCGGAGGCGTTCACCTCAAAAGCCAGGAGCCGTTCAATATCGCTGATGATCTCGGCGATATGACTTTTCGCATCATCGAGGGCGATGTTGGCTCTTCCGATCTCATGGTCACTCATCACCATTACGATCACGCCGATGCCGACCGCGATATCAATGTCGTCTTTCCCATCGATGCGCTGCGCGACCTTGCTGGCGAAGGCTTCATCGAAGGCGTAGCAAACAAGCACATAGGCTACCTCGGCTTCACCGTCCAACTGAAGCGAATGTATGAAGAGGTCGCTCCTCAGATAGCCGAAGAGATAGAGAAGCGTTCGCGCGCCGACATCGTTGTTTTGACCGGCGGCTGACCAAACGTCTGTCACCGCACGGTCGTTGCGGTTCAGCGCGAAATAGAACTGCGGGGCATCTCTACGGTGGTCATCACCATCAACCCCGAGGCCACGCGCCAGATGCGCCCCCCGCGCGCCCTTCATCCCGTGGGCTTCCGTCCGGGCAACGCGCTCGGTCGCCCGCTTATGCGCGACCTTCAAAAACAAGTGCTGCGCGACGCGCTGCTGCTGTTGAAAGAGCCTCCGCGACCCGGAGAGGTCATCGAGCGCGAGTACCCGGAATACCACGCAGCGGGCCAGTGACGCGAAGCCAGCCGATCAGGCATTCTTCATGCGAGCGCGCTTCAAAGTTCTGCTTGTAGTGACGACCCTCGCGCTGCTTCTGTCTGCCGTATTATTCCTTCCCGTCTTTCCCTGGTCGGCCCGTTGCCGCCATTCTCTAAGCAAAGCCTGGGTGAAATCTGAAATACGTCTGGCCCGCTGGCGCGGACACGAACCGAGGCTTGCGGCCATAACCGGCAGCGTCAGTGTTGCGGGCGCAAGCGTCGAAGCCCTTGACTCCGTCTCGGGCTGGGCGACGATTGCCGACAGCGAGGGCAGATTCACGCTTCCCGATGTGATGTGGTATCCGGGCGCGGCATTCGATCTCGTCGTCTCGACTGACTCTGACAAACACGTTCGCATCCGCGTCACTGCGCCGGATCATCTTTCCGAAAGCAACACATTCGACGCAGGCAAACTCGATGTTGAAAAGGGCGAGCCAATCGATCCGGCAGCGACGCCCGGCATCAACTCGATCACCTGGCGCGATTATGACCGCGCGAACTTTTCTTATTACAAAAATGTGTTTGATCGCCTGACCGCAGGCCGCGAGTCTGACCATGACAGACTCGAAGCCATAACGCGCCACATCTCGGCCATGCTCAACTACGAGGAGACGACGCGGGAGCAGACGACGCCGCGCGACACGCTCGAACGAGGATCGGGATTTTGCGGCTCGCTGGCTCTGGCTTTTGCGACCGTAGCCGAAGCGGGCGGCTACAGAACGAGAACGGTTGACATCATTGACAACCTCGTTGACCGGAACACTCACGTGCTGGCCGAAGTTTATTACGATCACGGGTGGCATCTCTACGATCCGACCTACGGCGTGGTGTTCAAAAACGAAGAAGGCAAGGCGGCCAGCTATCGTGAAATCCGCCTGGACGCAAGCCTTGTGAGAGAAGATTTGTTTCACTCGCTCGACCCCAGAGTCATGCGCTGGCTGCTGGGCTGGCTCCCGAAAGCCTACGGCTCAGGGTTCCATCACTACTACCGCTTCCGGTAGCGAAATTTTTCCGCATCATTTCAGGCGCAGGTTACGTCTGTAATTTATGGGAGCGGATAAGACCGGCGACCGCGCAATTTCAACCCTCAGAACTTCTCTCATCACCCAAATGAATTCGGCGCGCGTCGCCTGGATTTTCAGGCTATGGGCGCGACTGGATTCAAATCCGACTGGATGTGGTGGGGTTTCACTCTGCTGATAGCTGCGCCTGCGCTTGCGCTTGCCCTGCTGGGGTTGAGGGCGGCGCAAGTGGAGAGGATCGAGCGAAGGCAGCAACTCGGCAAAGAGCAGGCGCAGGCCGCGCGACTTGCCGACGCCTCCATCGCCTCAGCACTGGACGACCTCGAATATCAGCTTCGTCGCGCTCAAACCGATGGCCTGCAAACCGGCGATCAATCATTGAAATCCCTTCGCGTCTTCTCGATGAGCCGCAGCGGTCTTCTCACATTCATTCACGAGAAAGTTTATTTCAGCGATACAGGCGAGCGGCCCGACTCGATGGTCTGGTCGGAGGCGACAGAGCAGTTGATCGATCAGGCGCAGTCAGCCCAGGCGCAGGGGCGCGCTCAGGCCGCTTTGACCGCTTATCGCCGCATCATCGACAGAGAGCCTGCATTGAAGCAGTGGGCGGAGATGAGCATCAATCGGATTCAAAAGGGCGACGCTTCATCTCAGATAATCGACCTGTCTGAAGCGGATGGAATCACGCCTACGGGCCTTCCTGCCGCGCTCGTCGCCTGCGCTCAGGCGGAGCAGCCGTCGGTTGATGAGCGAAGTGTTTTTATCGCAAACCTCGAACGAACTCTTGAGAGCCTCAGAAGCGGGCGCTGGCTTTTGAGCTACGATGAAAGGCAATTTTATGACGCGGAGCTTCGCGGACGGCTCGGTGGCATCGCTGAGGATGAGCGGCTCGAAGCCCTTGCCGAAATAGAGCGCATAGTCCGCATGTCTCCTCCCTCGCGTCGAGATGCGGCAACGCGGCTGTTCGAGCATACGGAGCGCGGCCCTTTTCTCATAATCTGCCTCAGCGCAGAAAGCGGCGACCGGGTGGGCGCGGCCCTTTCAGAAATCGATATTGCCGGTCTGCTGGATGAAAAAGTGAAGCCGATGCTCGGCGCTGAGGCTTACCTGTCATCCGTCCGCGACTCTCAAGGGCGCGTTTTATGGGGAGCGAACATCGGCGACGGAGCGATTTCACTGAGGGAGAGTCTGCGCAGCGTGAGCGGATGGGAGATCGCTTTCAGCGACTCGACCGACGCCTACTGGATTGATCGAAGGACGGCGATGTGGGGCCTTTTCGTCCTGCTGCTGGTGTTGATGCTGATAGCGGGGCTTGCGACGACTGCGCGGGTGGTGCGCCGCGAGAAGGAACTCGCGCGGCTTCAAAACGAGTTCATAGCCGCCGTGAGCCATGAATTCAAAAGCCCCATCACGAGCATTCGCCTGCTGATGGAACGAATCATCGGCGGGCGGGCGCGGGCCGAACAATTAGTCGAGTACGGCGCAGGGATCAGCCGCGAGATGAGCCGTCTTGAACGCCACGTAAATCGCCTGCTCGACGCGCAGCAGACGCAGGAAGGACGCCGCCGACACGTTTTCACTCTCGCTTCTCTGGTCGAAATCGCAGGCGATGCGATAAGAGAGCTTCAGCCACAGGCTGAGGCTAAGGGAATAGCTCTTGAGTCAAGGGTTGAAGGCGAGTTGCCGCAGACGATGCTGGATCGTGCGGCAATGACTGATGCGATAGAGAACCTGATTGAGAACGCGATCAAGTATTCGCCTTCCGGGACTCAGGTGAAAGTGGTCGTCAGGAGTTTCGATCATCAGGTCTCGGTGGAGGTGATCGATGAGGGAGAAGGAATCGATGCGGAAGACCTGCCGCGAGTTTTTGACAGATTCTATCGCGCTCGTCGAGGCGACCGTCAAAGCGTCCGAGGCACAGGTCTTGGGTTATCGCTTGTGAAATCCACGTTGGAGGCGCATGGCGGAAGCGTCGAGGCGGCGAGCGAACCGGGTCTGGGCAGTCGCTTCACTTTGCGGCTTCCCGTCGATGGAGGTAACGACGATGGCGAAAGTGCTGATAGTTGATGATGAGGCTTCGATAGTGCTTGCGCTCAGAGATGAGTTGCGGATGGAGGGCTTCGAGGTCGAAGCGGCGACGGATGGCGTCGAAGGACTGGAGAAGGCCCGCGAGATGAAGCCCGATGTGATGCTGCTGGACTGGATGATGCCGGGGTTGAGCGGGATGGAAGTATGCCGCAGATTGAGAAGCGAGATGCCCCAGGTATGGATCATCATGTTGAGCGTGCGCGCGAGCGAGGTAGACCGCGTGCTGGGTCTTGAGGTCGGAGCGGATGATTATGTGACGAAGCCCTTTTCGCTGCGAGAGATCGTCGCTCGCGTGAGAGTAGCGATGCGGCGACGGGCGGGAGCGAGCGAGAACTCGCAATACAGATTCGACGGACTGGAGATCGATACGCGCTCGCGTAGAGTGATGAAGCGTGGGCGAGAAGTGAAGCTGACGCGAAAGGAATTCGACATGCTGACGTTGCTTGCCCGGCGAGCAGGCGAAGTGATCACGCGCGATGAATTTCTCGATTCGATCTGGGGCGAGGAAGTGTATGTAACTCATCGAGTCATTGACACTCACCTTGCCTCATTGCGAAAGAAGATAGAGGACGACCCGGACCATCCTCGTTATATTC
This sequence comes from uncultured Clostridia bacterium, assembly GCA_964588615.1. Taxonomy (GTDB): domain Bacteria; phylum Acidobacteriota; class Blastocatellia; order UBA7656; family UBA7656; genus UBA7656. The sequence continues at coordinate 18,666 of CAZPQE010000008.1, read as the reverse complement.
ACTCCGTTCGCGGCATCGGATACAAACTTGACCGAAACCTGGCGAAATCTTGACCAATCCTTAACCCACTGGTCTTCCCCTCTTCTTATAATCATTGCGTGCATCGCCAAACAAAATATTGACAAGCGCAAAGTTGGAAATAGGTCGCACTGTTTCCCGATCAGAGACATCCGTAGCTGTCATTTGCAACCGCAGCCCCGACATAAAGCGCCGGGACATTGGTGTAGGAGGATGCAATGTCAAAGACTCAGGTTCTGGTTTCTCACTCAGAGTCGGATGTTCAAGACATTCGAGACTATCTTGATGCGAGCAGCGACGCATCCAGGAGAACTCGAACGATGACGATTATATTAGTGGTGGCAAGCGTGCTGGTTCTGGCAGGATGGCTGAACTCGCTGCAAAGCCATTGGATGCTAAAACGCATGGTGAAATTGGGAGATATTCACGGACAATATACACAATCGAAGCTTGGCTCTTTTCCCTAACCTGATGAGTATCAGGATACAGCCTCTTACAAAAATGCTGTTGATCTATACGAACAGAGATACAAGGACCTCTGTGCAGCCACGTCAAGAGCTTACGTTGAAAACTCTCTGGTGATTCGAGTGCCTTTCTTCGGTTTCTCTTTCGACGTAAACGATCTCGGCATATTGGGAGGCACTGCTTTTCTGGTGATCCTGGGATGTTTTCGTTTCTTCATTTCGCGCGAAGTGGACAATCTGAAAATGTCGTTTGAAGAAGCCCGTCGTCTTGGCAAACTACGCGATTTCTACCATATTCTGGCCATGAAGCAGGTGTTTACAGCCCCGCAGACACAGCACAACAAGCCAAAACTATTCCTCCGATTCACTCCCAAGTTTATATGCTGGCTCCCTTTGCTTGTTTATATCGCAGTTACCTCAAACGATCTCGGCACTGCCGCGATAGGCGATATGCTTGAAAGAGGTCGTTATCGACTTTTGATCACTGTGGAAACAATTACCCTGATCTCTTTATTTACTCTCTCCTGGATGGTCACAAAAAGGCTGCTGCAACTGGACCATCTCTGGAACCAGTATTGGCCGGAAGCATCAGGGGAAACTGACCAGCAATCTAACGAACAGGCGCTCACTATTAAATCCTCCTCGCTGACAGCTACCCGCAGCACATAATCAACAGCTATCACACCAGCTATTGCTCAACGTTCGATAAAGGTTCTCACCACCGGAAAAACATCGGGCAGGATGTAAAAGGGGGGAAAGGAGCAAGCAAATGAAAAAGAGTTTTGTAGTGATTCTGCCTGTTGTGACACTCATCGTGTTTACTTCGTTTTCCGCGACAAAGCTTAATGCGGAATCGCATTATCACGCATCACGGTTATCACGCACGCAGGCCAATCTATATACGCTCACGAAGATCACCGACACCACAGGCATGTTCCAGGATTTTGCGCCTGATCCAGCCATCAATGACAATGGTGTTGTGGCCTTCTTGGCAAACCTGGACGCAGGCGGAAAGGCAATCGTAAAAGGGGACGGTGGTCCGCTTATTACCATTGCTGACTTTACAACAAACGTGCCAGGCTTCGGCACTTTCGCAGTCTTTGGCTTCGACATTAGCATCAATTCGACAGGCGCGGTGGCCTTTCAAGGAGGATTTCTTTCCACGAACACAGGTGGAGTTTTCACTGGCAGCGGGGGATCGGTTTCCATAGTTGGGCCTCCGCCCCCTAATCCAAATGTTGGCCCCAATTTCAGGGAACCCTTCATTATTGACTCTGGTGATGTCTTCATGGTTGGAACCGCTACAAACCTGCAAGGGAACAGTATATATGTCTCCAGAGGTGGGGGGCCGCCCATTCTGCTTTATGACAACTCGCGTCTTCCTAATGTCGGCTTTCCCCACAATCTGTTTGGTGGGTTGTCGGCGAACCAGGCCGGAACTGTCGCATTCCTCACGAGTCCGACAGCAGGTGCTCTACAGCCAACGTTGTGGTTCGTCTTCACTGGCAACGGCGGAGCAGTGACTCCGATCACCAGTCTTTCAATCAGTACAGCGCCCGATTACAGCGGCACTTCGATCAACAACAGCGGAACAGTTGCCTTCAGGAATGGCCGAAACTTCGGCACCACGACCATCTACTCGGGAAATGGCGGGCCTCTGACAACCGTGGCGGACAACCTGGGACCCTATGGCATCCTCGCTCCAAATGGCGCGGCTATAAACGACGACGGGATGGTAGTCTTCAGCGCAGACTTTGACACTAACCCGGGAACAGGTGGCGCAGGCATCTTTCGAGGTCCTGACCCCGTGGCGGACAAAATCATCGCCATCGGAGACCCCCTCGATGGCTCGACCGTTCGCTTTGTACGTTGCGGGCGACACTCCTTGAACAATGCCGGGCAGATCGCTTTTACAGCCACTCTTGCTAATGGGACTCAAGGCGTCTTCCGCGCCGACCCCGTAAATCCAAACTCCGCGCCTGTTGCTCGATGCCAGGATGTCACCGTATCTGCGGAACCCAATTGCACGGCTCCGGCTTCGGTCGATAATGGCTCGTCCGATCCCGATGGAGATTCGATCACAACCATTCAATCGCCTCCTGGCCCCTATCCTCTCGGCACAATTTCAGTGACTCTGACAGTGACCGACCCCCTCGGCGCTTCGAGCCAGTGCATGGCCACAGTGACCGTAGTCGACACAACGGCTCCAGCGATCACAACCTGCCCGGCCAGCAGAGATATCTCAGCAGACGCAAATTGTCAGGCCGTCATGCCGGATTTGACCGCAGAAGCAGCAGCATCGGACAACTGCTCGGCGGTGAATATAAATCAATCTCCGGCGGCAGGAACTTTGCTCGGTCTCGGAAGCGCGAAGGTGACGCTGACGGCCAGAGACGCCGCAGGCAATGAATCAGCCTGCGCAGTCACTATCACCATCCGCGACAGTACACCTCCGCAAATCACCTGCCCATCGAATATCATTCAAACCACGTCGCTGGGACAAAACAATGCTGCGGTCAATTACCCGGCGGCGACAGCAACCGACAATTGCCAGATCGCCTCCGTTGACTGCGTTCCTCCTTCCGGCTCCACATTCCCTGTCGGAGCAACTACAGTAAACTGCACCGCAACTGACACGGCGGGCAATATCGCAAACTGCGCATTCACTGTAACGGTGCGAACTCCTCAGCAAGCAACCCGACAGTTGGTCAACAACATAATCAGCCTGGTCAATCAGAGGATACTCAGTCCGTTTCAAGGAATCATTCTGACCGCGAGACTTCAAGTGGCCGTGCAACTGATGAATCGGGGATTGCGCAATGCCGCAATCATTCAACTGAGACTATTCATCGGCGACGTGAACGGTCTCATAAACTCCGGGCGACTCTCTCCATCTCAAGGGCAACCGCTGATAGCTGCCGCAAATGAGATCATCGCCAGCCTCAGTCCATAAGCCCCTGCTATGCGCTCAAGGAGATGGAGTAGAGATGGACTACTCCATTTCAAAACATGCGACGTTGACGAATTCCATCTGGCCGCAGAGAGCGCCTCGCTTGATTTCCTGCGGAAATAGGGGCCTAATTCCTTCTGGCCAGATTGTTCCGGTCTCAGATGTTGGCTCGAAGCAAGGAGGCACGGAGGATGCCATCGAAGGTGACTTGTGCCATCGCAGTCGTAGCTGTTTTCTTGTCACTGATCCCGGCCTCCTCCTTCGCCCAACAAAATCCCCGCGATCTCTACCAGCGCGCGCGCATGCTTGATGACAGCAGCCGGAACCTCATGAAAGCTATCCGCCTCTACTCTCAGTTCATCTCTCTCGAAAAAAATAACCGCGCCCTCGTCGCCGAAGCTCAGTATCGAATCGGCGTTCTCTACAATCGAATCGGACGCAAACAGGATGCCCAGCGCGCTTTCAAAACTGTAGTCACTCAGTACCCGGATCAGACTCCCATCGCAGAACGCGCCAGATCGAGGCTCATCCCAAACGGCAGGGAAAAACCTGCATTGGAGATCAAGCGAACAGGGCGCTCGCCTGACGAAAGAATACTTGCCAGCTTCACTTTTCCAAAAGGATGGCAGCTTTCTCCCCCGGTTTTCGACCCCAAAAGGCCGCGCGCTTATTCGGTCGCCCATCGAATAACACGGGTAGGCGCTGGCGAAAAACTCCCTCGCGGCGCAAAACGGAGTCTCAGTCTTGTGTACTGGCCTTCCTCGCTCGTCGTCATCGATACAAAGACGAATACCATCTTCAAAACTATCTCCTTCCAGGTCTTCCTCGGCTCGGTCACTTACAATCCGGCTAACGATAAGCTCTATGCGAACGCCACAGTTGACGGCCATGTCAGAGTGATCGATCCCGACACCTTCTCAACTCTCACAAAAATACCTGTGCCTGGCTTCCCCCAATGGTTTGCCTTCAATCCGCTCACCAACAAGGTCTATCTTTCCAGCCAGGGGTTTGCGGGAAACGACAAGCTGTTCGTCATCGATGGAGCCACCAACGCCGTTGAAGGCCCTTTCGACCTCAACGGCGTTGCCGGCCTTGTTGTCGTCAATACGGCGACGAACCGCGTCTACGCCTCGGCGCATGAGAAAACACGAGTGTTCGACGGCCAGAATAATTCCGTGCTGGCCGACCTTCCGGGCATAGAAGTCTTCGCTGCTGATCCGACTCAGAACCGTCTCTATGGACGCACCCTCAGCACAGGTAGGACCGCTGATCTTCAGATGCTCGATGGCAATACTCACGACGATATCAAGACATTCGGGTACAAAGACGTTATTGGAGACAAGTCGTCCGGGGACCTGGATACTGAAAACAACCGCTTCTACTTTTCTATTCCAGACAGGAATCAGGTCATCGCGCTCGATACGGCCACGAATTCAGAGATTGCCCGGCTGTCTCCGGTCGAATACCCGACTGATCTGGCTGTCGATCCGGTGACGAAGAATCTCTACATTTGCCACGTCTCAGATTCTCTCACCCGGGTCACAGTGGTGGCGAAACAGACATTCGAGCAGATGGAAGTCCCTGATGAATTCTCTGATTCCTTTGACGAGGAAAAGCTCGATCCGGCCTGGGAGATCATCAAAGGAGACGGAGGCTATTCGCTCACCGAAAACCCCGGTCACTTGCGCTTCCGCACCGCTGTCCCTTCGGGGCCTGAACCTTACCTGACCTTGATGCGCAGCTTTCGAGGAGATCACTGGGTCTTTGAAACAAAGGTGTCATACTTCACCGGCACGGGCGGCGGAACAAGAACCTTGAGGTTTGCCATCAGTTTCGGAGCGCCATTTCTACATGGAACGCGGAGAGCCGACAGCTACATCTATCTGAGCAGGTATCGCAGCTCCTGGGATGACTGCTGCCCAGGGTGGATAGGTGGTGGGGGAGTTATAGATAACAAGGCAGTCATCGAATTCGATAATACTCCTCCAAACGCCAGCGACTCTTACGTCTTTCGAATCACCCGCAACGGGCGCAATCTGACCATAGAGAGAAGCGATGACGGAATCAGCTTCACGCTCCTGGCCGCTCACAGCTTCGGCCCGCAGATAGATGCTGTCATACATTATCTGACCATCAGCTACGGGACGGACGCCAACAGGGATGCCTACGCTGATTATGATTATGTGCAATTGACCCGGCTTTCTCCCAATGCTTCATCGCGTCATTGATTCTGTCTGGGAATCTTCTTGATCAGATCGCCTATCTTGCTCGACAGCCCCCCGCCGCGAAGCCCCACTGCGCGCACCACTCCCTCGTGATCGATCAAAACAGTGTGCGGGATCGAATGCACGTTGTAGAGCTTCGACACCCGGTTATTCCAGCCCTGGCCGTCGAAATACTGAGGCCAGCCTATCTCTTCTTTCTCTATGTAAGATCGAAGCGCGCTCTCGCTGCGATCCAGGCTCACGCCTACGATGATGAACTGATCCGCGCTGTATTTCTTCCAGATGTTTTTCACATTCGGCATCTCGAATACGCACGGCTTGCACCACGTCGCCCAGAAATCCAACAGCACCACCTTGCCCCGGAATCTCTCAAGCGATAGCTCCTCGCCCGCAAGCGACTTCACTTTGAAACCGCTCGCCAGAGTCTCGCTCGCCAGTCGCGGATTGGCTATCACCATTCGCACCTGCGAGGCTTCAGGCGCTGAAGGCTCCTTTTCAAGATACGTTTTTAATTCGGCAATACCTTCTTCCTCTCGGCCCATTCTTATGAGCGTGTATCCGAGATTGTAATGAGCTTTAGGAAACCTGTCTCCGCTCAACTCGATTGCGCGCCTGAAAGCCGCTGCCGCTTCCGCAAAAAGTTTCTTGTCGTTCTGCTGATAGAGCCCGACTCCGATCCAGTTATGCACATCGGCTTCCTTGTCCGTCCCCGCAGCGAGCGATTGCCGAAAAGCCGTAACCGCGTCTTTGTATTTCTCAGCCTGAAAATAATAATGCCCGATCATGCGAAAGCACTCGGCGCACTGGCCGTTTTTGAGCTTGGCCGCATTCTGCAATTCCCTGATCGCCGCTTCGTAATCCCCCTGGCGGGCCAACTGGCGGGCGCGGTTGAAAGCCTGCTCGAACTCACTGTTCTGCTCAAGAGCAGGATTTCTGAACGTCTCCTGCGCAAAGACAGCAGCGACAGCGATCACTACGATGAACGACAATCGCGCGATTCTTGTCATGGCTTTACTCCTTCGTCATTCGTCATTCGTCATTGGTCATTTGTTTTTTGCAGAGCGCGTGGAGACGAAAACAAATGACAAGTGACCAGTGACAAAGGACGAATAATCAATTCAATTTCAGTTCGAGTCCGGCGTCGGGCTTCTTTCCGTCTGAGGTGAGGCGATGGACCGTGAGCGACAGCCCCGCCGCGCGGGCCACGTCTTCGGGCAGGATGAAAAACACTATCCCCTCGCGCGACTCGCCTGCCGCAAGCGGCGCAAGGAGGTCGATTGCGTGCGATACGAAATCGTTTCTCGACTCCTCGTATCCGCGCTTCGTATAGAAAGTGATGCCGTAGTATGAAAACACTCGCTTGAACGCTTCGCTCGCTGTTGCTGATTTATAACTGCGAGTCGAGCGGATTTCGAAACGCGCGTTCTTCAAATCAATCGGCTCGCCGCCCTTGTTCGTCGCGCGGATGCGCACAGGGAGAACGCCCGCCATTATCAGGTTTGCTTCGAATGTGTCATAAAGGTAGTCTTCGTCCCTCACCGCCTGGGCTTCGATCTCGACGCCGGAAGATTCTCCTCTGGCGTTGAATGCTCCCGAAGGCGCGTCGGGTCGGGTCTTGACGTTGAAAGGTTTTCCGCAGGAGGAAAGAAGCAAAGCCAGGATGAGCAAAGACGGATAAGCGACTTTTGCCTTTTGCCTTTTGCTTTTTGCCTTACCAAACATTCTTCTGATCCTATTTCACCCCTGTTCGGGTGTCAACTTGCTACATTTGCAAACCGCATGATAACTTCACTTCTTTCCGTCAAACGCTCGCGCCCGACATGAGCGCGCACAAAATCACGCGGGGCTGCTTCTTCAGGGAGCAAAGCATTACGGAACGGGAGCAAGTCTGATGATCAGGTCATACAACGGCATAAGGCCGCAGATAGCCGCTACCGCTTTGATCGAAGCAAGCGCGCATGTCATCGGCGATGTGCATATAGGCGAGCATGCGAGCGTGTGGTTCAACTGCGTCGTTCGCGGAGACGTGAACTTCATTCGCATAGGCCACAGCACCAACATTCAGGACGGCACGGTTATTCATGTCACCCGCGAAAAATTTCCGACCATCGTCGGCAATTACGTCACTGTCGCGCACAAAGTCGTCCTTCACGGATGCACCATCAAAGATCGCACGCTCATCGGCATTGGCGCGATCATACTCGATGACGTGACGGTGGGCGAAGAATCCTTCATCGCCGCCGGGTCGCTCGTCACCCCCGGCACGGTGATTCCCCCCCGCTCGATGGTGATGGGAGCGCCTGCGCGGGTCAAGCGCGAAGTGACCGAAGAAGAGATAGCGCGCATCGATGCGCACTGGAAAAATTATATCCAATACAAAAACTCTTATCTGGCCGAAGCGGGACAGAAATTCGTCTGAGAAGTTTGTGTGAAATGATAAGCAAGGTTCGCGGAACTCAGGACATATTGCCAGCGCGACTGACCGACAAGGCGGACGCGCAGGTCGAGCGATGGGCGCTCGTGGAGGACACGGCCCGCGAGGTGTTTCGACTCTTCGGCTTCGAGGAGATTCGAACGCCGGTAATAGAAAAGACCGAACTCTTCGAGCGCGGCGTCGGAACGGAGACTGATGTCAACAAGGAGATGTACACCTTCGATGACCGCGAAAGAGAGAGCGGCACGCGCGAGCGGATTTCTCTCAGGCCCGAATCCACCGCTTCGGTCGTGCGCGCCTACGTCGAGCACGGATTGTTCAATCAGCCGGGCCTTGTGAAACTCTACTACGCCGGGCCGCAGTTTCGACGCGAGCGCCCGCAGAAGGGCCGCTATCGTCAGTTCTCTCAGATCGGAGCCGAAGTCCTCGGAATGAGCGATGACCCGGCCATCGAAGCCGAAGTCATTGAGATGCTCGACTGCTATCTGAAAAAACTTTCGATCACCGGCGCGGAGCTTTTGATCAATTCCATAGGCGACCACAACTGCCGGCCCGCTTACATCGCCCGATTGAAAGAAGCCATCGGCGAGCGGCTGCCTTACCTGTGCGGAAGCTGTCGCGGGCGTTATGAAACCAACCCTCTTCGCGTGCTCGACTGCAAGGTCGAAGCCTGTCAGCCGCACCTCGCGGAGCTTCCGACCATCACCAACAGTCTGTGCGAGGGCTGCCGCGATCACTTCGATCAGTTCCGGCGGATGCTCGACGCTCGCGGCATCAGCTACACCATCGCGCCGCGACTCGTTCGGGGGCTCGATTACTATTCGCGCACGGCCTTCGAGATAATTGGCAGTCAGCTTGGCGCGCAGAACACCATCGTGGGCGGAGGCCGCTATGACGGCTTGTCGGAATTGATCGGAGGGCCGCCGGTCAAGGGGTTCGGCTTCGCGTTCGGCATCGAGCGAATGACGTTGAGCCTGCCCGACACGGCAATCGATTCGCGCAGGTCAGCCCCGTCCGTCTTCATCGCTTACATCGGCGACGAGGCGCGATATCATTCCTTCGCTCTGGCGCGAAGGCTGCGCCAACAGGGGGTGAGCGTCGTCGTCGATCTGGAAGGGCGGCGACTCAAAAAGGCTCTCGCAGTCGCCAACAACCTTTCTGCGCGATACGCCATCATCGTCGGCGAAGACGAGATTCGTCGCGGAAGTTACATGCTGCGCGATATGACGACAGGCGAGCAGAGAGAAACACAAGAAGCGGAGATTATAAATAATATCAACGGACGGTGAGTCGCGCGGCGGTGGACTGAAAATAGTTCATCACCGCCAGGCTCGCCGTTTAGTGTTTTCAGGGGAGTCGCAGATGGGTAGTGATGAAAAGGTAAGGCTGGCACAAGGAACGCAAGCGAGACGCTTGCGTTCCTTGTGCCAGCCTGTTGGCCTGAAAGCATGAGAATTTTGAGGAACCAGCAGGCTGGCAGCCTACTGCACATTTATTGAGGAAACCATGTTAGACAAACTCGGCGCTCTTAAACGCACACGTTATTGCGGAGAACTCAAACCCGACCACGCGGGCGAACAGGTCGTGCTGATGGGATGGGTGCATCGCCGCCGCGACTTCGGTCAGCTTACCTTCATCGATCTGCGCGACCGCGAAGGTATAGTCCAGGTCGTGTTCGACGAAGAGAAGAACGCGGAAGCGCATCGCCGCGCCAAAGACCTGCGCAGCGAATATGTCGCCGCAGTCGTCGGCAAGGTGGTGATGCGCGAAAAGGATAAATACAATCCCAACATCAAGACCGGTCGCGTCGAAGTCGTGGCAAAAGAGCTTTACATACTTAACGACGCCCGCACTCCACCCTTCGAAATGGATAACTCGAAGGCCAGCGAAGACGTGCGTTTGAAATATCGCTACCTCGACCTCCGCCGCGAGAAGATGCAGTACAACATACTGCTGCGCCATCGCGCTTCGATCACCGTGCGCCGCTATCTGGACGAGCATGGCTTTTGCGAAGTCGAAACTCCGCAACTCATCCGCACCACCCCCGAAGGCGCGCGCGACTACATAGTCCCCAGCCGCATCTCGCCAGGCAACTTCTACGCCCTTCCGCAGTCGCCGCAGATTTTCAAGCAACTGCTGATGGTCGCAGGCTATGACAAATATTTTCAGATAGCCCGATGTTTCCGCGACGAAGACCTCAGAGCAGACCGCCAGCCTGAATTTACGCAGATCGATATGGAGATGAGCTTCATCCGCGAGGACGATCTCTTCAAAGCCATCGAGCCGATGATGGCAGAGCTTGCCCGCCTCGCCGAAGTGAAAGTCGAGCTTCCCTTCCCCCGGCTCACCTACAGCGAAGCCATGAGCCGGTATGGTTCGGACAAGCCCGACACCCGCTACGCGATGGAGATAGTCGATCTCAGCGCGCAACTCACAGAAACCGATTTCACTCCTTATCGAACCGCGCTCGACGCCGGAGGGCAGGTCAAGGCGATAACCGTCAAAGGAGGCGCCAGGTATTCTCGCAAAAATTTCGACGGGCTTACGGAGACGGCGAAGCGGTTCGGCGCAGCCGGGATGGCGTGGATAAAAGTGAGCGACGCGGACGAAGCGAGTTCGTCGCTTACGAAAGCTCTCGGAGAAGAGAAAGTAGCGCAACTGGCTTCCACAGCCCTGTGCGAGGCAGGCGACTGCTCGCTTGTGGTGGCTGGAAAGCCTTCGGTCGTAGCCGCGTCGCTCAACGCGCTTCGCTCTGAAGTGGCCGAGCGTGAAGGGTTGATCGATCAGAACAAATTCAATTTCCTGTGGGTGACGGATTTTCCGATGTTCGAGTATCACGAAGAAGACGGGCGATATTACGCGATGCATCATCCGTTCACAAGCCCGCGCGAAGAAGACCTCGACAAGATAGAGACTGATCCCGGAGCAGTGCTTGCCAAAGCTTACGATCTGGTGTTAAACGGGGTGGAGTTGGGCAGCGGCTCGATACGGATTCATCAGCGCGAAACTCAGCGTCGGGTGTTCAGCGCGCTCGGCTTGAGCGAGGAAGAAGCGCGCTCGAAGTTCGGCTTTCTTCTCGACGCCCTTGAGTACGGCACTCCTCCGCATGGAGGGATAGCTTTCGGATTTGATCGCCTGATTATGCTGCTTGCGCGCGAAAAATCGATTCGTGAAGTGATCGCATTTCCGAAAACGGCATCGGCGAGCGATCTGATGACCGAAGCGCCGGGGTCGGTCTCCGAAGACCAGTTGCGCGACCTTCACATTCGAATCGTCGAGTGACAAACAAGGACGGCCTATCGGTGAAACGCATGGCCATGTTGAGCAAAGAAAGGTAAGGGATGCGCCTGAAGTGTTTTCAAAATATGAGTAGTTTGACGCCATAGGAGGGTCGCAGCTTGATACCTGAATTGACCGATGGTGTGCTCCCGGAAGGCATACATTCTTGCACACTGGACGAAGTAGAGAATGCATTCGGCCAGTTCAGAGAATCGGACAGAAGACCGCGACTGACTGAGAGGCTAAAACAGTACATTGAAGATGTTGGCGCGACGGGTATTGCAAAAGCGGTTATCATAGATGGGAGTTACATAACTGCGAAGCCTGGGCCGTCGGATATTGACCTGATATTGGTTTTGCGGGCAGACTTCGATTTGACACAGGAGTTGAGGCCATTCGAGTATAATGTTCAATCGAAACGAATGGTGAAGAGCATATACAGGTTCGACGTTCTTCCAGCCGTGGATGGCAGTGAAACTTATGAAAAGCTGGTTGAGTTCTTTTCTCGCGTCAAGCTTGATGATCCGGGCTTTCAAACAAGCCAGAAACGAAAAGGACTGTTGAGGGTTGAGCTATGATTACAAACAATGAGCAACTGAAACAGACTCAGATGGCTATCATTGACCTCGAATCCTCACTCGTTGCGCTCAAACGCGATGTCTATTCTCTCAATCCCAGACGATTCGCGCTGATGGCCGAACCGATAATCGATCACATCAACAGGCTGCGCCAGCAGGTGGATGAATATGTCGGAATGGATGCCGCGCTTGCTGAAATCGATGAGATCGGCAAAGCGACTGAGGATTTGAGCCTCGAACCCTCTGCCCAGGAAAAATAACCCGCCGTCAGGAAGACCAGTTGCGCGACCTTCACATTCGAATCGTCGAGTGACAAACGGAAAAAGAAAAAACCGGAGCGCGTGTGGCAATCGTCTCGCGCGCTCCGGCTGACTGCGCTGCTGTTTGAAAACGGCTCTCCCCTTGCCGCCTTTCAAACAGCGAAGCGTGTCGTTAATTGAAGGTGTTGTGCAAGAGGCTGTCAGAATCGAACTACGCGAGCCGGAGCCGGAATTTCTTAATGGAACAACAGAGCTTGCCGTTGGTTTCGAAAATTATGAAAAGAAAATTGACTCTACAGAAGCGCATGGGAATCAAAAACTGGCGGATTCCCTTTCACAGTCAATGAAAGCGGCTCAAGAAAAGGAACGATGAAGATTTCCGGGTACATTCGCTTCAAGTATTTTCATCTCTTTCGACGAACATCTGAGAAACCCGCTGCAACAGGCTGCCTGATGTTTCGAGAGAGGTCGAGCAAATGAACAGTATGCCTTCCGTGTCTTCCATAAAATGCAGTTTTCCGGCTTCCACCATCCGGTAGATTACTATCGATCTCATGCCGGCCCTCAGCGCGGCCTGATCTACGGAAAGCATCTGCGTCTGCCCGCCGCAGTAATTGCACCAGGCTGAAGCGGGCGGACGGCTCCTGATTATCGTCAGCCGCTCGGTCTCAACCATCATCTCGATTCTCCTTTTCACATCCCCTCTCCTGCCTTCTTGTTACGCCGGAGCCGCTTGCTTATAATGAGCGCGACGTTCTTGAAACATCGAAACGGCTCTCTTCGCAACTGAAGATACTCCCTCGACGGTCTGCGAATCTTTAAGAGCGTATAAAAGTTTTCTAAAAGAGTCATAAAAATCATGTCGAATGCCTGTTTCGAGTTCGGGCCTTTCAAGCTGGACACGGCGGAGCGCGTGCTCCTGCGCGACGGCCAGGCGGTTCAACTCACTCCGAAAACCTTCGAGACCCTTCTTTTTCTGGTTCAGAATCGCGGGCGGGTGCTTGAAAAGGGGGAGATGATGCAGAGCATCTGGCCTGACGCCTTCGTCGAGGAGGCAAATCTGGCGGTCAACATTTCGAGCCTCAGAAAGATTCTCGGCCATCGCGCAGACGGCTCTCACTACATAGAAACCATTCCGCGTCGCGGCTATCGCTTCACCGCCTCGGTGCGCGAATCTTCCCGTGAACCTGATGAAATAATCGTCCGGGAGCGCGTCCGCACGCGACTGATAGTCGAAGAAGATGATGATGAGGCTGCCGTAAAACCGATTGCAGGTCTGCCGCCTGCGCCGCTGCTGCGCCGCACGCCCGAAACCCACTATACCCACAGCGGAGAGGTCAACATCGCTTATCAGGTGGCGGGCGACGGCCCGATAGACATCGTGTTCGTGATGGGCTGGGTCTCTCACCTGGAATACTTCTGGGAAGAGATTTCATTCGCCCGCTTCCTGTCGCGGCTGGCTTCCTTTTCGCGGTTGATTCTTTTCGACAAGCGCGGCACGGGGCTTTCAGACCGCGTGCCTATAAATCAGCTTCCCACCCTTGAGCAGCGCATGGACGACGTGCGGGCGGTGATGGAGGCCGTCGGCTCGAAGCGGGCCGCGCTCGTCGGAGTGTCAGAAGGCGGCCCGATGTCTTCGCTCTTTTCGGCAACCTATCCCGAAAAGACCACCGCGCTTGTGATGATAGGCGCTTACGCCAAGCGCATCTGGGACTCCGAATGCCCCTGGGCTCCTACAGCAGAAGAGCACGCGCATTTTTACGAAGAGATTCGAAACCACTGGGGCGGCCCTGTCGGCATACAGTCGCGCGCGCCCTCGATGGCCGACGATCCGCAGTTTCGCAACTGGTGGGCGACTTATCTGAGAATGGGCGCAAGCCCTGGAGCGGCGGTGGCCCTCACGCAGATGAACGCTGAAATCGATGTGCGCCACGTGCTGCCGACCATCCGCGTGCCAACCCTCATAATCCACCGCCAGGAAGATATGTGCCTCAGAGTCGAAGAAGGCCGCTATATGGCCTCACGAATTCCCGGCGCGAAATATGTCGAGCTTCCCGGAATCGATCACCTGCCGTTCGTGGGCAATCAGGACGAGATACTGGACGAAATAGAAGAGTTCCTCACCGGAGTCCGCCATGCTTCCTCTCACGACCGGGTGCTTGCCACCGTCCTGCTTGCAGCCATCAACGGGCCGACAGTCGATGCGGCCTGCGGCGGCGACCCACGCAGTCGGGACATAATCGAGCGTTTCCGCTCTCACGCCAGAAAAGAGATAGAGCTTTTTCGCGGGCGCGAGGTCTCGGTGGACGGCAATCAGTTCCTCGCCACATTCGACGGCCCGGCCCGCGCCATTCGATGCGCGACGGCGATGATCGAGGCGGCTCAGAGGCTCGGCGTTTATATCCACGCCGGCCTGCACACCGGAGAGTGCGACGTGACGAACGGAGGGATGATGGGAATAGCTGTCGATATAAGCGCGCAGGTGGCTTCCAGAGCCGGTCCCGGGGAGGTGCTGGTGTCAAGCACCGTGAAAGATTTGGTCGCAGGGTCAGGCATCAGGTTCAACGAGCGAGGCGCGCACACCTTCAGCCAGGAACTCGGAGAATGGCGGCTGTTTGCCGTCGAGCGACGCCCCTAGCGGATGAAGAGGTGAAGAGTGAAGAGTGAAGGGTGAGAGGGAGCAGGGGAGCCGGGGAGACAGGGTGAAAAGGTTATGAGGTGAAACGATGAATGGTGTTCGTGTTCTGCTGCTCCCCTGCTCCCCCGCACCCCTGCGCCTCATCACCCCCGCTCCCCAGCGTCTCTGAAAAACAATGAAGGAGTGATGGATGAAATACATTTTGATTCTGGCCGCGGTGATTCCGGCCCTCGCTCTCTGTCAGGATAAAAAGGAGAGCATGCCTGTTTCGGTGAATCAACAAAAGCCGATCCCGCTCTGGCCGCAGGGAGCGCCGGGCGCTCTGGGGCGAGAGGAAAAAGACATCCCTGCGATCACTCCTTACCTGCCTGATGGAACGAAAGCCAATGGCACAGCCATCGTGATTTGCCCCGGCGGAGGTTATGTGAGGCTCGCCGATCACGAAGGCCGCGATTACGCGCTCTTTTTGAATGCGCATGGGATCACCGCATTCGTTCTGAAATATCGACTCGGCGCGGATGGCTATCGTCATCCCTCGATGCTTGAGGACGCTGCAAGAGCAGTGCGAATGATCAGAGAGATGTCCTCTCAATGGGGCATCGATCCGAAACGCACAGGCATAATGGGATCGTCCGCCGGAGGGCATCTGGCTTCCACGCTGATGACCCACTTTGACGAGGGCAAACCCGACGCGCAGGACCCGATAGAGCGACAAAGTTCGCGCCCTGATTTCGGTGTGCTATGCTACCCAGTCATTTCGATGGGAGCGATGGGGCATGCCGGTTCGAGAAAAAACCTGCTCGGCGAAAACCCCTCGCCTGATCTCATCGCCTCGCTTTCAAACGAGCGACAGGTCACTCAAAAAACTCCGCCCTGCTTTTTATGGCACACGTGGGAAGACACTGCCTAGGGGTGGAAAACAGCCTTGAGTTTGCCGCCGCGTTGAAGCGCAATGGAGTGGCTTTCGATCTGCACGTCTATCAGAAAGGCCGACACGGTTTGGGGCTGGCCGATAAGCCGCCTTTTGCAAACGCGCATCCCTGGGCCGCAGACCTGATCTTCTGGCTCAAATCGCAGGGACTTGTCAAATCGTGAAACAGAGCGTCTTTTAACAAATTGTTCACATCATCGTTACGCCATCGTAACGCCGCGCCTGTATCCTCCTGCCTGATGTTAAGAACCGTCAGGAGGATTTAACGAGTGAATAACAGAATCACATCGGCGACGCTGATGCTTTTTATGGCCTTGTCATTGGTCGGATGCGGCGGCTCGTCCAACAACGCTTCGAGCGAAGTGAGGCTACAGGGCGCGGGCGCGACTTTTCCAAATCCCATCTACCAGAAATGGTTCAGCGATTACAACAAGCTCACCCCCGGCGCGAAGTTCGATTATCAGTCAATCGGATCGGGCGGAGGCATCAAACAAATCATCTCGCGCACGGTCGATTTCGGCGGCTCAGACGCGCCCATGAAAGATGAAGAACTCAAGTCGGCCCCCGGCGAGATACTTCACATCCCGACAGTGCTCGGCGCGGTCGTCCTCACTTACAACCTTCCGGGCGTTTCTGCCGAACTCAAACTCTCTTCGGAAGCCATCGCGGGAATCTTCCTCGGGACGATTCAGAAATGGAATGATCCGCAAATCGCTTCTCTCAATGAAGGAGTGAATCTGCCCGCAGAGCCTATCTCGGTCGTCCATCGCTCGGATGGAAGCGGCACTACTTTCGTCTTCACCGACTATTTGTCGAAAGTCAGCCCGCAGTGGAAAGAGAAAGTCGGCGCTGGCACTTCGGTCGAATGGCCCGCAGGACTCGGCGCAAAAGGCAACGAGGGCGTGACCGCGCAGGTCAAGCAGACTCCCAACACCATAGGCTACGTCGAGTTGATCTATGCCGAGGAGAACAAGCTGGCGGTCGCTTCGGTCAAAAACTCCGCAGGCGAGATAATCCGCCCCGCGCTCGCCTCGATCACTGCGGCGGCAGCAGGCGCGGCGTCTCAGATGCCCGATGATCTGAGGGTTTCGATTACAAACTCTCCGGGCAAGGACGCTTATCCGATCGCGGCTTTCACTTATCTGCTCGTTTACCGCGATCAGCAGGACAAAGCTAAAGGCAAGGCGCTGGTCGATTTCCTCTGGTGGGC
Source organism: uncultured Clostridia bacterium (assembly GCA_964588615.1). Taxonomy (GTDB): domain Bacteria; phylum Acidobacteriota; class Blastocatellia; order UBA7656; family UBA7656; genus UBA7656. The sequence goes on along the minus strand of CAZPQE010000008.1, from coordinate 1,679 downwards.
GATTCACGACGGACAGCAGATAGCAGGCGCGAAGAACTACGCTCCTCTTCCGAAAGAAGTAGTCGAAAGGGCGGAACAGAAAATCAAATCGATCTCGCATCAGGGCGCAGCCCTTCGAGCCAACTGACGATGAATTCGCTGATCACGAACAAAGGAACTCAGCCGCGTTTTTTTTCAGCGTCAAGGTTTGGCCTGTCCAGCGGACTGGGCGATGCGCTTTTCAAAGCGACGACCCTGCTCTTTGCGCTCACGGTCGCCGGGCTTGTTGTCGTAATCATTATCGAGATGGGTCTCAATTCGACTCTCTCGTTCGACAAGTTTGGCCTCGATTTCCTGTGGCGCGAAGTCTGGAACCCGGTGAAAGAAGACTTCGGTGCGCTGCCTTTCATTTATGGCACGGCGGCGACTTCCTTCATCGCTCTTCTGATAGCCGTGCCGGTCAGCCTGGGCGTTGCGGTCTTTCTGGTCGAGCATGCGCCGCGCGGGCTGGCCACGCCGATTTCATTCCTCGTTCAATTGCTGGCAGCCATCCCTTCGGTGGTCTATGGATTGTGGGGAATATTCGTGCTCGCCCCTCTGCTGCGCGAAGAGGTTTATCCGCGCATTCAATCGTCGCTCGGCTTTCTGCCCATTTTTCAGGGCAATCAGAACGGCTTCGGGTTGCTGACCGCCGGGATAATACTTTCGATAATGATCGTGCCGATCATTACAGCAGTCACGACCGATGTGCTCCGAGCTATCCCTGGGACGCAGCGTGAAGCGGCGCTGGCTCTGGGCGCGACGCGATGGGAAGCCACTCGCATAGTTCTTCAGAATGCGCGCTCAGGAATCACTGGCGCAGTGATTTTAGGTCTTGGCCGCGCGGTGGGGGAAACGATGGCCGTCACTATGGTCATAGGCAATCGCCCTGAAATCTCCGCTTCGGTGTTTGCTCCGTCTTTCACCATCGCATCGGCCATAGCGAACGAGTTCACCGAGGCCACTTCGGAAATCTATCGTCACGCTCTGGTCGAACTCGGTTTGATCCTGTTCATAATCACCTTCATCATCAACGCGCTTGCAAGACTTCTTGTGTGGAGGGCGAAGCGCAGACAGGGAGTGGCCGCGCATGGATAGAGTGTGGCGCAGAAAAGCCCTGAGCAATCTGATGACCGCGCTGATGACCGCTGCTGCGATAGCGGCCCTCGGCGCGCTGTTTCTCATACTCGGCTACATCGGCGTGACCGGCGTGCGTCAACTCGATTTGAACTTTCTCATCAACACGCCCAAGCCTGTCGGAGAGGCCGGCAGCGGAATAGCCAACGCGATAGTCGGCACGCTCATTTTGATCGGCGTGGCTTCCGCTATCGGTCTTCCCGTCGGAGTGCTTGCGGGGCTGTACCTGGCCGAGTTCGGATCGAATCGCTTCGGCAGCGCGCTGCGATTCCTCACCGACACTTTGACGGGCGTGCCTTCGATAATAATCGGCGTGGTCGCCTGGACTATGATCGTAAAACCGATGGGTCACTTCTCGGCTCTGGCCGGAGGAGTGGCGCTCTCGATCATAATGATGCCGATAGTGGCGCGCACTACTGAAGAGATGATACGCCTCGTCCCTCAAGGCATGCGCGAAGCCGCGCTCGCGCTTGGCGCTCCCGTTTGGCGAGTGAGCCTCGGAGTAGTGCTGCGTTCGGCTGCCA
>CAZPQE010000007.1:31619-34416 GCA_964588615.1 uncultured Clostridia bacterium | reverse complement strand
TCGAGTCCCAATTTGCCGTAGCTCGGATCTACGAACGATTGCGTTGCAACCGCGCCCACACCCGCTTCGGCCCAGGCGACGATGGAGCCGACTGAAAACCAGTGCGACTGAACGGCGACTCCCATCTCGCCTGTCGCCGGATCGCGGGCGACGATTGAATAAGTATGGATCAGCCTGTCCCTTGTCCTTTGCCCTTTGTCCTTTGTTCGTTGCCTGAATTCCTGGCTTGCGCCGGAAGAAGAAGATGTTGAAACAACGATCAGAACAAGAACTGCAAGAACCAGCCTCCTCATCGCTTCACCTCGCAAAGGATGTAATGCAACTGACCACTGACCACTATCCAATGATTTCCATTTCGCCCTTTTCGCGGCGGGCGCGAAGGACTTTCTTGTCGAACTTGCCCACGCTTGTCTTTGGCACTTCCGCGATGAACGCCCATCGTTCGGGTATCCACCACCGGGCCACGCGGTCTGAAAGAAACGCGCGGAGATCATCTGCCGTCGTCTCGGCCCCTTCTCTGAGCACTACGCAGGCCAACGGGCGCTCGTCCCATTTTTCGTCAGGCACTCCGATGACTGCCGCTTCGATCACATCCGCGTGAGCCATGATTTCGTTTTCAAGCTCTACGGTCGAAATCCACTCGCCGCCCGATTTGATAACGTCTTTGGCGCGGTCGGTGATTTGAATGTAGCCCTTCGCGTCGACAGTTCCAACATCGCCCGTTCGCAGCCATCCGTCGTCGAATTTTTCCGGCGACGGATCGCCATAGTAAGACGCGGTGATCCAGGGGCCGCGCACTTCTATCTCTCCGACCGACTCTCCGTCCCAGGGCAGGACGCGCTCGCCATCTACTATTCTGAGTTCGACGCCCGGCTTGATGCGACCAGTCTTTACTCGCCAGTTCATATCTTCTTCGGTCGAAGAGTTTTTGGGAGGAAATGCAACGGCGGCCAGCGGGCTGGTTTCAGTCATCCCCCACGCCTGAATTATGCGCACGTTGTGACGCTGCTCGAATCGCTCCATCAGAGAGCGAGGCACTGCTGACCCGCCGCACACTATCATTCGAATGGAACTGAAATCGACCTCGTTGGTTTCAGCGTAGCGGAGTATGTCGTTCCAGATCGTAGGAACTGCGCCTGAAAATGTGGGCCGCTCGGCCTGAATGAAACGGCACAGAGGCTCGGCCTGAAGGAATCTTGAGGGCATGAGAAAATCCGACCCGGCCATCCATGCCGCGTAAGGCAATCCCCAGGCGTTGGCATGAAACATTGGCACGATCGGAAGCACTCGGTCATGCTCTGTTAGGCCGAATACGGAAGCCGTGCAGACTCCCTGGGAGTGGAGAAAACTTGAGCGATGGCTGTAGACCACTCCCTTGGGATTGCCCGTAGTGCCGGAGGTGTAGCACATCGCGGCGGCTGATCGCTCATCGATCTGAGGCCAGTCGAACTCCGCGCTTTCTGAGGCGATGATTTCTTCGTATCGAAGAACGTCGCCAAGCGCGGAGGCATCGCCTGAGCCGATGATTATGAAATGCTCGACGGTTTTGATCTCGCCCGCGACCCTCGCAAGCAGCGGGATGAGCGTGTCATCGAGGATGATTACGCGGTCTTCGGCGTGATTGATGACGTAGGCCAGTTGTTCAGGAAAGAGACGTATGTTGAGCGTATGGAGCACGGCTCCCATGGAAGGAATAGCCATGTAAGCTTCGAGGTGTTCCTGCGTGTTCCAGGCGAAAGTGCCTATGCGGTCGCCTTCGTTGATGCCCAGGCGGCGGAGGGCGGCGGCGAGTCGTTCCGCGCGCTCTGCGACCTGAGCGAAGGAAGCCGACCGCGAGTGGTCTCCCATAAGAGTGACGACGCGGCTGTCGGCATAAACTCTGCGGCCATAGTCGAAGAGCATCTGAATGGTCAGGGGATGGTCCTGCATTGTTGATAGCATAAGAGGTTTCCTCCGAAGAAGGCAGAATATTCGAACTGCTGTGATTGCGCAGAGGGATTATCCAAAAGAGCCGATTGGAGGGCAAGCCGATTGCGGAGCAGCCACGCTGCGTCCTCTGTGGCTATACTGACATCCTCACCCGGACAGGCTACAATGCTGAAGGCTGATCATCCTGGCGGTGGAGAGGAGAAAGTATGAGCCTGGCGCATTCCGAGGTTTTCTACACTGTTGAAGAATATCTGGCGCTTGAACGAGCATCAGAAGAACGTCACGAATATCTTGATGGACAGATTTATGCGATGGCGGGCGAAAGCCCCCAACACGGCGACATCTGCACCAATCTCACTATCGCAATAGGGTCTCAATTGAGGGGCACACCCTGTCGCGTGTGGTCGAAAGATATAAAGGTGCGCAGCGGGCCAGCGCCGAAGAAAGGCTATACTACCAGAGGACTTTTCTCATACCCCGATCTGCTGGTAGTCTGCGGAGCGCCGCAGTTTCACGATGAGCACAAAGACGTGCTGCTGAATCCGACTGTAATCATCGAGGCCTTGTCGCCAACGACCGAAAGCTTTGATCGCGGCGAGAAATGGTCGCGCTATCAAACCTGGCTCCCGTCTCTGACTCACTACATCCTTGTCTCTCAAACGAAGCCTCAGCTTGAGCAGTTTCTCCGTCAACCAAATGGAGAATGGCTTTATTCGCTGGCGCAGGGACTTGAAAAAGCCCTCAGTCTTTCGTCCATCGATTGCAAGCTCCAACTCGCTGAAGTTTACGACCGCATAGTTTTTCCGGTCGAATCAGATGAGGGCGAGGATGAAGAAACACCGTCATAGTCTTCGCATCTGCGTCAGCG
>CAZPQE010000007.1:29158-31609 GCA_964588615.1 uncultured Clostridia bacterium | reverse complement strand
GACTCCAGACTTTTTCCGAAGAGCCATTCCTTGACTCAAAATCGAAGTGTGTGATAAACCATCTCTCGCCAGTAAGGGTTCGGGACTGATCCTGCTTTTTGCCCGGCAATTATAAGCCTGCTTCATAAAGTTTCCGGGTCTGGATCTCGCAAGCTGTGTTTCCCGGAGTTTTCATAACGTCTGAAAATCTCTCACGGGAGGTCCCCAATACCCTGATATGGCTTCTACAAACGTCGCGTTGAAACGACGCGGCCTGGGCCAGACCATGCGCGGCGGCGCGTGGTGGGCGCAGCCGCTTCTGGTCTTTTCCTGCCTGTCGGCTTTCGTCGTTTATGTCACCTGGGCGGCGCTCCAGGGCGATCACTACTCGTCAGGCCCTTACCTTTCGCCTCTTTACTCGCCTGAAATCCTCGGCGATTCATCTCACAGTTGGTTCGGCCCCCGGCCTTCGTGGTGGCCTCTCTGGCTGCCCTTCTCGCCCGCCGTGCTCATACTCTGGGCGCCGGGCGGATTCCGCCTGACCTGCTACTACTATCGCGGCGCTTATTACAAATCCTTCTGGGCCGACCCTCCATCGTGCGCCGTCTCGGAGCCGCGAAAGCGATACCGGGGCGAGCGACGTTTCCCGCTCATACTTCAAAACATTCACCGCTACTTTCTCTACTTCGCTCTGCTGTTCCTGGTCTTTCTCTCTCACGACGTCTGGAAAGCCCTGTGGTTTTCCGACCCCGCCACAGGCCACGCCTCGCTGGGTCTGGGAGTCGGCACTCTGGTGCTCACACTCAACGTCGTCTTTCTCGGCGGGTACACACTGAGTTGCCATTCGCTCCGTCACCTGATCGGAGGCCGAATCGATCAGATGTCGAGCGCGCCGATTTGTCAGAAGGCTTATTCCTGCGCAAGCTGCCTCAATCGCCGGCACATGCTGTGGGCGTGGATGAGTTTGTTCTGGGTGGCGTTTTCCGATATCTACGTCAGGCTCTGCTCGATGGGAGTATGGTCGGACTGGAGAATCTTCTGATGGCCGACTATCAAACATTCGAGCACGACGTGATCGTCATAGGAGCAGGCGGAGCGGGACTGCGCGCCGCGATAGAAGCATCAGCGGCGGGAGTCTCCGTCGGGCTGGTTTGCAAATCGCTTCTCGGAAAAGCGCACACGGTGATGGCCGAGGGAGGAATCGCGGCGGCGCTGGCCAATGTAGATGAGCGCGATAACTGGAGAGTTCATTTCGCCGACACGATGCGCGGAGGCCAGTACGTCAACAACTGGCGCATGGCCGAGCTTCACGCCAGAGAAGCGCCCGACCGAGTGCGCGAGCTTGAAGCCTGGGGCGCGGTCTTTGATCGCACCCCGGACGGTCGCATACTTCAACGAAACTTCGGAGGACATCGCTATCCGCGACTCGCGCACGTGGGCGACCGCACGGGGCTGGAACTGATTCGCACCCTCCAGGATCACGGCATTCATCAGGGCATCGAGGTCTACATGGAATGCACCGTAGTCACGCTGCTCAAAGACGGCGACCGCATCGCAGGCGCGCTGGCCTATGACCGCGAGCGTGGCCGCTTTCGAGTGTTCAGGGCCAGAGCCATAGTGCTTGCGACAGGAGGCGTGGGCCGAGCCTTCAGGATAACGAGCAACAGTTGGGAGTACACCGGCGACGGACAATCGCTTGCTTATCACGCAGGCGCGGAGCTAATCGATATGGAGTTCGTTCAATTCCATCCGACGGGAATGGTCTGGCCGCCGAGCGTTCGCGGCATACTCGTAACCGAAGGCGTGCGGGGCGAAGGCGGCATCCTCATAAATAAAGAAGGACGCCGTTTCATGTTCGACGAGATTCCCGAAAACTATCGCAGCCAGACCGCCGACAATGCCGAAGAAGGCTGGCGCTACACTCAGGGCGACCGAAGCGCGCGGCGTCCGCCCGAACTGCTCACTCGCGATCACGTCGCCCGCTGCATCGTCCGCGAAGTCAAAGAGGGGCGCGGGAGCGAGCACGGGGGAGTTTATCTCGACATCGCCTGGATAAAAGAAAAACTTCCAAACGCCGCCGAGCATATACGGCGAAAACTTCCGAGCATGTATCATCAGTTCAAACAGCTTGCCGACATCGATATCACTCATCAGCCGATGGAAGTCGGCCCAACTACGCACTACATCATGGGAGGCATCCGCGTCGATGCCGAAACGCAGATGTCCGCCGTCCGGGGACTCTTTGCCGCAGGCGAATGCGCGGCAGGAATAAACGGGGCCAATCGACTGGGCGGCAACTCGCTTTCCGATCTTCTGGTCTTCGGCAAGCGCGCGGGCGAGCACGCTGCCAGCTTTGCCGCAGAAAACCGCGACTGCCAGATCAACTCGGATCAGGTTGAAGAAGCCGCGCGAAAAGCTCTCGAACCATTCGAGCGCGATCCCGGCGTCCTGGGCCAGCCGCACGAAACGAAT
>CAZPQE010000007.1:0-29148 GCA_964588615.1 uncultured Clostridia bacterium | reverse complement strand
GACCTCAAGGAAATGATGCAGGAACTGGTAGGCATCGTGCGCAGAGAAGACGAACTCGCGCGGGCGCTGGAAAAATTCGACGGCCTCCGTCAGCGCGCCAATCGGGCCGGAGTGACCGGCAACCGCGAATATAACCCCGGCTGGCACACCGCGCTCGATCTGGAAAACCTGCTCACAGTTTCGGAAGCCATAACACGCGCGGCGATAGAGCGACGAGAGAGTCGAGGCGCTCAGTTCCGCGACGATTATCCGAACAAGGACGCCGAGCTCGGCAAAGTCAACATCGTTGTCTGGAAAGATGTTGACGGAAGCATGCAAATCCGCCGCGAGAGGATTCCTGAGATGCCCGATGAGTTGAAACGAATAATCGAGGAGATGGGCTGACGTAGAACAGGCTGCCAGCCTGTTCATGAGATGAAGGCATGAAAAAAAGTATGAAAATTGAGAGCATCAGCAGGCTGCCAGCCTGCTGTACCTTTTCGGAGGAGATGGGCTGATGGCAAAAGCTACCTTCAGTATCTGGCGAGGAGAAGCCGGAAACGGACAGTTCGTCGACTACGACACGGAAGTGGCCGAGGGCATGGTCGTTCTTGACGCCGTGCGTCGAATTCAGGCCGATCTGGCCCAGGACCTTGCCTGCCGATGGAACTGCAAGGCGGGCAAGTGCGGCTCGTGCTCTGCGGAGATAAACGGGATGCCGAGACTGATGTGTATGACGCGGCTCAACAGCCTGCCGCTCGACCGCCCCGTCAGAGTCGAGCCGATGAAAGCTTTTCCTCACGTCAGGGATTTGATCGCCGATGTGAAATGGAACTACGAGGTGAAAACGAAAATCAGGCGATTTACGCCACGCCCTCCCGATGCCCAGGACGGAACGTGGCGTATGACACAAAAAGACGCGGATCGGGTGCAGGAGTTTCGACAGTGCATAGAATGTTTCCTCTGCCAGGATGTCTGCCACGTGCTGCGCGAGCACGATCTGCACGATGAATTCATAGGCCCGCGATTTCTGGTCTACGTCGCCTCTCTTGAGATGAATCCTCTGGACACCGAAGACCGGCTCGCGGATTTGAAAGACAAGCATGGCATCGGATATTGCAACATCACCAAGTGCTGCACGCGGGTTTGTCCCGAAGGGATAACCATTACCGACAACGCGATCATACCGCTCAAGGAGCGAGTGGTCGGAGAGTTCTTCGATCCTCTCGCCAGGCTTGTGCGACTGTTGGGGCTGCGCGGGAAATGATCCACACAGGAGGAGGCCATGTTCGAACTCAAGTTACTGTCTGCTGACGCCATACCGGCTGCGCTGGAGAAGGCCATGCGCTACAGGCTGCTCAATGAACCGGGCGATGCCGAAAGCATCTGCCTCGATGTGCTTCAGATCGATTCTGAAAACCAGCAGGCTCTGGTCATACTGCTGCTTGCGATGACCGACCGTTTCGCCAGGGGCTATTCGGTCGGTGACACTCAGATTCGAGAAGTCCTCTCGCGCATCAGCGACGACTATGAGCGGGCTTATTATTCCGGGATAGTGTGCGAGCGTCGCGCGAAAGTGAATCTGGGCAAGGGATCGCCCGGAAGTTCCTTTGCGGCTTACGAGTGGTTGCAGGAAGCGATGGAGTGGTTCGAGAAAGCCGAACGCATTCGCCCTGCCGGAAACGATGACGCCATACTCAGATGGAATACCTGCGCGCGAATAATCACCCAGAACCGCCTCGCGCCCAGACCCGCCGACGAGAGCGAGCCATATCTGGAATGATTTGCGCAGACGAGGTCGACGGCACAGGCGCATTTTTGGCTTGCCCGCAGATTTTGATCGATATACCCTCGATAGCGGCATTCGAGCCCATCATCTTTTCTCGACAACGATAGGTACAACAGGCTGCCAGCCTGTTGACAACCTGAAAGCAGCAGGCTGGCCGACGGCTGTACATTTTCAGGGGAGGGCCGCTATGAAACCCTCAACAGTATTTTTCCGATTTCTAATGCAAGCAGCTTTGATGTCGTCGCTCGTCTTCTTTCATCCAATGCCGACAGAGCAGCGCGCAGCAGATGTCATCGCCTCATACATCGGCGCGTCGGAACTGACGCAGGCGCTCGATCAGAATCAGGCTCGCAGTCTGTCTCTCGCATCGGCTGATCTGGACGAAGACGGAGCGCCTGATCTTGTGGCTGGATACGCTTTCGCAGGCGGCGGCATCATCGCGGTTTATCGCGGCAACACCGATTCGCTTTATCCCAATCACGCAAAGTCGCATGAAGGAGCATTGACCCATGCGCCGTTTCTGTCGCCTGCTCTCGTTTTCGCTGTGCCTGATCCGCCGGATTTTTTATGCGCGGGAGATTTCGATGGAGACAGCCACCGGGATGTTGTGACCTGTGCAGATAGAGGCAGCCGTCTGAATTTGCTCTCAGGCGACGGGCATGGTTTTTTAAGCGAGGCCCGGCAGATCGAATTGCAGGGAAGAATCACTGCAATGATCGCAGGGGAGATCAACCGGCGCGACGGGCTTGAAGATATCGTCGCAGGGGTGATGTCGGATGAGGGCCCGATGGCAGTGGTCTTCGAAGGCGCGGAAGGCGCGCTCAACTCCGCTCCTGAAATTTTTGCCATGCCGGATGAAGTGACTTCGCTCGCGCTCGGGCAACTCGATGACGGCTATGAGATGGACCTGGCGGCGGCTTCAGGAAATCATCTGATGATCGCGCGCGGGCGGGATCGCAAACTGTCGCTCGATGAAATCGAGCAGTCGAAGGTTTCGCAGGCAGATATCAGCAGGCTCACTTTTTCATTCACGATCAAAACTCTGACGCTGGGAGATTTTCTCGGCGACAGCCGGACGGATGTGGCTTTGCTGTCGGATCGAGGCGCGCTCCATGTGCTCGGTGAAAGAAAAGGCAAATGGAACATCAGGAAATCATCGCCCTCGGGCGGTTCGATTTACTCGCAGTTGTCCGGTTATCAGAGTGACGCCCTGCTTCTGAGCGATTCTTCGAGCAATCAATTGCAGGTCTTTGCGCCGAAAGATGAAAGCGGAAAAGCGCAATCGACTTTCGATGCTGGCGGAGAGATCGAGGCAGTATTGCCGATGCGATTGAATTCGGACGGACTGAGCGACCTCGTGATATTGAGAAAAGGCGCAATCGCGCCGAGGGTGTTATTGACTGCCCCGCAGGCGACATTCACCGTCACTGACACCAGCAACAGCGGCCCAGGCTCGTTGAGGCAGGCGATCCTCGACGCAAACGCAAATCCCGGCGCGGACCTGATCGCTTTCAACATCGGCGGCGGAGGCGCGCAAACGATTTCTCCTTTGACGCCACTGCCAACTGTCACCTCTCCCGTCACTATCGATGGCACGACCCAGCCGGGTTTTTCGGGCGCTCCCATCATAGTTTTGAGCGGAACGAATGCGGGATTAGGCGCGGATGTCGATGGCCTCAAAATCACCGCCGGAAGCAGCGTCATCAGAGGGCTGGTGATAAATCGCTTCCGGGGAGACGGCATAGAATTATCCGCAAGCGGCGGCAACAGGATCGAGAGCAATTACATCAGCACCGACGCGACCGGCAGCCTTGCCGAGGGGAACCAGGGCTATGGTGTGAGAGTGCGATGCGCCGACAACATCATAGGCGGCACTGCGGCGGCGGCGCGCAACGTAATTTCGGGCGACGGCAGAGCGATTGACGGAGGCGGCGTCGGAATCATCGGCTCCGGCGCGACCAGCAATCAGGTGATGGGCAATTTCATAGGCTCCGACCCGGCAGGAACAAAGGCTCTCGGAAACGGAATCGGTCGCAGCGGAGTCGATATCGCCGAAGGCGCGCGCAATAACAATGTCGGAGGAACTGCGACAGGCGCGCGCAACCTCATCTCGGCGAACTTTGAAAACGTAGTCATGGTCGACACCCCTTCTTCGGGAAATCTGCTGCAAGGCAATTTTATTGGAACCGATATCACCGGCACGGTCGCATTGAGAAACGTAGGCGGCGGAGTGGCGGCCAATAACGACGGGGTGCTTCTGGTCGCAAGCGATAACACCATCGGAGGCACGGTCGAGGCGGCGCGCAACCTGGTGTCGGGCAACGGAGTGAGCGGCGTCAGCATTTCCAATCACGCCTTCCTCGATAAAAAGGCGGAGAGGAACCTCGTGCAGGGCAACTTCATAGGAACCGATATCACAGGCACTGCCAGGCTGGGCGCGATTCACGGCGTGTTCATACTACTCAGCGCCAGAGAGAACACCATCGGCGGAGCGGTCGAAGGCGCGCGCAACCTCATATCGGGTAACGGGGAATCGGGCATAGAGGTCGGCGCAATCGATAGAGCCGCCACCTCCAGCAATGTGATACAGGGAAATTACATCGGCACGGATGTCACTGGCGCGCTTGCGGTCGCCAACGGCACAGACGGGATAAACATTCCGGCCAACGCCAACGGCAACCGTATCGTGGGCAATCGAATCGCTTTCAATCGCGGGGCAGGAGTGCGCATACCCTCAGTCTTTCGCTTGAACAATACCGACGGCGTGAGAATTTCCATTCTCAGCAACGAAATCTTCAGCAACACCGGACTGGGCATCGATCTGGGCGAGAGCGGGGTGACTCAAAACGACGATAAAGACGCAGACAGCGGCCCGAACGATTTGCAGAACTTTCCCGTTCTCGCTTCTGGGGCGTCTTCTATCAGTCCTGCCGCCGACACCACCATCACCGGAACGCTCAACAGCCTGGCCAATGCCACATTCACCATAGAGTTTTTCTTCGGCGACAACTGCCCGGCGCAAGGCTCTGAGTTCATCGGCTCGATTCCCATTCGACTCGGCTCAAAGGATGTGACTACAGACGGCAACGGCAATGCTTCGTTCACTTTTACATTCACCCTTCCGCAGGGAGCCACCAGCGGGTTCGTCAACTGCGCGGCCACAAGTATCACCGGCAACACCTCTGAATCATCGCAGTGCATCCCGGTAGGATCGACATCGCCCGCCGGGCCGACTATCAGTAACGCAACCAGAGACGGCAAAAAGCTCATAATCGATGGCTCGAACTTCGACGCCGGAGCGAAGGTGCTGCTCAACGGAAACGATCAGAAAACTGTCTACGAATCTTCTGCCAGAGTGATCGGCAAGAAAGCGGGCAAGAAAGTAAAATCAGGCGACCGCGTTCAGGTGCGCAACTCCGACGGCCTGCTGTCGAACGTCTATACATATCCATGATTTCCATCGGAGGCGAAAATGGCTGAAGTCATCGTTTCATCAGTCGGGTTTTTGAAGCAGGAAATAGTAGCAGGCAAACATAAGTTCCACGCCGATGAACCGGCTGACGCGGGCGGAAGCGACGCGGGGCCTGATCCTTATTCGCTCCTTCTCTCGGCGCTCGGCGCTTGCACCGCCATGACTCTGCAACTCTATGCCCGACGCAAACAGTGGCCGCTCGAACGAGTCGAAGTCAGCTTGAGAAACGAGCGCATACACGCCAGCGACTGCGACGATTGCGAATCCAAAGACGGGATGATTACGAGGATCGAAAGATACATCTCGTTGACCGGCCCGCTCGACGAAGAACAACGCGCGCGGCTTTTGGAGATAGCTCAACGGTGTCCTGTGCATCGCACGCTCAGTGCGGAAATATCGATCAGGGATTTTCTCGATTGATGCAGGACTGTTGCCTGCTGGGAGCGCGCGCGGCCTCGCGCGCCGGTCTCACGCATTCGGGCATCGCTCAACTCCTCAAGCCTCGCGCGAAAGCTATCTCATTTACTCCATCTCTCGTAGAGCGCGGCAAGAAGGCTCTCGGCTTTTTTTATTCTGGGGCTTTGTGGAAACTGGCCCGCGCGCAGTGACGCGAGGCTCTCCTTGAAAAATAGTTCGGCCTCAGCCAGTCGCCCCTGAGCCATCAGGCACTCTCCCATCGCGCCTTTGGTCTCGGCCAGAATCCGCGCGTCTTTCGGCATCGTCCGGCTTTGAATTCTCAAAGCATCGAGGATCATCGCTTCGGCGCGGGCGTGCTGTCCGACGAGCGACAGCAGAGCGCCTATCGAGGCCAACGGCGATTCATTCTGATTGACGGGCATTCGATCAAGGTAAATCGCCAGCGACTTTTCAAGTTCTATCTTCGCTTTCGCTGTGCTGTTCTGAAGATATTTCACATGAGCGAGGCCCAGAAAAGTTCCCGCCGTGAAAGGATGCCATTCGCCATAAATCTTCCGATAAATATCGTAAGCATCCGAAAGCAGCGCGAGAGCTTCCTTGTAGTTTCCTCTCATCACCTGAATCGAGCCGATGTGCCTGAGCGCGCTTGCTGTTTGACTGTCCGGCGTTTTCGCATAAAGGCGCAGAGCTTCCTGAAGGTATGCCTCTGCTTTGTCGATATCGCCCCATTGCATGTAAAGCGATCCCAGATATTCCTGCACGATTGCCGACGTAGTGTGATCGGCGCCATAACGCTGACGGTATAACTCGCCAGCTTCCAGGAGAAGGCTTTCGGCTTCGACAAACTCATCCTTGATAGTGAGCAGGCTTGCCAGATCAAGAATCATATAAGGCAGATTGTTGCCTTCATCGCGGCGACGCTGAATATCGAGAGCCTGTCGATATAATCGCTCGGCTTCCGCTTTGTCTCCGCGCAGGAATCTGACTCCTCCAAGATAGTAATAGCTCTCGGCTGTTTTTATGTGATCCTCGCCAAAGATTGCGCGGCGCAGCGCGAGGGCCGATTCGAAATGAGACTGGGCTAAATCGACTCGACCGATAGCGCCATAGGTGTCGCCTATAGTGGTGTGAATCTCGGCTTTGATTTCAGGCTGATCATTTAACTCCGATTCGATTCTGCGCGATGCTTCGCCTAAAGCTTCGATGACAGTCATATCGCGCGGCTTTCCTTTTCCCGGCGCGTACCATCTTGGATTCGAGTAAGCGAGCATCTGCTGGAGGAAGGAGTTTATCCGTTCGGCTTTCGCCTGTTCGCGTCGGGCGCGGTCGCGCTCTTCCGTAGCTATGCGCGACTCGCGCTCGGCCCTGCGCGCCTGCCAGAAGGTCGCGATCATTCCTGCCACGAGCGTCAGTAGGATCAAGGCTGCTGCTGCTGCTGCGACCTTGTTTCTGCGGATGAACTTCGCGCTGCGATAAGCGAAAGTATCTTTGCGCGCAAGGCAGGGAAGCCCCGCGAGATGTCGGCGTATGTCTTCTGAAAACTGCTCGACCGATGCGTAACGTCGCACAGGCTCCTTGCGCAGAGCCTTCAACACTATATTGTCGAGATCGCCCTTCAAACGGCGGCTCAGTTTTTGATCGTCTTTTTCTCTCCTGATGATCGAACTCGGTTTTTCGGCTTCCTGCTCGCAGACGGCCTGCGTGATTTCGGCGACGGTCGCGCTCTTCAAGCGATAAGGGCGATGGCCCGTGAGCAGTTGATAGAGAAGGACGCCGAGCGAATAGATATCGCTTGCTGTAGTGACCATCTCGCCTTTGATCTGTTCGGGGCTGGCGTATTCGGGAGTCATCGCGCGAAGCTCGGTTCGCGTGGCCTGATCGCCGGCCGCAGGCTCAAGAAGTTTCGCTATGCCGAAATCCAGAAGCCTGGGCGCCCCGTCCGATGTGACAAGAATATTTCCGGGCTTGATGTCGCGGTGAATGACGAGGTTTTGATGAGCGTATTGAACGGCGGAGCAAACCTCGCGAAAGAGGCGAAGCCGCTCGACGACGGAAATATCATTGCGCTCGCAATAATCGATCAACGGAAGCCCTTCGATATGCTCCATAACGAAGTAAGGCAATCCGTCGTCGGTCGTTCCTCCGTCGAGAAGGCGGGCTATGTTCGCGTGATCAAGGCGCGCGAGTATCTGCCGCTCGTTGCGAAAGCGGCGAAGAATGTCTTCGGTGTCCAGCCCGCGGCGCACCACTTTGATAGCGACCTGTTTGCGATACTCGTCGTCGTCGCGCTCGGCGAGATAAACCGTCCCCATCCCGCCGTGACCTATCTCGCGGATGATGCGATATGATCTTATGCGACGCTGCTCCGTGTCTTCGAGGAAAGAGCGGGCGACGAAGGCGACGGCGGGAGTTTCTATGAATCCTTCGGACTGCTCGCGGGCCAGTAAGAGTTTTTCGACTGCGAGACGGATCGACGGATCGCCCTCGGACGCGAGAAAGGCTGATCGCTCTTCGGAGCCGAGATCGATCGCGGCGTTGAAGAGCCGTTTGATTTTCTGATAACGCTCGGAGGTTTCCTCAATCATTGCTCAGTTGATCGTAAAGCCATGCTTTGGCCATCTCCCATTCGCGCCTCACCGTAGAGAGCGAAACGCCTGTGACTTCTGCGGTCTCTTCGAGAGTCAGCCCGCCGAAGAAGCGAAGCTCGACTATGCGGCTCTGATCGGGGTCGAGACGGGCCAGATCGGTAAGCGCGTCATCAAGGGCGACGATATCCAAATCTTTCCCCTTCGCAAAGGATACGGTTTGATCGAGCGAGAGGCGATGAGGCGGGCCTCCGCGCTTTTTTGCCATGTGCGATCGGGCGTGGTCTACGAGTATGCGGCGCATCATGCGGGCGGCTACTCCTATGAAATGCGCGCGGTTTTGCCACGTGACTTTGGTTTGATCGATCAGGCGGAGGTAGGCTTCGTGGACTAGCGCCGTGGCCTGAAGCGTGTGATCGGGGCGTTCGCGGGCAAGGTAGCGGCTGGCGAGTCGGCGCAGTTCGTCGTAGACGAGAGGCATCAATCGGTCGGCGGCTCTCCGGTCGCCCGCGCTCAGGTCGTTGAGTATTTCGGTCACTTTTTCCGATGAAACGTCCGCCACTGAGCCTCCGGCAAAATGATCGAAGCGATTTATTCAAGCGCACACGAGTATACAAAATCCTGTGCCTCAAAGCACCGCCTGGGAGCGCGCGACGCTGGCGCGCTAGGCTTCAGATTCAGAGCTTATAAAAATCTCTCGAATCTCGACTCCTAAAGCAAGCGCGCCGGATGCGCGCGCTCCCGGGTTAGCCGCGCTGTCTGAAAAAAACTTTTCTTCACATGAACACTTTTCCCTCCCGTTTTCGCGTTTGATAGAGAAACGATTCGATCAGTTCCCAGGGAGCGCATTTCGACCGGGGCATCGTTGGGAGACGCGCCGCGACAGCGACTCCTGTCGCCCTTTGTTTGTCCGGTTGCGTGCGATGCCGGAGGTATATATTTGCGCTCTCCGGGAGCCTATCCGCGGGCCGTCGAAAAAAATTCGCTCTCCGTGAACACTTTTGCCTGTCGGTTTCGCGTTAGGGGAAGAAAGGAGAACTGCCTCGCCACACTGCCTGAAGGATCGCGCGATCCACAGGCGATTCTTTATCAACCATAGGAGGAATATATGCGCTAATCGCAATCACGCATCATCAAGTCACTGATCCTGCTGCTTATGGTATCGCTTGTCGCAGGCGATGCCTCAGCGCAGGCGATGCTGCGAAAACTGGAACTGACCGGCGCGAAGCCCCCGGCAAGATCGGACCACACGCTCGTCAATGTCGAAGGCAAGGTCTTCCTGCTCGGAGGCGATGACGGAAACCTTTCCGCTACAGGCATTCAATCTTCGGGAAGAATTTCCCCGCAAGGGTTCTTCAATGACATCTGGCAATTCGATGAAGGAGGAGCATCATTCGATGAAATAATCCCAGTGAACGACAATCCTCCCGTGAAAGACCCCAACATCGTCGCTCAAGGAGGAAATATCTTCAGCCTCTTCGGACTCGTCAATGATGGAGGCTCAGGCGGCTTCAATAACTTCGCCTTCCATTACACACCGATGTCGAACCGTTGGGCAGGCAATTCGACCTCCAGCAACGACTCGTGCAGGGGCCGAACCAACCCGACCATCGTCGCCGACGGCAACAACATCTATGCCGCAGGCGGACTGGGAGCCGTCATCGATAACAAGCTGAACTTTCTCAAGGTCAACTGTAAATACAACACTGTGACCCGATCCTGGGCGAGGCTGGCCGATATGCCCGAAGGCCGAGTGGGGACGGCAGTGGCGAAGGTCAAAGATAAGATACTGGTAGCAGGCGGATTCAACAACGTCCTCAAGGCTCCTGAAAATGGAAGCGTGGATGCCTATGACACTACGAAAGACATCTGGGACTTCCTGCTCCCTGACGGATCGAGTCTCGACAGACTGACTGCTCAGGCGGGAGAGGGCGAATTGCTGGCGCGAGCCTTCATGTCTTACGCGCAGGCGGGCAGGACGCTTTATCTTGGGAAATGATTTCCAACTGCTCGACGACATAGTGAAGATCGAATTCAAAGACGATGGTGGAATGAGGGTCAGGCGGCTGGATGTGAAACTCCCCGCCGCATTGAGGGACAGCAGCGCGGCGGTCGTGAGCGTGGAGGCTGTGGAAGGTCTGGAGACGGCCTCGTTGCAGAGGGTGGAGATACTGATATTCGGAGGCAAACTGAGCGACGGTGGGGTGAGCGGAGATGCCTTCATCTTCACCGACACGATCGAAGGCGACGGCGACACCCAGCGCCCGGAAGTGAGGGATGTGGTAGTGGCCGGAGGAGCGAGCAAGATCAAGCGAGGCAAGACGGTTCCCATCAGTTGGGAAGCTTCGGATAATGCGTCGGTGTCGCGACAGTTCGTCGAGCTATCGACGGACGACGGAGCGACCTTCGCTCCCGTCTCGGACGAGCTTAGGGGCGACGTTCGCACGTTTCAATGGACGGTCGAATCGGGATTGTCGAAGACGAAGAAGAACGTCATACGGATACGAGCTATAGACGGCGCGGGCAACGAGGGAGAAGCGGCGAGCCGCAGATTCAAATTCAAATAGCGGGTCGGGCGGATAGAAGGATTTATAACTCTTTTAGAGTTTTTTTATACGATCTTTAAGACCGCAGGCGAGGCTTTCAGTTATCTTCCTTCACAGGTCGAGCAGGCTCGACCTCTATAACGCCACTCCCAGGCGAAATACAACATTTCATCAAGGAGAAAATCCCCTTATGAGTATCGCATCAAAAGCGACGACTATACGCGCATGCATCGCGCGCCGTGTGAAGGCCGCGATCGCCATAGCGTTCGCATCGCTGATCGCCTTTCAGATCGCGCCTCACGCCGTCAGCAGGTTTTCCGCGCAGGCGGCCACTTTCGCAGGGTTTCCCTATTCGACTCCCATCACTCTCAACAAGGACGGAACCGAGCTTTGGGTCGTCAATCCCGACCCGGATAACAACTCCGTCACAGTGGTCGATGTGTCGGGCGACAGAGGTCAGGTGATAGCGGAAATCCCCGTCGGACAGGAGCCTAATTCTGTTGCCGTGAGCGCGGACGGAGAGACCGCCTACGTCGCCAACACCGTCTCCGGCACCGTTTCGGTCATAAAGAAAAGACAGTCGGGCTTCGTCGTCCGCGACACCATTCGAGTCGGAGTCGAACCTCGCGCCCTCTGCTTCACTCCCAATTACACGAAGCTCTATGTGGCCTGCGCGTCTTCGAATAATGTCTATGTGATCGATCCGGAGACTGACCGGGTGGCGAAGGTGATCGAAAGCGCGAGTTTCAATGGCCCGTTCGCCATCACAGTGACCAACGACGGCGACACGGACGATGCGGACGAACTCGTTTATGCCACCAATCTGCTGGCCGAGTACAAACCCGGCTCTCCCCCTTCGCCCGCCGACGATCAGGCCAAGGAAGGGATAGTCAATGTCATCGAGTCGCGCACAGACACTTTCATAGACCGCGTGCGGCTCAAACCCGTCAGAACGGCTTTTCAATCCGACGGGCGTTCGCAAAACGCGACTCTGGCCGGATTGCCGACCAATCAGAAATCCGACACCTACGCTTTTCCCAACATGCTGACCGCTATCGCAGGGACGCGCCAGGGGGATCAGAACCTCATCTATACTTTTTCGACAGGCTCCTCGCCGACCGGCCCTGTTCGATTCAATGTGATAGTTCAATCGCTGGTCTCCTTGATTCGCGGCATCGAAGACGCCAATCAGACTGCGAACCTCAACGACGAGATAAGGCTCGAAGGGCAGGACCCATTCGCCGACGGCGTTCCGCGTCACCGATTCGCCACCATGCCATGGGGTCTGGCTTTCTATCACAATTCCTACAAGGCGCTCGGAGTCTCTTCGGCCTGCGATTACGTCGTGGTGATGAACTTCGACGCCAACGGCAAGGCGACCATCTCTCCAGCAGGCCCCGGCTCGATCAACAGAATACTGACGGGAACCGAGCGCGATCCCGACCCGGACAGAAGCATCTTTCTCGACGGCAAGGTTCCGCGCGGAGTGGTCATCAATCAAAACGACACTCGCGCATACACCTTCAACTACGTCTCGCGCGATGTGACGATAATCGATCTGGTCAACGACGCTGCCATCAGGACCGTAGACACGACCGCATCGAAGGGAAACCCTGTCGTTCAATTCGGCAAGGAACTCTTCAACACCGCTATGGGGCCTATCGACACGACCAACCGCAAAGGCGACGGGACGGTCGATCCGAAAGAGGGACGCATGTCGGATTTCGGATGGTGCGCCTGCGTGAGTTGTCACATCAACGGACTGACCGACGGCGTAGCGTGGGCTTTTCCGTCAGGGCCGCGCGTGAGCGTGCCTATGAACTGGACGTTCGCGCCCAAATCGGGTCAGCAGACTCAACGCTCGCTCAACTGGTCTGCGATCTTCGACGAGGTGGCCGACTTCGAACTCAACACCAGAAACGTCGCGGGCGGAGCGGGATTGATAACGCTTGCCGGAGGCGCGCAGGATCCCAACGTCCGCGCCTTCGATCCCGCTTCGGCCAACCGCGACGCTCGCCGCGATGCGATCACCGCTTACGTTCAGACTATTCGCTCGCCGATTCCTCCCGAAGATGAAGACGACGCGGACGTGAAAGCGGGCCGCAAGTTCTTCAAGAAAGTCGGCTGCGCGGAGTGTCACAACTCTGCGCTGTGGACTGCGAGCCGGGTGGAATTTCCGCCGCCTCCGCCTGCCGATCAACTCGTCGCCGGACAGTTGCGCAATCAGCTTGCCCCGGTCGGAACCTTCAACGCGGCCAGCCCGCACGAGGTCATAGGCACAGGGGCGGCGATCAATCAGCGGGCGCTCGGAGAACTCGGCTTCAACATCCCCTCGCTGCTCGGCGTCTTCAGTCAGGAGCGATTTCTGCTTCACGACGGGTCGCTCACCTCCTTCGAAGAACTCTTCAACAATGCCGCGCACGTCGGCTCTCATCCCAAATTGAGGAAGGCCAGCGTGCGAAGAAAAATAATCAAGTTCCTTCGCTCGATAGGCGACAGGACGGAACCTTTTGAATGATTCGGAGGGCGCAGAAAAATCAAAAGAGCGTTTGAAAATCATGCGCCCGTATGATCCCTCCGACTGCGGTCGGAGGGATCGATGCAAATTACTGGGAGAGCGCGCGGCCTTCGCGCTTGCTTTCGTAGTCGAGACTTGAGGGCTTTTTGCAACCTCTACATTTGGAGCCTAGCACGCAATCGGCGTGCGCTCCCAGGATTTGAAGACTGGCGCGCGAGCCGCGCGCGCTCCCAGGGTTGTGCAAAACAGGTGACAACCTTTCTCGATCGGACTATCCTTAGCCGACAATGAAGAGGATCGAGGCCCCTGATCAAACGAGCGTTTCCACGTCTCTGCCCGACGCCGAACTCATCGCCCTCTTTCATACTGACCCGCAGCGCGCGTGGGAAATCTTCATACACAGATACGCTGATGTGATATTCGCCGCGCTTCAAAGACAGGGCTTCGATTACGACCACGCGATGGATCGCTTCGTCTATGTCTGCGAGAAATTATCCGAGCATGACTTTCGCAGACTCAAAGCGGTTCGCTACGCGGGCAGTCACGGCGATTTGACGCCGTGGCTTCTTCAGGTCGCGAGGAATCTTTCGATCAACTGGGCGCAGTCCGAAGACGGAAGAAAACGACTGCTCAAACCCATAGCGAAATTGCCCGCCCGCGATCAGCGCATATTCGAATTGTATTTCTGGAAAGGACTGTCTCCATCCCTGATATGCGAGCGGATCGAGATGGAGACCGGTTCATCAATCGATCTGGCCGACGCGCTCGCCTCGCTCGAAAAAATTTTTTCTCTGCTCAGTCGTAAAAAACTCTGGCGATTGATGAGCAATCTGGCCCGCGCGCGCGGAGAAGTTTCCATCGATGAGATGAATGAAGAAAACCCGACGGCGTTTCAACCCGTTGACCTGCGGCCTGACCCCGAACGGGAATTGCTCGAAAAAGAAAGCGACCGGCGTTTGCATCGCGCGATGGACAGCCTTTCTACGAGACAAAAGCTCGTCGTCTCTCTTCGATACGAAGAAGCCTTGAGCGCGAGCGATATAGCCGCGGCGCTCAACACCAGCGAAAAGGAGATAAAGAAAATTCTCGGCTCGGCGTTGAAGGAATTGAAGCGCGCTTTGAAGCGAGCGTGATTTTGTCTGTTGTAATGATGAGGGGGAGAGAGTATGTCGGATTGCATAACGAGCGAGGATTTAAGTTCATATCTTGCGGGCCGCTTCAGCCAAAACGAGGTGGAGAGGGCGGAATCCCATCTTGCCGCCTGTCGCCCGTGTCGCCATCGTCTGGCCTTAGCGGTCGCTGAGTCGAGACCTGAACCCGCAGCCGCGCCCGCTCCTCGGTGGCTGAAGGCTCGCGCTCTGGCGATCGGGCGAGGCGAAAGAGTCGGACCACGTTCTCTGATTTTCCCATTTCCCATTCGATACGCGGCAGCGGCGGCGATGTTGATCGTGGCGATGAGCGCCGCCGCGATTTTTTTCCTGAGATCGAGCGAACCTCTGCCGACGGATCGCTTGCGCCATCAGGAAGGCGTGTCGATCGCGCCCCGACTCATCGCGCCCGCTGCGGGAGCCGCCATCGCGATGGATCAGATAGAATTTCGCTGGGCCGAAGATCAGGGCGCTGTGAGTTATCAGTTGACGGTGATGAACGAGACGGGCGATATCGTCTTTCGCGCTCAGTCTGAAAAGGATCGTCTGACAGTCAAAGCGGCGGACGCGAAACTCGAAAGCGGGAAAACTTATTTCTGGTTCGTGACCGCCAAATCCATCGATGAGACGACCGTCGATTCCGCCATATTCAAATTCGTTTTCAACTGAGAGGTAGAACCGTCGGCCAGCCTGTTCATGTTTTGAAGGTATAAAAGCCAGGGACTCAGCAGGCTAGCAGCCTGCTGTACCTTTTGAGGTAGAACCGTCGGCCAGCCTGTTCATGCTCCGGGATTATGAAGATGGAAGAATCCTTAGACTGCCAGCCTGATGCGCCGGTTCGGAGAAGAAAATTTTCAAGACCGCTTTTTTTTCTCCTCGCGCTTGCGCTGCTGGCGGCGACTCTCTTCGCACTGCGCAAGCCCGCGGCTCGCTATTTTTATCAACGCGGGATCGAGGCTCTGCGCGAATGGCGAACCGGAGATGCCGTCGAAAATTTCCGCCGCGCGCTCCGCCTCGACGACGATTTCACTGAGGCGAGATTCGAAAAAGCTCTCTGCCATCAGCTTCGCGGTCAGTTTATCGATTCGCGCCGCGAACTCGATCTTTTGAGCGATGAGCCGATGGGGGCGCATCTTCGAATGAGATTGATCAACGCCGTCGGAGTCAACCACTTCAACTCAGGCGAATCAGACGCCGCCATTCGATGCCATATCGAAAGCCTCGACGCAGCGAGGAGCGCGGGCGATAAACGCATGGAAGCCCAAGCGTTGATCGATCTGAGCCGCGCGCTTTATCACCTCAAAGGGCAGGCCGACCGCGCAATGGAACATCTCGAAGCGTCTCTTCGCATAGGCCGCGAGATCGAAGACGAAATCATCAAAGCCGACGCTCTTCGCAACCTTGGAGCCGTGCGATGGTGGTTCAAAGGCGAACTCGATCGGCCTCTGGCCGAATGCTACGAGCCTGCGCTTGAAATCTATCGCCGAAGGGGCGAGTTGCGCCGCGCCGCCATCACGCTTTGCAACATCGCGCTGGTTCACGCGCACAAAGGCGACCTGTTTCAATTCTTCAAATACCAGAACGAAAGC
This sequence comes from uncultured Clostridia bacterium, assembly GCA_964588615.1. GTDB lineage: Bacteria > Acidobacteriota > Blastocatellia > UBA7656 > UBA7656 > UBA7656. Next base: position 13,105 of record CAZPQE010000007.1, on the reverse strand, counting down.
ATCGAGTTGAAACTCCGCGTCGAGGACATGGCCGGGTTGTGCGATTCGTGGCTCTTTCTCGGCAGCATCTACGAGACGAACGGCAATTACAGAAAAGCCCGCGAGTATTATTTGAAAAGCGTCGAGATGAGCCGACGACTGGGATACAAACTCGGCCCTACGGAAGAAAACGCGCTCGCCAGCATTTACACCCGCCTCGGCGAATATGACAAAGTGACGAGGCTGCTCGATAAACTTATCGAAGCCGAACGCGACAATCCTTTTCAAGCCAAACGCTACCTGAGCGGGCTTGCTTACTGCCATCTGCTCGAAGGCCGATGGGAAGAAGCGCGACGCGGATTCGAGCGCGTGCTGGAAATCGAGCGACTGATAGGCGAGCCGGATGTGAGAACGACTATAGCGATGATGATATGCCTCGGCGAAGCCTGCCTCAGATCGGGTGATTTCGATAACGCTTCTCGCCTGTTTCGTCAGGCGGAAGATATGGCTGTCAAACAGGGCGACGGGACTCGCGGATTGTATTTGAGTTTTCTGATGGCCGAAGCCGCGTGGCTTGCGGGGCGAGAGGACGAGGCGATGGCCTGTCTCGCGGAAGCCGCCGAAATGGAGTCCCGGAAATTTACATCGCTCGGCACCATACTCACATCCGATCAGACTCAGCGATTGTACGATCGCCTATTCGCGCTGCTGCTCGACTCGCCGGAAAAGAAGGGCGCAAGAGAGATGGCTTTTCGCCTCGTCGAGCAGTTGAAATACAGTTCGTTCCGCAATTTCGTTTTGCAACTCGAAGAGAAGCGAGGCGAGTCGCCACGGGTCGAGCGCGAAGAGAAAGACGCTCTCCTGAGAATCGAGCGTGCGTCAATCGAAGCGCGTCGCGCCCGCAGCGCGTCGACGAGAGAGCAGTTGCGCCGAGCCTACAGCGAATACGAAGACGCGGCGTTGAAGGCGGAGATGACTCATGCGGGATACACAATCGCCCGTCGGTCTCAGCCTGTGACTCTCGATGCGGCGCAAAGGGCGCTCGATAGGCAAACGGCGATAGTCGAATACCTGTTTGCGGGAGAAAGGGTTTACGCTCTGCTGATCGCTCGCTCTTGGGTGAGAAGCGCGCTGCTGCCTGTGACCAAATCGAATCTTGCGGCCAAAGTGAAACTGCTTCGCTCGCTCGTGTTCGATGGCGAGACGGGACAAAATGACTGGCAAAAGGTGGCCTGCGATCTTCGCCGTTCCCTGATCGATCCGATCGAAAGCGAACTTGCGGGCATAAATCGACTGGGAGTGATACCCGCAGGGTTTCTTCACGATCTGCCTTTTGCCGCGCTTGCGCGGATGGACGCAGAGAGAGCGCGATTTCTGATCGAAGACTATTCTATCTTTTACGCGCCGTCGGCGAGTTGGCTGGCGAATCGTTCTGTTGAGAGAAAGCCATCGTCCTCTGAATCGAATATGCTCAGTTTCGGGAGGAACGAATCCGGGGAGCCTGAGTTGTTGCCGCTCGAATTCGCCGTCGAAGAGGCTCGCGCTGTCGCCTCTCTGTTTGGAGGAGAAGCGCGTGTGGAGAGCGAAGCGACTGAAACCCGGCTCAAGCGACTCGCGCCGCGCTTTCACTACATTCACTTCGCCATGCACGCTGTCACCGAGCCTGAGATGCCGCTTCTTTCCCGCCTCAAACTTCAAAGCGATGAGGAAGACGACGGTAACCTGACAGTTCGGGAAATACTCGCTCTCGGACTCGATGCGGAACTGGTCACGCTCGGAGCCTGTCAGACGGCTCAGAGTCATCCGGCGAGCGGCGGGCCGATAGATGTGGGGCGCATAGGATTGGTCGAAGCGTTTTTGCACGCGGGGTCGAAGAGCGTGATGGCGAGTCTGTTGCCCGTAAGCGACCGCCCGACGACCGAGTTGATGAAGGCTTTTTATACGAACCTTCGATCGAAAGAAAAAATCGATGCGCTGGCCGAGACGCAAAGGGCGATGATAAGAGGCGAACTGTTTCTGGTCGAAGAAGGACAGAAGCGAGAGCTATCCCATCCGCGCTACTGGTCGCCTTTCATACTGGCGGGCGATTGGCGCTGAACCTTCACAGAGAAAAAATTCTCCCGCCCGTAAGAATTGTCTGTTGTGTGAAAGCGAGGCGGATTCTGATCTCTGTTCGCGAAAGGAAATCATCATGAAGAAATCGATTGCCCTGACGGCGATGCTGATTATCTCATCTCTGACCGGCGCGTGCCGCCGCTCGGAGGAAACGGCGACGGTCGCCCAACTCCGCGACTCCGAATACCGACGCTATCAGATAGAGTCCGGCATCGTCGAATACAGGGTGAGCGGCAGCCAGAACGGAAGCGAGGCCATCTACTTCGACCGATGGGGAATGCGCGAAGCGAAATACACCCGGACGGAAATCTCCTTTTCCGGAATCACGCAGAGAACCAACACCCTGACCTTGCTCGATGGGGAATGGATATACGTCCTCGATCTGGAGAGAAGAACCGGGACAAAAACGAAAAACACTCTGCTCAAAACCATCGCCGAAAAAAGCGGCATGAAAGATTTCGGCGAGATAGGCGAACAGATGTTGCGGGATATGGGCGGAGAGAAAATCGGCTCGGAAGAAGTCGCAAGCAAGCCCTGCGATGTATGGGAGGTCAAACGGCTGGGCAGCAGAAGCTGGGTATGGAAATCTATATCGCTGAAGACTCAGGTGCGGATGGGCGGACTTGAAATCACCAGTCAGGCGACTCGTGTGGAAGAGGGGGCTTCCGTCCCTGAGGACAAGTTCGCTCTCCCGTCGGATATAAGAATCACCGAGTCCGACGATATCAACAAAACTCCGGGAGACATCAAAGGTAAAACCGGGAAATGAAAACCCCGATGATTCAAGCTGCGCTCCTGATAGGATTTTTCGTCCCCGTAGCGGAGGATGCGACCTTCAGGATAAAGGCGGGGAATTCCGCGCTTCCCGAAGGCACGGTCATAAAAGTAAGCATCAGCGGCGAAGGCTGTCTTTGTCCGACGAACGCGACCGGAAAAGCGGACAGCCGGGGATACGTGACCGTGATAATCAAATCGGCTTGTCAGCAGGTTGACACCGCGAAATGCAGAGCCGCGGCGAGGGCTGAAGTGACAGAGGGCGGAGTCAAAACCATCTACAAAGGAAACGCGAGGTTGACGCAGACGACAGGAAGGACATATCTCAGCACGGTGATAGTAGTTCCCTGACGCGAAAAAAAATTTTTCGAGGCTGGAAAAAAGTCTGTTGAAGAAAAATGCGCGCGTTATCCGGGCAGAACGAACAAAGCCGCCTGTTGTACGAGATTCAGCCGCCGTGGGGGCGAATGTAGAGGGATCGCTTGTTTGTTTCTGCGCTTTCAGATTGACAGAGATCGCTGGGGAGCTAAGGAGATTGTCATGCAGAAAAGAAAAAAACGCATCCGCTTTGATCTTGTTCGGGTTTTCTCGATCGTCATAGCACTTCTGATAATGTCCGCGCTAATCGCTTCTCCTGCCGCTATCGCACAAGGCGATACGCAATCGGTTGAACACGCCTACGATTTGCGCGAAAGCAGTTGGTTTGACAGCGGAAGATTTTCTCCCGCGCTTTTCAAAGCCCTGCAGCAAAGAGAACATGCGCGCATTCCTCCCTTTATGGTCTGGACTTCTCTGGGCCAACGCGATGTCGAAGCCTGCCTGCCGCGCGGCGCGACTGTTCAGGCGCAACGCGAAGGGGGCTATCTGGTTTCAGGTGTGACTGATGCTGCGGAGTTCGGTTGGAATCTGGGGATGAAATCCACCGAGCGAAGAGCCGATATTCCGCGCATCGGAAGACAGGGAACTCAAGACCCTAAAACAATCTCGACGCGAATTCGAGATGCAGCAGTTAAACTTGCGCAACTTCTTCACGACATCATCTACGGTCGGCAAGACGCGCAAAGAAAAGATCCCTTTCCAAAAGGTCCTCTTCCAGACCCGGAAACAATCCGCCAAATCCTCGGCCCCGGATTCGACCCTGATAAAGGCCCCCCTGTGACCGGAGGCGGCAAGTGGGTTGCCTACTGCGAGCCACAGGCCCCATGCGTCAGACCGCTGGAGCCGAATCCGGAAGACGTTGACGATTGCAAAAAAGAACAGGCCGAAGTGGATCGTCTGTTGGAGAAAGTCAAGTATTGGGGCGATCAGGTGAAAGGCGCAGGAGACCTCCTCACAACACTCGAACTCTTGAAGACGGGAAGCGACACGACCGAAGGCGTGGTCTTCGTCATAAGCGTTTATGCGGTTATGACCTGCCCTCTCGGCCCTGCCGTCGGCCTTGTTGCCGTAGTCGGCACGGTTACGGTTTATAAAATCGTGAAGGAGCTTATTGATTTTTTCGCGCTCGACCTGGCTATTGCCGAAGTCAAACGACAACTGGCAGACCTCAAACGAATCTATAACGGATACGTTCGCGGACTGAACGACGCTTATGCGGAACTCAGAGCCTGTCGCAAAAAAGCCGCCGAAGCCGCCCAGCGCAACACGGCTGCCTTTCAAAAATTCATCGACGTGGATTTACCGGCTTACTACGAATGCCTGAAGCGACGAAAATGTGGCCGCCGCTGGGCGCCGAAATGAACGATGCGTTTCATTCTTCCCAGCGAAACAAAAAGCAATGAAGGAGAAAAAGAGATGAAAAGATTGATTGTGGTTTGCATGTTCATTTTAGTTTCGGTCATCTGGTTCGGCGCGGAAGTAACGACGACGAAAGCGCAGAATCAATCAATAACCGTTACCAGAGAGTTGAGAATCGGATACAGCAAGTCAACCAAAACTTACACCTATAACTGGTACATCCATGTCGAATGCGCCGGACGGCCCCCTAAACAGTTTGACTTGACCTTTGAACAATACCTGGACCTTTACGCGGATGCTGTGCATGCGGCGGTGGACGCTGGAAAGGCTAAAGAGACATTTTCGTCAACCTTCAAAATAGCTGGCGATTTGGTTACCGAATCAATGAAGGTTTCGACGACCTATCAAGGCAGGTGCGTCCAGCCTTAGAGAGCGAGAGAGCAACTTTCCGAGGGATTGGCGCAGATGAAACTGTTACGCAACGACTGCGCCACTTCTTTTCTCGCGAAACTGAGCGAATGAGAATCGCTGATGACCGTATGGGTGAGGATGAAATAAATGAAGACAAACAGACGCATCATCAACCTGCTTTTACTTCTTTTTGTCATTTCCGCGACGGGTCACTACACGAATGCGGGACTTGAGGGCGACAGAAATGGCAAAATCACGATTACTCTCGGCGCAGCATCAGGAGCGACAGCCGCGCAGAGAGGATTGAAACCTCGGATCATTCAACTCACAAGAGATGCCGCCGTCAACGGTTTTACGGTCGAGACCGTCAACAACACCCTTCAGTTCCGGGCCATCAACGTCCGCCATCCCGATACCGGAAAGCCGCTCGAAGGCAAGCGCGACACGGAGTTGTTCTGCGATCTGCCGATTGTGAAGAGCCTGCTTTTCAACAAGGGGAACTCCCATCGGACTCGCGTCAAATGTTTGCTTGTGATGGTGACTCCGAGGATCATAATCAACGAGTGACGAGAATGAAGAAACGATTCATCTTTCTGCTTTGCGCCGTCGTCCTTCAAGCGGGCCTCGCGCCTGAGGTCGCCGCGCAGAAAGCCGACGGCATCTACATCATATTCGACGCTTCAGGCTCGATGATGGGACTTCTCCCCGATCGTTCGCGCAAACTGGACGCGGCTAAAAGCGCGGTGGAAAATTTTCTCCGCAGGGATTTCCGGGGCTATGAGATAGCCCTCCGCGTCTACGGCCATCGAAGACGGGAGGACTGCTCGGATTCGGAACTGCTCATCCCGTTCGGCCCGCCCGAACGAGTCGTCGCTTCGCTCAAAAGTTCGGTCAATCGCATCAACGCCCTGGGGCGCACTCCGATCACCTTCAGCCTTGAGGCAGCGTTAAAGGATTTCGGCGACCGGGCGGGCGAAATCATTCTCATCAGTGATGGCATAGAATCATGCGAAGCTGACCCCTGCGCGCTCGTGCGGGAGTGGAAAAACAGACGTGTGAAAATCCGCGTTCACGTCGTAGGTCTCGGAGTGGGAGAACGAGAGCGCGCCGCTCTTAGGTGCATATCCGAAGCGGCAGGCACTCACTATCGCGACGCTTCATCCTCGGCGACTCTGGCCGACGAGTTGGCCAGCATTCACAAGCAGACGGTCTCAGCCGCCTTCGCGCTTGAAGGCTTCGATCCTTCGGGCAATCCGTTGAAGGTCACGGGCATTCTTTCGCGCGAAGGCAAAGAATTACATCGAGTGTCGAGCGGCGTCAGGAGTCAGGTCGAGGCGGGTCGCTACACACTGGCTGCGGGAGTGATGACTCAAAACGGAAATCTCTACAAACCTGTCACTCAGACCGTTGATGTCGCCGAGGCGGGCGAGACGCGAGCGCGCGTCACCGTCCCCGCGCCTCCGCGCGTGAGAGCGAGATTTACTGACAGAGGCGAAGATGCGCGCGGCTCGCTCGTCCGCGCTTACAAAGATGGCAAGGAAGTTTTCAGCTTTCGCTCGACGGATGAAGTTTATCTCGATGAAGGCCAGTATGAATTTCGCGCCCGACCCAACGCGGTTAACGATCTTTCAGTCGCGGAGACGTTTGCCGCAGGGGATCGCAAAGAGATTCTGTTCGGTCTGGCGTTGAGCGTGAAGGTGACTGTGAAGATGACGGCTGCGGGGTCGGGGCTGTGGTTTCGGGAAAACTACGAGCTATGGCAAAACGGCGAGAAGAAATACAGCGTGCATGTGATAAACGGCGCTGTGGTCGCTCCGGGCGTTTATGATCTGCATCTTCCGAATCGACTCACGCCTTTCATCAAAAAAGGCATCGTGGTGACTGACCGCGACGCCCAGCATTTCGACGTAACGGTTCCCGTCGGGCATGTGACGTTCGTTTATCAGAGAGCGGACGGAAGCCGCGACAAGGATGATCGTTGTTTCGTGAGCCGCGCCGACGGCAATGAAAGAATTTTCAGGATGTCGGGCGAGCGTCACCCGCTCACGCCGGGGCGCTACAGGGTCGCGGGCTGGACACAGAAGGGAAACTACGAGCAAGTCACATTCGAGATAAAAGAAGGCGAAGACAAAACCGTTGCGTTGCGGGCGAAGTAGACTGTGAGCCTGCTTTATAGCAGTATGCCCTTGGATAAACAGGTTGAATACAGCACTAACGAGACCTTCGCTATCCACCGCGATTGATCGCGGTGGATAGCGAAGGGATTGATCCCAAAACTGTTTCAACAGTTTTTCTGCCCGATGGGTGCCTGTCTCGGTAACACCTGCGCGCCTGATGAATGGAGGAATCGAAATTCGGCGGAGGAAAACTGTTAAAACAGTTCACGGATTTTGACTCGCTCATCTCACCGCGATCAATCGCAGTGTTAATGAGAAGAGGAATTCTTCTTCACCCCTCTGAGTGCCTCTATAACGATAACGGTTCGCCTCTTCGAGCTACGTTCGATTTTCCACCCATCGCTTTTGACGAAGCGGCAGAAATAATTTTTTCCTGCCTGAACTTTTTTTCCTCTGAAATCCGCGTATTATCATGTCAATTCCATGAAGGGAGAGCTTATTGAAATGAAAAAGATATTTCTTGCCTTATTGAGCCTGATGATTTCAACTCCGCTTATCGGTTTTTCAGCCCGCCTCTGTGCGCCTGTTCTTGCCGAAGGAACTGATTTCATCGTGGTAACGGATGACAACTTCCTTGCGGGGTTCAACTGCGCCTCGCTCGATTCGCCCGTCTTCGTATTCCCCGTAGCGGGGCTTAATGCGACAGAGACGATAAAAGCTGTAGAGTTCATCCCCGGAACGAATAAACTTTTGATCATAACCAATCTGGGCATAACTCATGAGATAGACCTTGCGACGGGCAGAGCGACCTCGAAGGGCCAGGTTCCAGCTTCTTTCGTCGGTCAGAGTCAGGGATTCGATTTCGACCCCTTTCGCAAGATACTTCGCCTCATCAACGAGTCGGGACAAAACACGCAGATGGATTCCAACACAGGGACTATAGAAGATATAGACCCCGCGCCCGTTTACGCTCCAGGCCAGCCCGGTGCCGGAGAGAAGCTGCAAATAACCGGACTTGCTTACGCCAACAACAAAGCAGACGCGACCAGCACTCGGCTTTTTGGCTTCGACAGAGGGAAGAAGACTCTGGCGAGTACTGACAGCGCGGTTGCCGCGAACTGGAATGTCGTAGCCGTTCTGGATTTCAACGCGGACGGCGACGATCTCAGCTTCGATATCGCGCCCGACGCCGACACTGCGTTCATAGTGTCGAAGGTGACGGGTGAAGATATGCCAAAGCTTTTCAATGTCAATCTTCAAACCGGCAAAACGGTCGAGATAGGCTCGCTGGGTTTTAACAAGAACATAACCGGGATGGCTGTCATCACCTCTTTCACCGATAGTTCGCTCAACACTTCGCGCAAACTGCCTCTGGGCGCGGATCACACGGTCAAAGCTACGGTTCTCTCCAACTCTCAGCCTGTTGCTAATGCCGCGGTGAATTTCCGGGTCTTCTCAGGCCCGAACGCGGGGCAGACGCAGACCGTAACGACCAACGCACAGGGAGAAGCGACTTTCGTTTACCAGAGCAACGGCCAGAACGGGATTGATTCGATCATCGCCATGGGAGCGGTCGATGGGAAGAAATTCCTGAGCCTCAACACGGTCGAATGGACGGACGGGCCTATAATCACAAGCGTCGAGATTACGGGGAAGAACCTCACCCTTCGCGGGTTCAACTTCACGCGCGATGACGCGGTGGAAATCAACGGCCAGATAGTGAGCAAGACCAAATTCAAAAACGCTTTCAAGCTCGTGGCGAAAAACGGGCGCAGCAGACTTTTCGTCTGCTCTCCGGGCGAACAGCCTAAGAGGAATAACATCAGGGTCTTTCGCAATCCTTCAACCCCTCTCCCCGTTCCGGCTCAGGATACATCGGCCTTTGCCACCTGTCCGTAAAAGAGAAGTGTGAATATAATGGTCGCCTATGCCGACGGCGACCATTACCGCGATATCGGACTGACCTCTGTACTCAGAAATTGTCACTTAAATCCTGTAGACGGATAGTCTCCATTCGTATACCTATTAGCGCATCAAACGCAAAGGCAAACCGACCATCAAAGACCGTTTTGGCATCGCCGTTAAAAAGCGGCGAAACGAACTCGGCTTCTCTCAGGAAGAGTTGGCCAATCGCTGCGGCCTTCACCGAACCTATATCGGAGATGTTGAGCGAGGAGGTCGCAACATCTCGCTTGAAAATATCGAAAAGCTGGCCGTTGCGCTTGAGATTTCCATATCCGAACTTTTCGCGGGTTACGGCATTGAGGGGAATGAGCGGTGATCGCCAATCCTCTCAAGGCCATACTTGAAAATGCGGTGGCGGTTGATCGCTTCAGCATGGCAAAGCTGACACCCGATGTTATCGAAGCTTTGCCTGGTGAACATTTCAAGGCTCGATATGCGGGTATGGAATCATCGCTTGGCAAAAAAGTCAGCCGTTCAGTATTTCAAGGAATCGTGCGAGCATCATTTTTTATCGAGCTTGTCAAAACGCCGAAAATCGAGACGACCAAATTCGAGGTGCATTGGGCAAACCGTATTGATAGAGATGATCCTCGATATGCCAGCTACGATGATTGTTTCGATATTTTCGAGAAAGCGACGACAGCATTAGAGGCTGCAATCGAGAACACCGAAAGGGCAGAGTTGTTGAAACTCTTCTGCTCCAAAAGCCTGCTGCCTTATGAAATACCTTTTGACTACATCGAGCGCGCAACAGAGAGTCAGATTCATAGGGCCGATAATGTCACTTGGCTTTGGGATGACTTGCCGAAAAGAACCGCGGGGCTTCGCTCGTTTTTGTTAAACCCAAACCTGACGGACCCGAAAGGCTCGCCTTTCAAGCCTTTCTTCGATGCCGCGTATAACAAGATCAAAGTCAAAACCTACTTGACCGACAGAGTATTGACAGGCGCTTATAAAACAAATAGAGAAAAGAGATGGGAAGCGCATCCCCCGTCAGTGCATTATGCGCTCCGTCGTAGTTGCCTGGAGATCGAGTACACGTTGATAAATCAGTTGTGCCATTTCGACGGATTTCCTGATGGCTTGAAGCAACGGCTTGAAGCCGCATACCTTTTATTGCCTTGCGAAGACCCGTTTCGCTGCCCTGTCACCAAAGACCCTCTTTCGTTTGACGAGTTCAAGAGAGAAGTGACAGACCCTAAGCATGGCAAAGCAAGCTTTCAGGTCGGGCATTTGAATCCATTGAAGGCCATAAACGATGATCCTCTGTCAGGCCACAGCGCGCAAAATATTGCCTGGGTGTCAATGGATGGAAACAGGATTCAGGGCAGCCTGTCTCTGAAAGAAACGAGGGAGTTGCTTCATCGAATCAACAAGAACTACGAGCGTTTGGATATTTGGAAAGAAGTCGTCGGGCAGATGGAACCGCAAGGTTAATCCATCTCTTCATCGCTCATCGTTGACGCTCCTACTAATTCCAGACATGCGCGCCGCGCGAGTTCACGCGCCTCGATCCTTTCCTGAATAGAGCGTTCTACCATGTCAGTTACTCTCTCTCGAATCGAGTTATCTTTCGGGATAGGCAAAATGAGTTCGCGGATTCGGTCGCCGAGGGTATCGATAATGTCCTGAGTGAATCGCTTGGCTTTTATTTGTCTCCGAACCGGCGCGGAGCTTAAAGCGGCCAGCAAAAGATAAGGAGAGATTTTCAAACAATCAGTGACGCGCAGCTTATAGAGGTGGCTTTGAAAGACTATGCGCGTGTCGTATTTGGTGATGTATGCGCAAGTGCCTATCAAATAAGTCCCGTCTCTCACCATGAGAATATCGCCCTCGCGCACATCCTGTTTTGCCGCAAGAGAGCGGTAAATCTCTTCGCTCACTCCGTGCTTGGGGTCGAGCTTTACTTCCCAGTTCGATATATCCGATGTTCTCACAAATGGCACATCACCTGTGCCGTAGGCCAGTTTGCCTACTTCATCGCCCGTCGTGATTTGTATGATTCCTGAGTCTATCAGATCGCTCATGCGCCATAGCTCATGCGTGTCTTTCAACCTCTCCACTTCCGCAATGACATCCGGGTTGTAGTAACGCGGCGCAAGAATGTTATCCGATATCTGATCGTCGGAAATAAGATATCCGAGATGGCTGTGTTCATCGAGAGAATTCTTGATGTGATCGTTGTATCTTTTTGCTATTTCGGGAAACTCATCTCGATTGATCTGACGTCCCCGGCTGTCGTGGCCGCACCATTGAGCTTCGGCCATAAAAATTTTGCTCGTGTGTCGATCTTCTGGCTCGGTTTTCTTTTGAAAATACAACAGACAGGTTTTCGTATGGGTTCCGCCCTTGCCGGAAATCTTGAAGAGAGATTCCGGCGCGCCTATGACCGCCAGTATATCAGCCCGCTCACGGATGTACTGAACTACATGCCTCGTGTTCTTATTCGAGATGAGGCTTTCCGGCACAACCATTCCGACTCGCCCCCCGCGGCGAACGAGGCTGAGACATCTTTCTATGAAGAAGATTTGAGGGGAGACAGAAGATTGGAGAACCCCTGTTCTGGCGAAAGAATTTTTGCGCGCGTCGAATTTCCATTTATAGCCCAGATCGAAGAGCCTCTGGGTTTCCTGAGATACGGCGACGATGCGAGAGCCGAAAGGCGGATTGGTAAGCACCACATCGAAAGAGCCGATTTTGTCTTTGAGCGGAAAATCCCGTTCTTCCGACTTCCACGCCAATGAATCAGCGCAGAAGACATTAGACTGAGAAAGCGCGGCCAGAGCCAGACGGGAAGCCGCAAGGTCTGCAAGATATCGATCTTTGTCTATGCCGAAAACATGCGCGACTGATTCTTGAGGGGGCTGTCCTCGTTTTGCCAGATGGCGGACGGCGGCGCTGAGGAATCCGCCCGCGCCGCAGGCCGGATCGATTATGTTCTCACCCACATGAGGATCGACGAGAGAAACCAGAAGCTCGACCGCGTTTTGAGGAGTAAAGAACTGGCCTTCCTGACCTCTTACTTGATTTCCCAAAAATGTTTCATAAAGATCGCCGAACGGATCGCGCGCCGGATCATCGATTTCGATGTTGTCGAGTCTTTGATCTATGTAGGCGAGACTCGCCGGGTCAATAATGAAATCGTCATGTCTGTCAAAAATATCGGGCAGAGAGGCTTCGAGATCGGACAATGCCTGCCTGTACAGGTCGAATACATCCTTCGCATTCCCGGAAGAAGTTTTTATGCCGCTTCTGTTCAAATGGATTTTGCAGAACAAGCATTTGATGACTTCATTCAGAAGAGTTTCATCGCGAGTGGCCCCGACGAGTCTGCCTGCCAGATAGTTTCTTATCTGACGATATGCTTCCTTGTGATCCAGAAACGCGAAGAGAGGTTGAAATTTCGCCTTGCTCTGCACAAAAACTCCTTCATCGATTCGGTCTCAACGAGCAAACCAGTTTATCAACATAATCGGCCTGCTCAAAGAGAATCGGCCTTTGCCACCTGTCCGTAAAAGAGAAGTGTGAATATAATGGTCGCCTATGCCGACGGCGACCATAAACATTTCTTCCACGAACGATAAACAGATTCTCGACATCACCGCGCGCATAGAGGATTGGCTCTCGAAATCCGGGATCGAGGAAGGGCTGTGTCATGTGTTCGTCGCTCACACGACTGCCTGCATCACTACGGGCGAAGCCATCGAAGGCACGGATGAAGATTTGATGGAAACGCTCCATCGGATGATCCCGCCCGTGCGGTTTCGACATGCTCACGACCCGCAGCACGCGCCTGATCACATGATAAGCTCGATCATCGGGCCGAGCCTTACGGTTCCGATTCGCAGCGGAAAACTTCTGCTTGGAACCTGGCAGCGAGTTCTTTTCGTCGAGACGAACGGCCCGCGAAACCGAACCGTCGTTCTCACCGCTATAGATGAAAGGACGGCGCAGAAACCATGATGATCTGGCTCCAGTTTTTCGCCTGCGCCGCGATCATTCTCGTC
>CAZPQE010000006.1:8740-34819 GCA_964588615.1 uncultured Clostridia bacterium | reverse complement strand
CTCCGTCCGGGTGAAACCGTGGTAGACCTGGGTAGCGGTGGGGGGCTGGACGTGTTCCTCGCCGCCGGACGCGTCGGACCCACCGGTCGCGTGATCGGCATCGACATGACTCCGGAGATGATCGATCGTGCCCGGCGCGCTGCGCAAAGGGGCCCGGGCGGCAAGTCGTATGAGAACGTCGAGTTTCACCTCTCGACCATCGACCGTCTGCCGCTTGCCGACGCTTCCGCAGATTGCGTCATAAGCAACTGCGTCATCAACCTCGCGGAGGACAAACAGGCAGTGTTTCGAGAAGTCGCCCGCGTGCTCAGGCCCGGCGGGAGGATGGCCGTGAGCGACATCGCGCTCAAACAGCCGCTTCCGCCCGAGGTGGGATCAGACGTGATGGCTTACGTGGGCTGCATCGCCGGAGCCATACTCATCGATGATTATCGTCGCGGACTGATTGAAGCGGGCTTCGAGCACGTCGAAATAATCGACACTCGATCCGATCTGAACGTCTACACAAAGGCCGAATCGAGTTGCTCTTCTTCGCTGCCGGTCGTCGAGTCGGGTTGCTGCGCGTCGCCAGATGGCGATACACTGCAACGGCGGATCAAAGAAGTGTTGAGCCGCTACAACGTCAACGACTATGCCGCAAGCGTCCGGGTTTACGCAGTCAAACCTGAGTAGAGATGTCCGGCATCTGATCGCTATGAAAAAGCGGGTTCTGATTTTATGCACGGGCAATTCGGCGCGCAGCCAGATGGCCGAAGGATTGCTGCGAGCCGACGGCGGCCAGTCGTTCGAGGTGATGAGCGCGGGCACGCATCCTTCGACCGTCCGGGCTGAGGCCATTCGAGCGATGAGAGAAGTCGGAATCGAGATAAGCTCTCATCGCTCGAAATCCGTAGACGAGTTCGCCGATCAGGAATTCGATTACGTCATCACCGTCTGCGACAACGCCAGGGAGAGTTGCCCGGTTTTTCCTGCGGGCGCTCAAAGGATTCACTGGAGTTTTGACGACCCGGCGGCAGCCACAGGAGACGAGGAAGCGCGCCTCGCGGTCTTTCGCCGCGTGAGAGATGAGATACGAGAGCGCCTCAGGGAATTCATTAGCAGATGACCGCCGGTTGATTCGATCCTACCGCCTCTCCGACTTTCACTTCCATCCTGCTTCGATATAATCGCATTTCGTGGAGGTGATATGAGAATCCTTTTCAAATCGATCGCAGTTGCCGTCTTTGTGTGCATCACTGTGGGCGCGCAGTCTTCAAACGCTTCGCTCGACCGGCGCGTGCGCGCTGAAACGGCGAAGCTCAAGGGCAAGGTCACTGTGTTTGCAAAAAATCTCGACACGGGCGCAAGCTATGGCCTCGGCCAAGACGAGCGGGTGGCGACGGCCAGCACCATAAAGGTTGCAATCATGGTCGAAGCGTTCGCGCAGGTCGCAGAAGGCCGCGTCAAATGGGCTGATGAACTCACTCTGACAAAGGAGAAGAAAGTCGGCGGCGCAGGCGTGCTTCAGGACATGTCTGATGGAATGAAACTGACTCTGCGCGAGGCGGTGACTCTCATGATAATCCTCAGCGACAACACCGCCACCAACCTCGCGCTCGACACGCTGACCTGCGATGCAGTCAACGCGCGGATGGACGCGCTGGGACTCAAACAGACGCGGGCGTTGAGAAAAGTCTTCGGCGGCGGAGTGAGCCGAGCCGGAGAGGATGCGGCCAACAAACCTTTCGGGCTCGGAGTGACCACCCCGCGCGAGATGGTCTCCCTTCTTGAAAAACTCGAACGCGGCGAAGCGGTTTCTCCACAGGCATCCAGAGAGATGATCGCCATCCTCAAGCGACAGCATGACCGCAGGAGCATAGGGCGAAATATGAGCGGAGTAGAAATAGCATCGAAGTCCGGCGCGCTCGACCGCCTCCGCTCAGATGTCGGCATCATTTATTCGAAGCGCGGTCGCATAGCCATAGCCATCACCTGCAATGACCTCGCCGAGATAGATTGGACGGAAGACAATCCGGCTTATCACCTGATGTCGAGATTATCTGAGATTTTCATCGATGGACTTGGGAAGTAGCGATGGAACACGATCCATCAAACGTCGCCCGACGGCGGACAGGCGGCTTGTGCCGCAAGCCGATCCGATGTATCGCTGTGTCTGCGATCCTGCTCGGCAGCCTGGCTTGCCCCGCGTCGGGTCAAAGGCGCGATCTTGTTCTGATGGGCGGCGCGGTCTATGCCAGCCCGACCGAAAATCCGATCGCTAACGGCGTCGTTGTCATCCGCGATGGACGAATCCTCGCCGTCGGACGACGCGGCGCGGTGCGGATTCCCAAAGGCGCCCAAACGCTTGATTGCGACGGCCTCGGCATCGTTGCAGGCTTCTGGAACAGCCACGTGCATTTCTTCGAGAGGAAATGGGCAGACGCCGCAAGCATTCCACCGCAGGAACTCGCCCGCCAGCTTCAATCAATGCTCACGCGATACGGCTTTACGAGCGTCTTCGACCTCGGATCGCGCTGGGAAAACACGCTCTCGATCCGCAAGCGCATCGAGTCGGGCGAGCTTCCGGGGCCGCGCATCCGCTCGACTGGCGAAGGTCTCATAGGCAAGGGCTGGGAGATGCCGTCAGAGACGGTTCTCCGCGTGCTGGGAGTCCTGTCGCCTCCAACCTCAGAGGTATCGAATGCTGTCGATGCGCTTGCCGTTTCCAGCAATCTCCTCGACCGCGGGACAGATGGGTTGAAGCTGTTTGCCGCCGCGCAGTATCCGCCGTTCCCCCCGATGCCGGAGGAAGCGATTCGAGCCGCTGTCAGCGAAGCCCATCGCAGGAACAAGCCCGCATTCGCCCATCCGCAAAGCCGCGACGGGTTGCTGGCAGCCGTCAGAAACGGCGTCGATATAATCGCTCACACCACTCCTCGCGCTGGGTCCTGGGATGAAGACGTACTGGCTGCGATGCGTCAGAGGAAAGTCGCTCTCATACCAACTCTGAAAATATGGATGCACGCGCTGCGTCATGACCGCGTTTCTCTTGCCGATGCGCAGGCTCGAACCATCACCGGCCAGTTGCGAGCCTGGCTTGGCTCTGGCGGCGTGGTCTTGTTTGGAACCGACGTCGGCGGCATGGACGATTACGACCCCACGGATGAGTATGCCCTGATGGGCGATGCGGGAATGACGTTTCGCCAGATACTCGCTTCCCTCACTACTGCGCCCGCCGAAAAATTCGGAGAATCTGCCCGGCTCGGTCGTATCGCTCCGGGCCTGGCTGCCGACATCGTTGTCCTGAACCGAGACCCGTCGCGGGATGTCCGGGCGTTTGCCGATGTGCGATATACGCTCAGGGATGGAAAGTTGATCTATCAGTCTGCGCGCTGAGGCGACTGCCCACACAACCCGGCCTGCGCATTCGATCATCAGAAGGCGAGAACGCAGCATTGTGGGATCGAGCGGGCGAAGATTGACTTCGCCTGCGGCTTTGTTTATTTTCGCTTGAAACAAGTCCCGGAGATCACCTATGAAAACGTCAGCCTTCAATGCCGCAGCCCTCGCCCTTATCCTCGTCGCTTTCGCATCAGCCGCGCCGCAAAATGACCGACTCGAAGTGGGGAGACCCGTTCGACAGGAACTCGCCGGAGGACAGACTCACTGGCTTCAAATCAACCTCGCCGCAGGCCAGTATCTCAGCCTCGTCATCCAGCAGCAGGGCATCGATATTAAAGCGGTCATACTTGATCCGGCGGGAAAAAAAATCGATGAGAGCGACCGCTCGTCGCAAGGGCAGGAATCGATTTCTCTGATAGCGGAAACGACGGGCGTCTATGTGTTGCAAATCTCTTCGAAGATGCCGGACTCCGCAGCCGCCTCGTTCGAGGCCCGGATCAGCGAACTGCGCCAGGCTACGGAATCCGACTGGCAGAAAATCGCCGCGCAGAAACTATTCGACGAGGCCGAACAACTCTCGCTTCAGGGCGCGAGAGAGGCGCGAGCCGCAGCTTTGAAGAAATACTCTGAAGCTCTCGCGCTCTTTCGCGCGGCGGGCGACGGCAAGGGCCAGTCGGCGACGTTTTATCGTCTGGGCGAAATCAACAGCGCGGTGGGAGACCAGCGAAAGGCCATAGAGTTCTTCGAGCAATCTCGGAACCTCTATCGTCAGGACGGGGATCGCTACAACGAGGCCCAGGCCATGAATTCCACAGGGCTTGCTCATCGCGCCGCTGGCGAGCACCAGAAAGCCATAGAGCGTTTCAACGAATCGCTCGCGCTGCTGCGCGAACTCGACAACCGCAGAGAAGAAACCATACTGCTCAACAACATCGGCATCGCCTATCGATTGATGGGCGAGCGAGAGCGCGCGCTCGAATATCACACCCAGTCGCTTGCCATCAGCCGCCAGATAGCCGAGCCGATGCGCGAAGCGGCGACTCTCAACAACATCGCGCTGGTTTACGACTCGGCGGAAGAGCGCGAAAAGGCCATAGAGTTTTACAACGAGGCGCTGGCGATTTATCGCCGGGTGGGCGAGCGCAGCCGCGAGGCCGGATCGCTGGCACAGATCGGAGAGATGTATCGATTGATGGGCGACAACCGAAAGGCCCTGGATTATTTCAACCTGTCTCTGCCCATTTTCCGGCAACTCAACGACCGACGCGCCCTGTCGAGCGTGACCAACAACATGGCTCTGGTTTATCGCGTGTGGGGCGAGATGCAAAAAGCCCTCGATCTCTACGCCGAATCAATCGCTCTCGCGCGCGATGCGGGAGACCATCGCGCAGCGGCGCAGACGCTCAACAACCTGGGACTGGTCTATTACTACCTCGGCGATCCGCGAAAGGCGCTCGAGATTTTCAACCAGGCGCTGCCGGTCTTCCGCCAGACGGGCGACCAGAGGCGCGAGGGCTACGCGCTCAACAACATCGGCCTCGCGTTTGCCGCCGTCGGCGAGCACCAGAGGGCGATAGAACATTTCAACCAGTCACTCGAAATCCGGCGCAGGATCGCAGACCGCGCGGGCGAAGTGGCCGCGCTCGGCAACCTGGGCGATTCCTATCGCAAGACGGGCGAAAATCAGAAGGCGCTGGAATTTTTCAACCTGGCAGTCGAGGTCGGACGCGCCATAGGCGACCGCCGTCTCGTGCCGATCACTTATGTGAGCATCGGCAAGACATATCACACGCTTCAGGATTATCAGAAAGCGATAGAATTCCACAGCCTCGCGCTGCCCATCGTGCGCGCCACCGGAGACCGCAGCACTGAGGGGGAAGCGCTCTACGCGATAGCCCGCGCCGAGTTCGAACTGGATCAACTCGATCAGGCGCGCGAGCACGTCGAGGCCGCGCTCAAAATAATCGATTCGCTTCGCGCGCAGATATCGAGTCAGGAACTTCGTGCGACCTATTTCGCTTCGGTGCAGAGCTACTACAGATTTTATGTCGAACTGCTGATGCGAATAGATGAGAAACGCAAAGGAGAAGGTTTTGCCGCCGCCGCGCTTGAGGCCAGCGAGCGGGCGCGGGCGCGCAGCCTTCTGGAACTGCTCACCGAATCGCGCGCCGACATCCGTCGCGGAGTCGCTCCTTTGCTGCTCGAACGAGAGCAGTCGCTTCAACGAGAACTCGTGGCCAAAGGCGAGCGGCAGATATTGCTGCTTACGGGCAGGCGCAAAAGTCAGGAAGCGGCAGATGTCGAGCGGGATATAGAGTCGCTCAAGATGGAGTTGCAGAAAGTCGAATCTCAGATTCGGTCGGCAAGCCCGCGCTACGCTTCGCTCACCCAGCCTCAACCCCTGACGCTTCGTGATATTCAACAGCGAGTGCTCGATGAAGACACTATTCTGCTCGAATACTGGCTGGGCGAGAGGCGGAGTTTCCTGTGGGCAGTGACTCGAACCGGAATCGAAAGCTTCGCGCTCCCTCCCCGCGCGGAAGTGGAAAAGGTCGCGCGCCGTTTTTACGAACTGCTGGCCGCCGTGCCCCCTGCTGAAAAGACCAGCAAAAAAGAGAAAGATAAAAAAGAGAAGAGCGCGCCTCAAAGCCCTGAGCTTGCGCAATCAGCCGAGGAGTTGAGCCGAATGCTGATAGCTCCCGCCTCCGCGCTGCTCGGAAAGCGACGGCTGCTGGTGGTGGCTGACGGCGCGCTGCATTATGTGCCTTTCGCCGCGCTTCCCAAGACCTACGCTGAGCAGGAGGCTTATCCTCTGGTTCTCGATCACGAAATAGTGAACGCTCCTTCGGCCACTACCATCGCCATTCAGCGTCAGGAGACAGCCGGGCGGCCTGCGGCGGACAAACTCATCGCCGTCATTGCCGACCCTGTGTTCAACGCCGCCGATGAAAGAGTCACGGGAGGAAACCCGGAAGAGAAAACCGAAGAGGAAAAAGACGAGAAGCCGAAAGAAGCAGAGCGCGGGCTTGCGATAAAAACCTCGACCGCTTCGACGGCAACCGACATCGGCTCGCTGAGAGAAGAAGTTTCGTTCGCCCGCCTCAAGAGCACGCGCAAGGAAGCCGAAGAAATTCTCTCCTACGCCGAAGGCCAGAAGGTGCTTCAGGCTTATGATTTTCAGGCCAGCCGCGAGACGGCCATGAGCGGAGAGTTGGGGCAGTATCGTTATGTTCACATAGCCACACACGGATTTTTCAACACCCGCAGGCCCGAGCTTTCAGGCATAGTGCTTTCGAGGTTCGACGACAAGGGGCAGGCGCGAAACGGGTTCGTGCTGACGCCTGAAATCTACAACCTCAATCTGCCCGTCGATATGGTGGTTTTGAGCGCGTGCCAGACGGGGCTTGGAGAGGTGGTCAGAGGCGAGGGGATCGTGGGAATCACTCGTGGGTTGATGTATGCGGGGGCTGCCCGCGTGGTGGTCAGTTTGTGGAGCGTGGCCGACAAGCCTACGGCCAGCCTCATGACGCAGTTTTACAAGGGAGTGTTGAAGAAAAATATATCGCCTGCCGCAGCATTGCGCGCCGCGCAGGTCAGGATGTGGAAGAAAGGAAAATGGGAATCGCCTTACTACTGGGCCGGGTTCATGATTCAGGGCGAATGGAAATGAGTTATCCCAGATTGCGTTTGAGGTATTCGATGAGCTTCACTCTTCTGACGGCCGCCATCACATGCTCGACTTCCGAGTCGCCGAGGCCATGGTCGTCCGATGGCTCGACTCTGCTTCCTGCCGCCTGAGCCTTGGGTTTGAACTCGCCGATGACCGTCGCTGATGAAGACATCTCGCGCACTGCGCGGTCTACCCAGTCCTGATGATCGGCCACCACCAGTATCAAGTCCCCGCGCCTCATCCCCAGTTCGGTGATGGTCGCAAGGAGTCCCCGGCAGAATCCTTCGGCATCGCCTTTGACCTCGCATCGCTGCTGATCGATCAACTCCCACTGCTCGGAGTCGGCCTCGAACGGTTTGCCGAGTTCATAGATGGTCGCCGCGTTCGACCTCTGCGAGAGGCTGTCGGAGGCGAGGCTGATTTCGACGACCCACACATACTGAAGAGACCTGTTTGCGCGGACATCGGGTTGTGGGGTATCCTGGCGCGTTTCATTGCGCCGCGCGACCATCTCCAGCACCTGCTCCAAAAAGCTCATAGTCCACTGGCATCCTCTCCTGGTATTGAAGATCGAGCGTAGCTGCCTCGATCGAACATGCAAAATGGAGTGGTTCGCCTTATGTCGCGGCTGGCCGCCGCTCGGACAAAACGACGCCCGCGCGCATCCGATTCAGGCGCAAAGGGAACGCAAAGCAGAGGGTGAGGAGCCGCATGACTTTGCGTCCTTTGCGCCTCGGGGGCCAGTCCATAAGCGAAATACACGTGTTCAATATGGCTTCAAGCATTTCTCTCATACCCTGAGACAGTTTTCAGTTTTCAGGGCGTCGTCACTGACTACATGAAAAACTCTTAATGCTATGGGGATAGCGAAAAGGTCGCCCCGCTCCTGATGCCAGTGAAACTGAAAAGCGAAATGATTTGATGAGCGGGGGCGACGATCAGGGCAGAAATACTTTCGAGGTCGAACGCTCAAACCTCATCGAGCTTTCAATTCGGGAGGCCCTGACTCTCGCAACAGAACCGGTCGCGCACTGTCCTGACTGCCAGCATCGCAAGATAATTATGCAGGGAAGCGGCGCAGTCGCACGCAGATTCTCTCAATGCCAGGCTGTCTTCTTCGACCAGACGGAGATAAATCGACTGGATGATTTCTTCAACCATCATATCCTGGGCCTGGAATGTGTTTCCGCCGATGAGTCCGAGCGTCCGGTTCACACTCGCCTGGATCGTCGTGTGAAAGCGGCGCACGAACTCCTGCCAGGCTGCTTCATCGGCAGGTCGGCGAGAACAGCGATGAATCAGGTCCGCAACACTGCGGTAACGATCGGGACACATGGCTTCGATACCTCGCTTCCTCACCACGATAGTCGTGAAATCAAATCCTCTTCGATCTCTTCGTCGGTCAAACCCCGTTGGATGTAAAACTCCATCAGCCCTTCTCCGAGCAGTAGAAGAAACAATTCCTGGGTCGTTGCGTGAAAGACCGTCTCGTCGCCTATCGTTCTTTGAACGAGCAGATGGAGGCGATCCCAAATAAGCTGAGGGTTGTCGTTGGCCAGAACTGCCTGCCAGGTTGCTGCTGCCTTGCTCCAGGCGACTGAATCATACAGAGCCGGGCTGGGGGCCTGCTCCCACATCGCTCTTCTCCTTGAATTAGACTGGAATTTATTCGTCTGCGAGCATCCCCTTACCGCTTCAACAGCGAATCGGCTTTCGGCCTTACATTCTCATGTCGCGTAATTCGCGCAAAAATTCCCTCACTGAATATTAAACTTTTGATGTAGTGAGCGAATTCTGATAGACTCCGCATACTCAGGCGAAAGCCCCGCATTTTTTCAGGCGAGCAGGAAGCAGGCGAAAAAGGCGCAGGTCGAGATGGACTCTACCGGGACCGTGACACAGTTGCTTCTGCGATGGAACGAGGGCGACAAGATGGCGCTCGACGATCTCATACCGTTGGTCTACGCCGAATTGCGCCGCATAGCCAGAGCCTATCTCCGACGCGAAGACCCCGGCAACACCATGCAGCCTACGGCCCTCGTCCATGAGGCGTACCTCAAGCTCGTCGATCAGAGGAAAGTGAACTGGAAGAGCCGCGCGCAGTTCTTCGGAGTGGCGGCCAAGCTGATGCGTAACATCCTCGTCGATCACGCGCGCGAACAAAAAGCAGCCAAACGCGGCGGCAATCAGTATATGATGACCCTCACCAGCGTCGACCGCATAGGCAACACTCACGATCTGGATTTGATAGCTCTCGATGAATCGCTCAATAATCTTGCTGCAATCAGACCGCAACACAGTAGAATAGTCGAGTTGAAATTCTTCGGCGGCCTGACGATAGAAGAAATCGCGGAGGTTATGGAAATATCCCATGCCACCGTAGAGCGCGAATGGAGCTTTGCTAGAGCCTGGCTGAGGCGCGAACTCAGTCGATGAGTATCGGCGCGTGATGCCCGATACATCCTCATTACGAAAAACAATCTGAAAGCGCGGATGCCCGCGCGAGTTCGAATGATTCCAGGTTATGGAAACGTCTGACCGCTGGCAAAAAGTCGAAGAGCTCTTCTATGCGGCCCTTGAGCGCGAGCCTGCTCAACGAACGGGCTTCCTCGACGAAGCGTGCGCCTCGGACCCGGGGTTGCGCGTCGAAGTGGAATCGCTCATTGCCGCCCATGAACAGTCAGGCGATTTCATCGATACGCCCGCCTATAAAGTCACCGGCGCGCTCCCGGCAGAACCCGTCCGGTCGCGCCTGGGATCGCATATAGGTCACTATCGCATAGTCGGCCAGATCGGTCGCGGCGGGATGGGCGAAGTCTTCATGGCCGAAGACAGCCAGTTGGGTCGAAAGGCCGCTTTGAAATTTCTCCCCGCCGCCATCGCCTCCGATCAGGCCGCACTGCGGCGCTTCGAACAGGAAGCCCGCGCTGCCAGCGCGCTCAATCATCCCAACATAATCACGATTTATGAAATAGGCCAGTCGGAAGGCGAGCACTACATCGCCGCAGAGATGATCGAAGGCGAGACGCTCCGCCGCCGACTTTTGCGCGAAAAGGTTTCGCTCGCCCAGGCAATCGATATAGCCGCGCAAACAGCCAGCGCGCTCACGGCGGCCCATCAGGCAGGAATAATCCATCGGGACATCAAGCCTGAAAACATAATGCTGCGCCCCGACGGACTGGTCAAAGTGCTCGACTTCGGGCTGGCCAAATTGGCCGATCCTGGCGATTCATCTTCGACGATTCAGGATCCAATGGCTAGAGTCGACACGGCGCCGGGCCTGGTGATGGGCACGCTCACTTACATGTCGCCCGAGCAGGCGCGCGGTCGCGACATAGACGCCCGCACCGATATCTTCAGCCTCGGAGTCGTGCTTTATGAAATGGTTTCGCAGCAGCAGCCCTTCGCCGGAGACACTCCGAGCGACGTGATAGCTTCGATACTCAAGGTCGCCCCTCCGCCGCTCTCGCAGTTTGCGCCCGACACGCCCGCCGAATTGCAGCGCATAGTCAACCGCGCCATCGAGAAAGACAGACGAGACCGTTATACGTCGGCTCAGGAGATGCTCGCGAATTTGAAGAACCTCAAACAGGAGATGGAATTCGAAGCGAAGATCGGAAGCACGGGCAGCTTTGTGTCGAGTTTGATAATCCGCTCGACGCGGGTTTCTCCCAAATACTCGGCGCTGGCTGGCGCGGCGCTTCTGGCCGTGATAGTGGCAGTCATCTGGTTTGCGGTCTGGATCGGCGCCCGGCGAGACGATCTGTTCTCTTCGGCGCAGGTCGCCCAACTGACCAACTGGAAGAGCGAGCCGGGAGAATCGTCGGTGAGCGCCGCTTTTTCGCCCGACAGCAAATTCATAGCCTTCTCTTCGCTCAGAGGCGGACACAAAAACCTATGGGTCAAACAGGCAAGCGGCGGCGATCCGATCCAGATAACGAAGGGAGAACGCGATGACTTCTCCCCGGTCTGGTCTCCTGACGGCCAGCAGATAGCTTATTTCTCAAAGCTGAAAGATCAATCCGGGATATACACCATACCGGCCTTCGGGGGCGCTCCGACGTTGATCAAAGCCTTCGATGCCCCGATGCAAACCCGGCTCATTCGATGGTCGAAAGACGGAACCAGGCTTTATTACGAGTCCGTCCGTAATGTGTTCGTTTTCGATATGGCCTCGAAAGAGGATATCCAACTGACCAGTTTTGATATTGCGAATTCGCTTGTGCAGGGGTTCAGCCTGTCCCCGAATCAGGATTACCTGGCCTACAGCGATATTCGAGACGGGCAGCAGGATATCTGGGTGATGCCGCTTGAGGGCGGCGCTCCGGTGAGGATCACCAACGATGCTGCCGATGACAGGACTCCTGTGTGGATGCCGGACGGTGAGAGAGTGGTTTATAGCTCGGATCGCTCGGGCGTGCTTCAAATATGCATGGCCTTTGCGAACGGGCGCGCTCCCGTGCAGATTCTTTCAGGCGAATCTGACAGATCGATTTTCGATATGTCGAGCGATGGACAAAAGATTCTGTTTTTCAGTTCGACTGAAGAAGCCGATATATGGGAAGCGGACGTAACGACCGGCCAGGAAGCGACGGTGACCTCCGATGTCGGCGTCGAGATATGGCCCGATGTTTCTTCCGATGGCCGTATGATCGCTTTCCAGTCAGTGAAGGATATGGGCGGAGGGAGAAGGCTTTTTGACTGTGATATCAAATTGAAATCTCTTGCCGAGGGAGGCCAGCAGAACCAGACGGTTTCAAGAGCTATCGATCCGAGGTGGTCTCCCGATGGCAACACTCTGGCCTTCCTCCGATCATCGGGCGAGAAGGTAGACCTGTGGACGGTTTCAGCCACAGGCGGTTTCGAAAAGCGACTGACCGACACAGGAATTCAGTTAGGGGGCTTCTCAACGCTTCCTTACCAGCAGCAAACGAGCAGTTATAATTGGTCCCCTGACGGATCTAAGATAGCCTGCGTAGCCAGAGAATCAGGAATTATCCATGCCCTGTCTGTCAACTCTTCAGACCGTGTGAACCTGACAAACGTCGCCGATCCGACTGTGTTGCTCTCTGATCCTCTCTGGTCGCCCGACGGCGGACGCATAGCCTGTCTTTGCACGCCAGCCGGAAACACGACCGGATCAGATAGAAAATGGAGCGTGAGAGTTTCCGAAGCCTCGATCACTAAGATCGTTTTCCAATCCGAGTCCGCGCTGAAACTGATCGGCTGGACCAGAGATGGGAAGAGCCTGATCATCAGTCGGAATGAGGGAATCGGTTTTCTCTCGGCAGAAACTACTTTATTCGAAGTGAAGGCGGACGGGTCGGACAGCCGTCGGTTGATGAGCCTCAAAACAGTCTACTATTACAGCCTGTCGCTGTCGCCTGACCGAAAATACGTAGCATTCATTTCCCGGCTTGATGGGCGAGACAATATATGGGTTGCTGCAACGGAAGGCGGCAATCCGAGGAAGATAACTTCAAATACCGACCCCCGACTCTTTTTTTCAAGCATGGCCTGGTCTCCTGACGGCAGGAAAATCTATTACGCCAGGCAGACCAAGCTGAGCGTGATCTCGATGCTGATGAATTCCAACTAGAAGGAGATACTCAATGGCAACTTCCACAAAGGTAAAAAAAGCCGGTCAGTCCAAGTCGCTTGAAGGGCCGGATCTTGCTGCCTACGCCCGGCTGAGAGTGATGCTCGATGGCTTCCAGGGAATGGCGATTCATTACTTCTCCGGAGCCGGCGATTCGAAAGAAAGAAAGAAACGAGCCACAGAAATCGAGAAGCGCATCAGGGCGTTTCAGGATATGGTCAGGAAGCATGGCGGGGCGACCAAAGCCGACTCTTCCCCCTGTCCCAAGGGATGGTGCGATTGCGATGGAGTTTGCATACCCCCGCCATGCGGAATTTGTCCCTAGTCACATGACGCGACCTGTTCGGGATTTCCCGATGCAGATCGAAACCCCGCTGGCGCAGGCAGCAGAAATGCCTGCGCCAGCGGATCGTTTTTCGATCCCTTGATTCCGTCATTCGTACCGCAGCGCGATCATCGGGTCTATCTTCGTCGCTCTCCTTGCCGGAACCCAGCAGGCCGCAAGAGCGACCGCCGCAAGCAACGCCGCGATGCCTGCAAACGTCAATGGGTCGCTCGCGCTAACTCCGTAAAGCAGGTTCGAAAGAAACCGCGTGAGCGCAAAGGCCGCCGCCAGTCCCGCTGCGACTCCCGCCAGTGCCAGCCGCATGCCCTGACCCACGACGTGCCTGAGCACTTCTCTGGAATCGGCTCCCAGAGCCATTCGTATGCCTATCTCGCGCGTGCGCTGGCTCACTGAGTAAGCCATCACCGAATAAATCCCTACGGTTGCCAGCGCGAGAGCCAGCGCGCCGAATATCCCCAGAAAAGTCGCCGCGATCTTCTGAATGAACACCGACGCGCTCATGTGCTCCTGCATGGTCATCGTGTCATAGAGAGGCAGATCGGCATCCATATCCCGGATCGTTCCGCGCACTCCGGCAATCAATGCCGCAGGGTTCGAGTTTGTGCGAGCTATTACAACGACCTCCGAGCGATAAGCCTGCAGCAGCGGGAAATACATGTAAGGGCGCGGGTCTTCCGAGAGGCTGTGGTATTTGCCGTCCCTCGCCACGCCGACGACTTCGAGCAAGGCACTGCCCCGGCGCACCTGCTTGCCTACAGGAGATTCTTCGGGCCAGTAACGCCGCGCCATGGTTTGGTTGATGATCACCACAGGCCGCGATCGTTCATCATCCTGCGCGGTGAAGGCGCGCCCCTCGACGAGTTGAATCCTCATCGCCTCGAAATAACCGGGCGCGACTTCGTTGTACTCCACATTCATTTCCTCTCTGGGTCGCGGAGTGTAGCCTGCAATCTCGACGCTTGTGGAATTCGACCCGCCCAAACCCAGCGTCAGTCGATGGGCGAGGCTGGCAGATTCCACTCCCGGCAGAGATTTGACCCGCTCGACGACCTGCTGATGAAACAGGCGGCCTCTTTCCGCAGTGTAGCCGTTGGGGAAGAGATCGTAAGAAGCGACTACGAGACCATCGGCGTCGAATCCCGGATCGATGGTGTGGCCGTTGTAGAAACTGCGAAGAAAGAGAGCCGCGCCTATGAGCAGCATCAGCGACAACGCCACCTGAGCGACCACCAGCAGATTGCGCAATCGCCCTTTTCCGCCGGATGCCCGCGCCGTTTCATCCTTGAGCACATTCACAAGGTCGGGATTGGCGGATTGAAGCGCGGGCGCAAGCCCGAAGACCAGCCCCGTAGCAAGCGACACGGCGAGAGTGAACATCAGTATCTTCGAGTCGATTTCGATGGCTATGTGAACCGGCATGTCCGTTGACGGGACGAAAGCCATCAGCAGGTCGCCTGACCAGAAAGCAGTCGCCAGCCCCATCGCGCCGCCCAGCAACGCGAGCAGCACGCTTTCAGTAAGAAGCTGGCGGATGATTCGCCATCGGCTTGCGCCCATCGAAAGGCGTATGGCGATTTCTTTCCTTCTGCCCGTCGCGCGCGAAAGCAGCAGGTTGGCCACATTGGCGCAGGCGATGAGCAGGACTAACGCGACGACAGCGGTCAAGACCAGCAGCATGGGCCTGAGTATGGTCTGCCCTCCGAAGGGCGATTGCCACAGCGGGAGGACTGAAGCCCGTCGGCCTTCGTTGGTCGCGCGATATTCCTGGGCCAACTGACGAGAGACGGTGTCGAGGTTCGTTTGGGCCTCATCGATGCTGACTCCCGGTTTGAGTCGAGCCATCGCTTGAAGCCAGTGGTCGCCGCGTCGATTGAGCCGGTCGCCACCCGGCACGATTCGCTCCTGCATCATGATCGGAACCCAAAGGTCTGTCGCAAGTCCCACGAATGTGCCGATGAATTCAGGCGGCGCCACTCCAACGACGGTGAACGGCTGGCCGTTGAGGTGTATGGTATTTCCCACAATGTCCGCGTCGGCGGCAAGACGGCGCTGCCAGAATGCGTGGCTTATGACGACTACCGCGTGAGAGCCGGGCGCGCGGTCTTCTTCGGGAAGGAACGCGCGCCCATGCGCGGGTTTGACTCCGAGCACATCGAAATAATTGCCCGAAACGATAGCGCCCCACACGCGCTCAGGTTTGCCTTCGATAGTCACGCCCATCGCCTGCCCATCCTGAATGAGAATCCCCGAAAGAGTTTCGTTCCGGTCGCGGAAGTCTACGTAGTCGGGATATGAAGTCGATATGTAGGAACCCGACTCTGATTTTTCCGCAACGACGACGAGCGAGTCGGAGTCCGCGACTCCGGGAAGGGGGCGCAGGAGAATCGCTTCGACCCAACTGAAGATGATGGTGTTTGCGCCGATGCCGAGCGCCAGCGAAAGCGCGGCCACCGCAGTCAGGCCCGCGTTCTTCATCAGCATTCGAAAGCCGTAGCGTATGTCTTCGAGCAGTCTCTCCATCTGATTTCCTCCGGGGATGAATTTGTCAGAGAATACTGATCCGGTCGCAAAATAGTTCTGAAAAACTTTTCCCGGTTTCCTCAAGCACTCCGACAGCGATTGACGGTTCGCGGTAAAACTCATAATCTTCATCGGCGCGCGAAACCCAACACGGAGAGGCAAGATGGCTGACGACAAAGATCGAACCCGCGACGCTTACGAACGCGAACTCACGACAGACCTCAAAGACACTACGCCCGACAAGCCAAAAGGCATGCCGCTGCACACGCGCATACTTCTGGGGTTGCTCATCGGCGTGGTGTCAGGAGTCGGGGTCAACCTCTGGCTCGGAGGCGGCAACACGAAAATCGCATGGGTGGTATCGAACATAACCGAGCCGGTCGGTCAGCTTTTCCTGCGGTTGCTTCTGATGGTGGTTGTCCCTCTGGTCTTCTCGTCGCTGGTCGTAGGAGTCTCAGGCATAGGCGACATCCGCAAACTCGGACGAGTCGGTCTCAAATCTTTCGTCTACACGTTCATCATCTCGGCCATCTCTGTCGTCATAGGTCTGACGCTTGCCAACACCGTGCGCCCGGGCGACCGCATCAACCCTGAAACGAGAGCGAAGCTTGAAGAGAAATACGGCAAGGATGCGGAAAAGCAGGTTGAAGCCAATAAGAAAACGGCCAATACCGATTCGCCGATGATGCAGGTCGTAAAAACACTCGTGCCATCGAACCCGCTTGCTGCCATCGCCGGAGTGCCTTCGAACCCGTCGACGGCCACCTCGGGCGGCACTC
Organism: uncultured Clostridia bacterium; assembly: GCA_964588615.1. GTDB lineage: Bacteria > Acidobacteriota > Blastocatellia > UBA7656 > UBA7656 > UBA7656. The sequence continues at coordinate 18,524 of CAZPQE010000006.1, read as the reverse complement.
CCGACATGCTTCACCTGATGTTCTTCGCGCTCCTCCTGGGCATAGCCATAACTCTCATACCTGAAACGATGAGCGCGCCTTTCGTGCGGGGGATGGACGCGCTCTATCAGATTTCGGCCAAGATCATAGACATCATCATGAAGTTCGCGCCCTATGCCGTAGCCTGTCTCCTGTTCAACAACACGGCGCGGTTCGGAATCGATCTCCTTCAGGCTCTTGCGTGGTTCGTCGTGACTGTTCTCGTGGGGCTTGGGCTGCACATGTTCGGCGTCTATTCGCTGTCAGTTTATTTCCTCTCTCGACTCTCGCCGAGGGAGTTTTTCCGAAGAATCAAGACTGTGATGCTCACAGCCTTTTCGACTTCATCATCCAACGCCACTCTGCCGACTGCGCTTCGTGTTTCGGAAGAAAACCTCGGCGTGCCGCGCGAGATAAACAGTTTCGTTCTGACCATAGGGGCGACGGCCAATCAGAACGGCACTGCATTGTATGAGGGAGTGACGGTATTGTTTCTGGCGCAGCTTGCCGGAGTCGAGTTGACGCTGGCGCAGCAGATCACGGTCGCTTATCTTGCGATCCTCGGAGGCATAGGCACGGCGGGCGTGCCATCGGGATCGATCCCGTTCATCGTTCTGGTGCTGGTCACCATAGGAGTCGATCCGAATCTGATAGCGATCATAATCGGTGTCGACCGCATACTCGATATGTGCCGCACCACGCTCAACGTGACCGGCGACATCACGGCGGCGACTTACGTGGCGCGATCCGAAGGCTATGAACTGCTCAAACCGCAGGCGGCTGCTGCCGACTGAGACGCAAAACGCATGGGTCCTTTGCGCGTTGCCAGCGTCGAGCCATCAGCAGAGGGGGCTTGATGCAGCGCGACCTGCCAGGTTGCGCTGCGTTCTGAATGTGTGAAGCCGGAGAATCCGCAGCCAGCCTGCTCTACCTTTTCTCTCGCGTGCGGCGCTCGGTTTCCCGCATGCCTGTTCCGTAGTTACGACCGTTGTAGGTGACGCCCGAGACTACGCGCCCTTTGACTCCGACATAGGCGTCTTTGCTGGGTACGCCATATTTTTCAGTGAATATCCACATGCGGCCCGTGCCGTCATCGATTTCGAATATGCCGTAGCCCAGAGCGCCATAGGAGCGGGTGACTCGCCCGACTACGGCGACTTCCTTGTCCTGATAGCGACCCGGGTCTGAGGTTATGTCTGCTATGGTCTTGCGTTCCGGGCAGCCGGTGAGCGCAAGAGAGAGAAGAGCTATCGAGGCAATGAGCAAGGGTCTGCTTTTTTTCATTCGCTTTCCTCCTGGACGGATGTTTTAATGCGAGGTGGCAGGGCGCAAAATCAGAGCAGCCGCACGAACCATTTCGACCACCTGCATGGCCCTGCCACCGCTTTGAGATTTGAGTCATCGGAAAAGATGTCCGGTTTTTTACGATGCTCCGAGCGCGGGCTGGCGTTGGCATGCGGCATGAAATTTATCGCCTGAACTGGCCGACGCTTTCGATCTGGTCGAAACCCGTGCCATGCAATATAGTTTCGCTCCATGCTCGCCCTGATCCTAAACTCGCTGCTTTTTCCCGCTTTCGGCGATCTGTGGCCGCGCCTGAAAGAAGTCGCCCGTCAGGATAATGTCGTTTTCATAACGGCGCTGTTTCTGCTCTTTGCCGCACTGCTCGTCAGGTACGCGCCGGTCAACCGCGCCCGCATAAAGGCTACGACCTGGCTCTATGGCGCAGCGATCTTTCTTATACTGGTCTCGGTTCTGACCGAAGAAATCGGGATGACCACCATTCCGCAGGCAGTTTACTGGACCGGCCTGCTTCTGGGCGGGATCGCCATAGTCAACCTTGCGGGCATATTCGTTTTCGATTTTCTGCTCGACCGCCTCAAGCTTCAAACCCCGCACATACTGCGCGATCTGATAGTGGCGTTCGGATACCTGGGCGTGGGGCTGGCATTGCTTTCGAAAGGCGGAGCTTCGCTTTCTGGGATAATCACCACTTCGGCGGTGCTGACTGCGGTCATAGGCTTTTCGCTTCAGGACACTTTAGGCAACGTCATGGGCGGGCTTGCTCTGCAACTCGACCGCAGCATCAACGTGGGCGACTGGATAAGGCTCGATCACGTCGAAGGCCGGGTGAAGGAGATTCGCTGGCGGCACACGGCCATAGAAACCCGCAACTGGGACACGATGATAATTCCCAACAGCCTTCTGATGAAGGGGCAGGTACTCGTCCTCGGTCGCAGGGGAGGAGAATCGGTTCCGCATCGCCAGTGGGTATACTTCAACGTCGATTTCCGGTCTTCTCCCACGACGGTCATCACCGCCGTCGACGGCGCTCTTCAGGCCGAGCCTATCGAGGGAGTGGCCGCCGAGCCGCGAGCCCATTGCATACTGTTCGATTTCAAGGAAAGCTACGGCGTCTATGCCGTTCGCTACTGGCTCACAGACCTTGCGGCGGACGATCCTACTAATTCCGTAGTGCGCACGCGGATTTATTTCGCGCTCAAGCGCGCGGGCATCCCGCTCTCGATCCCTGCGCACAGTTTGTTTCTCACCCGCGAGAGCGAGAAGCGAAAAGTCGTCAAGCACGAGCGGGAAATCGAGCGTATTCTGAGCGCGCTTGCGGGCGTGGAGTTGTTTCACTCGCTCAACGAAGAAGAGTTGCGCATGCTGGCCGAGCGCGTGCGCCCGGCTCCGTTCGCCGAGGGCGAAGCGATGACCCGGCAGGGAGCCGAAGCTCACTGGCTCTACATCATCACACGCGGTTCAGCCGAAGTGGTCGTCTCCAACGATGACGACACCAGCGCGCAGGTGGCTGTCTTGAACACGGGGGATTTTTTCGGAGAGATGGGATTGATGACCGGAGAGCCGCGCCTGGCTACGGTCATAGCCCTTGAGGATGTCGAAGCGTGCAGGCTCGACAAGAGCGATTTTCATGACATACTGCGCAGCCGACCGGAAATAGCCGGGCACATCTCGCACGTGCTGGCGCGCCGGCGGGTGGAGCTCGAAGCGGTGCGCGAAGGGCTTGACGAAGAAGCCCGAAACAAAAAGATGGTTCCCGTCCAGCGCGATATCTTCGACCGCATAACCGCTTTCTTCGGCCTCGGCGACAGCGCGCAGCATTGAATCCCCTCTCTCGGCGCGCGCGTTTGATCTTACGCGCTGACTTGCTGTAGATTCACCGCACGCGATTTCAAAGGAGAACGGATGAAAAAAACTCTTGCTGTCGTGCTGCTGCTGACGATTTCAAACATCGAATACGCGCGCGCGCAGGCCATCGAACCCGACTGGACGCGCGCGGGCGATGAAGCGGTCGCCCTGCTTGCCGATTTTCTTCGCGCAGACACCACCAACCCTCCGGGCAACGAAGCGCGGGCCGCAGAGTTGTTCGCCCGTTTGCTGCGCCGCGAAGGGATCGAGTTCAAAGTGTTCGAATCCTCGCCCGGAAGGGCCAGCCTCTACGCCCGGTTGCGCGGCAACGGTCGCAAGCGCCCTCTGATACTGCTCAATCACACCGACGTGGTTCCATCTGACAAACGCTTCTGGACAGTCGATCCGATGAGCGGCGCGGTGCGCGACGGCTATATCTACGGGCGCGGCGCTCTGGATATGAAGAGCCTCGGCGCGGCTCAGTTGATGACCCTTCTGCTGCTCAAACGGCAGGGCGCGCAACTCGACCGCGATGTCATTCTGCTTGCGACTGCCGATGAGGAAGCGGGCGGGCGCCAAGGCGCGGGCTGGATAGTCCGCAACAAACCGGAGTTGATAGGCGACGCAGAATTCCTCATAACCGAAGGCAGCAATAACTTCGCCGCCCTCGACCGCGTGATTTACTACGGCATAGGGGCGACCGAAAAAACTCCCTGCTGGCTGCGACTGACCGCCAGAGGCATCCCCGGACACGGCAGCGTCCCTCAGCCGCAGAGCGCGCCCTCGCGCCTCATTCGCGCGCTCGCAAAGCTCGAAGCCCATCAGACTGAGTTGAAAGTCACTCCTGCCGTCGCCCGCTTCTTCCGCGAACTGTCTGAACTGCAAACCGACCCGGATATGAAGCGGGCTTACTCGGATATCGCTTCGGCCATTCGTGATCCGCGATTGAGCGCGCTGGTTTTGTCTGCGCCGCAAAATGCGGCCCTGCTTCGCAACACGATTCAGCCGACTGTGGTCGAAATAGGAAACAAGACGAACGTCATCGCGCCTATAGCCTCGGCTGAAATCGATTGCCGGTTGCTTCCGGGCGAAAAGCCCCAGGAGTTCGTCGCCGAGATCAAGCGGGTGATAAATGATTCGACCATCGAAGTGGAAACCCTGCTGGCCTTCGGCGCGACCGAATCGCCCATCGATACGGAGTTGCACCGGGTGGTGACGGAGGTGATGAGCGGCGGCGATCCGCAGGCGCGATTCGTTCACAGCGTGCTGGCCGGTTTTACGGACAGTCACTACTTCCGCGATCTGGGAATAGTTTCTTATGGCATTTCGCCTTTCGTGATTCCTTCTTCGGATTTCGCCGGCGTGCATGGCAACGACGAGCGAATACCCGTGAAAAGCTACCGCGAAGGAGTGCGAACGCTTTACACAATCGTCCGCAGGCTTTGCGCCTCGCAGCCGTGAGGAAAGGTGAAAGAAAGACGCCTGCTCAAACGCCTCATCGCCTGCACGCTGTTTGCGACGCTGCTCGGTTATGACTGCTCGGGGCAGACAGACGGTTTTCAAACTGTCGCTCCGGGCATAGAGCATCTGAAGATGACGCGCAGGTCGGAGGCATCGGGTCCCTGGCAGATAAACCTTCTCAGAATCGATCTCCGCAGCGTCGGCGTCCGGCTCGTTCACGCGATGGACGAAGCCGTCGGGCTTGAGGCGACGAGCTCGATGGCCCGGCGCTACAAAGCTACAGCGGCAGTGAACGCGGGCTTTTTCAAGGTCGCAGGCGTTTATCGAGGCGATCCTGCGGGAGTCCTGGTCGTCGAAGGAAAACTTCTGAGCGAGCCGACAGACGATCGCGCCGCCGTCGGGTTTATAAATCGGGATGGAAAGACTCAAGTTCTCATGGGACATTTGAAATTTTCCGGCGCGATAAAGACCCATCGCGGACGGAGCCGGGCGGTTGACGGGATCAATCGTGAGCGCGGGGCGGATGAACTCATAGTGTTTACGCCCGAGTTTCATCGCACGACGTTGAGCGCGCCCGATGGGATCGAAATCATCGTCCGCCGGGGCCGGATCGTCGAGCGACGAGACGGGAAAGGAAGCAGCGCGATACCCTCAGACGGCTATGTGATTTCGGCAAGCGGCAAAGCGCGAGAGTGGGCCGTTGAAAACCTGACCACAGGCGCGAGAGCGCAGTTGGTGGCCGCAATAGAATCAACCGAACAACGCGGATCGTGGAATGAAGCCATCTGCATAGTCGGAGGCGGGCCGCAGTTGATACGAGAGGGAAGAGTCGAAATCACCGCCGAGCGCGAAGGCATCAGACCGGCGTTCGTTTCCGATCGTCATCCTCGAACTGCGATAGCCAGCCTCGGTGAGGGAAAGATACTGATCGTCACAGTCGATGGGCGACAGCCCTCGTTGAGCGTGGGGATGTCTCTTGCAGAGCTTGCTCAACTTCTGCTTGAATTCGGCGCGCGAGATGCGATAAACCTCGATGGCGGAGGCTCGACTACTATGGTCATCGATGGCCGGGTGGTCAACAGCCCGTCGGATCAGACGGGCGAGCGAATGGTGAGCGACGCGATTTTGTTTTTCCCAGGGAAGTAGCGCGTCCGGGAGGAATTTTTATGAAGACTCTCCTGTTGCTGCGTCATGCGAAATCAAGCTGGGACGATCCATTGCTGAGAGATTTCGAGCGACCTCTTGCCGAGCGCGGCAAGCGAGACGCTCCGCGCATGGGCAAGGCTCTCAGCGAGCGAGGCCCGTTGCCTGATTTCGTTTTGTGCTCGACCGCGAAGCGAGCCAGATCGACGATGAAGCGTTTCGTCAAGGCGGCGGGCATAACGGTGGAGCCGCAGATGGAAGAAGGCATTTACGAGGCGTCTTCGCCCAGCCTGATGAAGATAGTCCGCAGCCTTCCCCCCACAAGCGCGGTCGCGCTGATGGTGGGGCACAATCCGGGGTTTGAAGACCTGGTGACGAGGCTCGCAGTAGCGTTCGACCGCATGCCGACGGCTGCGCTGGCCTGCGTCGAAATCGATGTCGAGGCATGGGAAGACGTTGAAGACGGTAAGGGGAAGCTTGTGTGGCTGCTTACGCCCAAAGAGATCGGGCAGGATTGAGGAGGCGATTATGAACGACGCGGTGTTGAGGAAAAGCCTGGTCGAACTTCTGACGGGAGGCCATGCGCGGGTGAGGACGGAGCGGGCGATCGAAGGGATCAAGCCCGGCATAGCCGCCGTGCGCCCTTCGGGTATGCGCTCTATATGGGATCACTTCGAGCACATGCGCATAGCCCAGGAGGATATACTTCGCTACACGCTCGATCCGAACTGGAAATCGCCCGACTGGCCCGAAGGCTACTGGCCTGCGGAGGTGGAAAATATTACGGAAGAGATGTGGACGGCTTCGGTCGAAGCGTTCTTCGCCGATCTAAGAGAGATGATAGCTGTGATAGAAGACGAGAAGATCGATCTTACTGCCGAGATACCGCACGGCCAGGAGGGGCATACCTATTTGAGGGAAGTGCTGCTGGCCGCCGATCACAACTCCTATCACCTCGGCCAGATCGTTCACATCCGCAAGACTCTGGGCGACTGGCCCGAATGAGAGCAATAACGCTGGACTCTGCGCCCCACGACCTGATACACTCACTGCGTTCTTGTGGCAACGCGAGAGTTGCTGTTTGGTTTTGTTTCAGGAGCGACTGTCTGATCGCGGAGAGCGTTTGATTAGTCCCGTTCATCCTCCTCCTCGCAAGGTCTCGGAAGTTCCTCTTAGCTGGTTTCAAGGAGAACCATAATGAAAAGAATCTATGTAGGAAATCTGTCGTACCAGACGACAGAGAACGACCTGACCAGTTTGTTCGAACAGGCGGGGCAGGTCGAGTCAGTCAATATCATAACGGACCGTGACACGGGCCGTTCGAAGGGCTTCGGCTTTGTCGAGATGGCTGACGAGGATGCTGAAAAGGCCATCGCTCAGTTCAACGGGACAGAGCTGAACGGTCGGGCGCTGACCGTCAACGAAGCTCGACCGCGCGAGGAACGCTCAGGCGGTCGAGGCGGATTCGGCGGCGGACGCGACCGCGGTCGCTCAGGCGGCGGTCGCCCAGGCGGCGGTCGCGGCGGTTTCGGAAACCGCTACTGATCGATCCCTCCGTGTCAGACACGGCCTGTGGCCGTGTCTGACACGACGCGACAAACGGATTGCACGGAGCAACTGCTGAAGATCACCTGTACACGCCTTCCAGCCCGCACTCTGAAACAATCTCGTCCACGCTCACGCGGACAGCTTCAACCAATCACACAACTAAGGTGTACGGAAAGAAAGACAGAAAGACTTGAACAGTTTTGAACGACTCGGACTTAGCGCGACCCTTGCGCGCGCGCTTGAAAAAATAAACATCACCGAACCGACAGAGATTCAATCCCGCGCCATACCGCACGCGCTCGATGGACGAGACCTGATGGCCTCGTCCGAAACCGGATCGGGGAAAACGGCGGCCTTCCTGCTGCCTTTGATCCAGCGCCTCGCCCGTCGAGGCTCGTCGCGCGCGCTCATCCTCGCTCCCACGCGCGAGCTTGCGCTTCAGATAGAATCCAACGCGAAAATATTCGGACATCCATACCGCTTGCGCGCTGCCTCGATAGTCGGCGGCCAGAGAGAAGCCGGTCAACTGCGCGCCCTCGACTCCGCTCCCGATATCATCGTGGCCACTCCCGGACGATTGAACGACTTTCTCAATCGTCAGTTGGTGTCGCTTCGCGCCATACAGTTTCTTGTGCTCGACGAAGCCGACCGCATGCTCGACATGGGTTTCCTCCCGCAGGTGCGTCGAATAATCCATCACCTGCCCAGACAGCGACAGACTATGCTGCTGTCGGCGACGCTCTCGCGCGAGGTCGAGCGGCTGGCCCGCGAGATGCTCTCCGATCCGGTGCGAGTGGAAGCGGCTCGAAAGACCGCCACCGTCGCCACGCTCGTCCAGAAGGCTTATCCGGTGCTCTCGCACGCCAAGGCCCCTCTGCTCCTGGCCATCATGAGGCAACACACCGGCGGCTCGTTTCTGGTTTTCACCGAAACCAAACGCAGCGCAGACCAGGTTGCGCGGGTGCTGACGGCAAACCGGCATAGCGTGGCGACTCTTCATTCTGATAGAACGCAGTCGCAGCGCAACGCGGCGCTTGAGGATTTCAAACGCGGGCGCGTAAGTGTGCTTGTGGCCACCGACGTGGCCGCGCGCGGAATAGATGTCGATGACATATCGCACGTCGTGAATTATGATGTTCCCCTGTCGGTCGAAAGCTATCTGCATCGCGTGGGCCGGACGGCGCGAGCGGGCCGCCAGGGGGCGGCCTTCACTCTGGTCAGCCCCGGGGAAGAAGCGATGCTTGCGATCATAGAGCGGTCAGCAGGAATCAGCCTGGAGCGATCCCGCCTGAGCGGATTTTCCGACGGCAGGACCGATCAGCAGATAATGCTTGCAACCGAGATAGGCCGGCTGCGCAGCAGCAGCGCGCGCTCGGTCGGCCCGCGACGTTGAGACTGAACGGAGAAGGAAACAGATGAGCATTCGACTTTTCGTGGGCAATCTCCCCTACAATGCGACCGAGGCCGATCTGCGCGAGCACTTCCGACCCTGCGGGCCGCTCACTTACGTCTACCTTCCGACCGACCGCGAAACGGGCAAGCCGCGCGGGTTCGCTTTCGTGGAACTGGCTGATCGCGCTCAGGCCGAAGAGGCGATACGTCGCTTCAACAATCAGCCGTTCATGGGCAGAGCGATAGCCGTGAGCGAGGCTCGCGCAAAAGAGGATCGGCCTGCTTCCACTCAGTTCACCCCGAGACCGGTTGCCTCTGTTCCTCCTCCAGCCGGAGAGCGCAATTTCGGCCCGGATGACGCCCCGCGCCGCGCGCGCAAGCCCGCAAGAGGCGGAGCCAAAACGCAGCGCGCGCCCAAAGGGCCTATGCGAGAGTTGACCAGAGGGCGGGTGCTCTTTGGAGACGATGACGATGACGGTTATCTCGATGAGTCCGATGACGAGAACTTCGCCAGTCGGGAGAGAGCGGAAGATGAAACGATAAGCGAGGAATCATAATGGCAAAGAAGACCAGACAGACTTTTCAGAAGCGCGAGAAAGAGAAGGCCCGGCAGCAGAAGCAGAAAGACAAGGAACTGCGGAGAATGGAATCGAAGGAGCGCCGGGCGACCGCCACGCCCAGAATCGAAGGCGAAGACCCGGACATAGCGGGAATCCGTCCAGGCCCTCAGCCCTTGCCCGAGCAGTGGGAGTAGGTCGCATCTGTCAAATGTTCCAGTCGTTCTTTCCCAAACGAAGGCGCTTGGGTGTATGGCGATGGAGAAAAGCCGAGAGGGCGTCTACTCCCAAGCCCCGTCTGAGCGAGCGGCTGATGGTTAGAGTGCGAGATTGATCAGAAGCCATGTATTTTCGATTATACATCTGAGAGTCGCCCTGCCGGAGTTGAGCAAACCGATTCAAGGGCGCAGTTTTCAAAAACCGGTCGAATCCCTCCAACGGAAGTTGGAGGATCATTCAATTCCAACCTAAAGCATCGGTCTTCTTTGAATCCCTCCAACGGAAGTTGGAGGATC
>CAZPQE010000006.1:0-8640 GCA_964588615.1 uncultured Clostridia bacterium | reverse complement strand
TTCCAACCTAAAGCATCGGTCTTCTTTGAATCCCTCCAACGGAAGTTGGAGGATCGTTCAAATCCAACCTATCAAGTCGGAGGTATCGAGAAGAGAGCGAAGCCTCGTTGTGTAGGTTGGATTTGCAAGCGCCACCAGCGGCAGTTGCGTGTATGCAGCAGGAATCAACCGTCTTTTGAAAACCGCACCTCCGATTCAACACAGGATCGATCATCATCAGGAATCTTCAATGTCGGCTCGATTATAAAAAGGTTCAGGGCTAATATGTGGCGGTCATCATACTCCTTTCGAGCCTGATGAGATCAGGCTATAAGAAGTCATCTCAAAAATAGAAAGACAGGCAAATTTGCCAGGAAAAAGCACAATTGATCTTTGAAAAAACTTGAGTTGGCGACAAAACTCTTATCCGAGGTAAGAGTTTATGATCCAACGCAAACCATATCAATCCGATCTCACTGATGCTCAATGGAACCGCATCAAGCATCTTTTGCCAAAGCCCAGGCTGCGTGGCCGCAATAGAGTTGATGACCGCGAAGTTATCAATGGCATCCTCTATGTCCTGGCCACTGGCTGCCCTTGGGAATATCTGCCACATGACATAGGGGCTTCTTATCAAACCTGTCATCGTCGTTTGCTCGACTATCAACGACGAAGAGTCTGGCAAAAGATCGTCTCAGACCTGATGAGAGAAGCCTCGCGCAGAGGCTACATCAACTTCAACAACGCTTACCACGACGCCAGCGTGGTCAAGTCAAAAAAAGGGGCAAAAAAGAGGTCGGATTCTCAGGAAAACACCAAATTTTAGGGATAAAACGGCACCTGGTAGTAGATGCCAACGGTCATCCCCTCAGCTTTACCATAGGCCGTGCCAATCGCAATGACCAAGTCAATTTGTTAGAAACCATTGACGGAATTCGCATCGGGAAAGGTCGTCGCGGGCCAAAGCGATTAGGTTTAGACAAGGGTTATGACAGTGAGCCATTGCGACGGGAGTTGCGAAAGAGGAGAATCACCCCATGCGCACAGGTTCGTTTGCTTTCACCCTGCATGGGCTTTCCCCTCGGAATGGAATGGCCAGAGATGATTGCGATGAGTGACCCGCCGCCCTCGACACGGCATTTTTAATCGTCGCTGATCATTGACTCGCGCCGCCTGCCGACAATAGAATCTACCCCAACTTCTGGAAAGGGTCGCTGATGATGATCGAAAACGACGACGACGAACGGATCGATTTCGCCGGAGGATGGAAGGGTCTCTACCTGTTCATCATAATCTACGGAATCGCTCAGATAATCCTCCTCTACATCTTCACCCGCGCTTTCAACTAAGATGAGCATAACCGACTGGATCATCTTCGCTGCTTACCTCGCGCTGACTGTGTTCATCGGCCTCTTCAAGAGCCGAAAAGGGCGCGACATCGAAGCCTATTATCTCGGCAATCGCTCCATCCCCTGGTGGGCCGTAGGGCTTTCCGTCATGGCTACGCAGGCTTCGGCCATTACCTTCATAGGCACTACGGGACAGGCATTCAACGACGGCATGCGGTTCATACAGGTTTATCTTCCGCTCCCTTTCGTCGTCGTCGTCCTTTGTTTGAGCTTCGTTCCCTTCTTCTACCGCGCCCGCGTCTATACCGCTTACGAATACCTCGAACGCCGCTTCGACACCAAGACCCGCGCCCTGACCAGCTTCCTCTTTCAATGTTGTCGCGGCATGTCGGTAGGCATAGTCCTCTACGCTCCGTCGGTGGTGCTTTCAGCCATGCTGGGCTGGGCCGAACCCTCGACCATACTTCTGATGGGACTGACCACTCTCGTCTACACTGCGCTCGGCGGGGTGCGCGCAGTGGTCTGGACCGACACCATGCAGATGATACTGATGTTTGCCGGCGTATTCGCGGGTCTCTATCTGGTCGTTCACACGATTCCTTCTGATGTCACCTTCTCCGAAGCGGTTTACCTCGGAGGGGTCGCCGATCACTGGAATGCCATAGACACTTCTCTCGATCTGAAGAATCAATACACGCTGCTCTCAGGTCTGGTGGGTGGATTCTTTCTGATGCTTTCTTATTTCGGCTGCGATCAGAGTCAGGTGCAGAGATACATCACGGCAAGCTCGCTCAAGCAGAGCCGTATGTCGCTGGTGATGACCGCGATACTCAAAGTCCCCATGCAGTTTCTCATACTCTCGACCGGTGTGTTCCTGCTGGTGTTTTATCAGTTCGAGCGTCCTCCCGCTTTCTTCAACCCTTCTGATGTGCAGCGCGTCGAGCAATCAGCGGCCCGCGACGCTTTTCATGAGAGCCAGAATCAGTTCAACGCCGCCTTCGACCGCAGAAAGGAACTCGGCGAACGATTACTTGAAGCCCGTCGCCGCAATGACTCTATAGAATCCGAGCGATTGCTTGCCGACTTCATCGCCGCTGAAAAAGAAGCCAAAGCCGCTCGAAACAAAATCAAGGAAATCGTCAAAGCCACTCCGGGAGCCAATTCCAACGATGTCAATTATGTCTTTCCGAGTTTCCTTTTGAAGTACGCCCCTGTCGGGATGCTGGGGCTGATGATCTCAGTCATCTTTGCGGCGGCGATGTCTTCGATCTCAGGCGAGATTGCCGCGCTGTCGAGCGCCTCGATGATCGATTTCTACAAGCGGTTCTTCAAACCTGATGCCTCGGACCATCACTATCTGCGGGCGAGTCAGTTGAGCACCCTCTTCTGGGGAGTGTTTGCGACCATCATAGCGATGTTCGCCGGACGCTGGGGCACGTCTCTGGTCGAGACGGTCAACAAAGTGGGGTCGCATTTTTACGGCCCGATCCTCGGAGTTTTTCTCCTGGCCTTTTTCGTCAGGCGCGCAAACGGAACAGGGGCGTTCTTCGGCGCGCTCTCAGGGCTTGCGGCGGTAGTCTATACAAGCTGGTTTATGGATGTGTCGTGGCTCTATCTGAACGCAATAGGCCCGGCGGCGGTGTTGATCACAGGCACACTGGTGAGCCTGATGTTTCCCAAAAAGCAAAACCTGAGCCTGAAATGAAAAAACTCAGGGGAGAAGAGTGAAGGGGAGCAGGGAAAATGTGGAATGCGGAATAGGTTTGAGCCGGATTTTCTATTCATTCCGCATTCTTCTACTGACCACTGATCACTGATTCACTCGCGGTCGGTTGCTGTTGTTGGGGCGTTGCTGATTCGGATTCTGTCTTAGGTCCTGCGGGTTGAGGATATAAAGAAAGACCCACTCTTCGTAGTTCTTGAGTCCGTACAGCCCGCGAATCGAGGGGCCTTTGATCTTCGGAGCCACGCCCACTATCGGCAGATTGCTGTCCGATTGAGAGGAACTCCCGCCCGACGAATTGCTGCTGCGACCTGACTGGAAGAAACTGGCGAAAGGATCGTTGGGGTTGGTTCCCAGTTCTTCATCTTCATCATCATCTTCTTCATCTTCATCTTCGTCTTCATCTTCATCTTCATCGATTGAGGTGTTCCTGTTGGTGGGCGGAATGAAGACGCCGCCCGGTCCCGAAGTGTTCGAATTTGTATTCGATTGCCCGCTGCCCGGCGTTGCAGAAGGATTTAACACGCTGGCTTTAGGCGGGCCTGCGAGCAGCAGGTATTCCTGCGGAATCGGCTGGTTGGTGTATGCCGAATATGCTTGCAGGAAGCCCGCTATGCGCGGGTCGCGCAGTCGGACAGGCTCCCAGTCCTCGCTGGTCATCGGATCGATTGTCGCCGAGCCGCGAACGAATTTTATTTCGCGCACGCCGATGGTCACGCCTTCGCGGAGTTTTTTGAGATCGGTCAGAAACCCGTAGGCGGGCACGAAGCGGAGGTTGATGTTTCCGAGGTTGCCGTTGTTGTAGTAGCGCGCAATGGCCATAGCCATCTGCTCGCCGCGATAGATCATCTCGGCTTCCTTCTCGCGCTGAACCTGCATGCGGACGTTGGGTGCGACCGACACCAAAAGGATGCCGATTATCATCAGCGCCAGCAGCAGGCCGAGCAGCGCCCAGCCGCCTTCTGAGGACTTCTTTTTCATGATCGGCTCTTATCGACCATCGCTATGCGTCGCTTGATGTCGTATTGAGTGTGCGTCACTTCGACTTCCTTTTCATTGATCGAATCTATTCGCCACACATTCTGAATAGTGTCGCCCGGCCTGAGACGGAACACTTCTCTGGTCGAAGGTATTTCGAACAGACCCCAGTCGCCGAACTTGAAATAAGTCGTGTAACGGAAAGGCGGCTCAGGCGTGGGCTGAACGATGAACGATATGGGATTGGAATAGAACTTAGCCGGATCGCTTTGAGACTTGACCTCTACTTTGATGCTGCGCGCCGACGAATACTCCGCAGCCGCGATGTCGGTCGTCAGAGTCGTCTCGTTGACTCGACTGGTAGGCTTGGCCCTGCCGTCGAATTGAATCTGGGCGTCTGCCGGAAACGCCCTGCCCGTGACCGTCAGAGTGATGTTTCGCGGAGTCCCGGCGACCGCCGTCTGAGGCTGAAGAAATTGCAACGCTATCGGCGGCGGCGGGGGCGGCGGCTCTATTTTTACAGGCTCCACATAGACGGCGAAAATATTGCCGCGCGCGCCGGGAGCGGCGCTGCCTCCGCTTGTGTTGACTCTGGAAAAATCGAGCGGGGTCAAATCTGCAATAGCCGCCTGAAGCGCGGCCTCTTCTTCCTTGTCGGTCTTTGGCGGTCTCCCGCTTTGAACCGGCAGGGTCGTCTTTGCGGGAGCGGTCGCAGTCTGCTGGTTCGAGTTCGACTCGGCAGGTCTGCGCCTCGGCGCGGGGCCTTCGATGTACAGACGGTACACGGCCACGACGGCCATCACCGCGAAGAGCGCAACGAGGACGATTTTTTTGATCCGGTCTCCCGATGAGCCTTTCTTTGCCATGACGATCACTCTCAGGGTTTGAAATACGCCGTCATCTCTACTGACAGCGAGACGCCTGAACTTGCTGCGCTTCTGCTCCTCCCTCTTCTTTCTCCGCCTTCACTTTGTTCCACCTCAGTGAGCGACACGGTGTTGATAACTATGAACTGTTTGTTGCTCTCAAGCTCGTTGAGAAACGTCCGCAGTCCGGCGTACTGCCCCTCGACGGTGAATCGAATGACTGTCTGCGGGTAAACCTCGGAGAGCGGGTCTTTTTTGCTCTTCGATTTTTTCTGATCGCCCGCCTGTTTGCCGGTCTCACGCTTCATATCTATGCCGCTCGTCAGTTGCGCCCTGTGTTTTGCCGCCAGAGCGTTGATGTCGCGGTAGAGCGCGATTTCGCCTTCGGAAGTAGGCTTGAGGAATTTGAGCTTGAACGCTTCGAGGCTGTCGAGAGCTTCCTGCGAAGTGTTTTGCGGAGGCGGCGCGTCTCGTTCAGCCCTGACCTTGATGATGTCTGCTTCGAGCGCGTCGAGTTTCGATTCGATGTTTTGCAGGCGGTTCTGTTCAGGGCCGAGCGTGGTGAGGTAATAAAACATCGCCGCCGAAAAGAAGGCGAGGGTGACGAGCGCGGCGATGATTTCAAACGCGCTGAGGCCGAATGGCTTTCGCCCGACTCGCCTGTGCGCCGATCCCATTGATATTCGCTCTCTGACTGCGCTCATTGCGCTTCACCTCGACGGGGGCGATAAATGACGCTGACCGAGAAAGGCACATCGCCTTCTTCGGTCGCCTGCTCCTGGCCCGATTCGCCCAGAGAGAAAAGGCCCGCTGATTTATCGAGCCGACTCATCATCTCAGTCAATTCGTTGCTGCTCTTTCCCAGCGCGTTTATCTCGACCACAGCCGCGAGGCCCTGCTCATCGCTGAAGACTTCGACTACCTTGATCGAAGTTATGCGGGCGTTGTTGGGAACGTAGCCTTCGATGTCGCCCAGCAGCCTGTTCCATGAAAAAGCCTTGAGATTGATCAGGCGTCGGGCGGCGGCAAGCTGATAGGCTTCTTCAGGTTTGAGAGAGACCGGCTTGAAATCCAGCTTGCGTTTTTCGATTTCCTGGCGGATGCGATCAAGCTCGTTCTGAATGATAGTGGCCTGCTGTTGCCGCTGACTGGCTGCGGTTATGACGTGACTCTTCTGCCCCGAAACAGAGAGCAGAAGGTAGAGGCTCACCAGAAAAACTGCCGCCAGCCCGATCCACAACAGGCGGTGATTGGTGAATGGTCTGCTCGACAGATTGACGGTGATCCGCATAAGGCTACAAGGATAACTCATAAGCTGAGGCTGAAGCCAGCTACCCGGCTTAGGAAATTTACGGGCAACTTCACTCAGAGGCAAACGCATCCTGAAAATGGAAGTTCCTGTAGTTTGTCTTCAAAATCAAAGATGAAGCGGATGGGGTGAATAATAAGACAAGCCGTAGGCTTGCGTTTTCAGCCCCTGGAGAACCGCTCAAATGAAGACCTGCCCTGCCTGCAATCTCGACTTCGAAGACGAGTTCGTCTTCTGTCCCGAAGATGGAGCGCGCCTCGACTACAACGCCGATCTGACGAGCGAAAGAATCGTTTCCAAAACGTCGGCTTTTCTGTTCAGGCGGGAAGTCATCGCCACGCCGACCATTCAGCATTGCCCGGTCTGTCAGCGCGACTACCCGCTGACTTTTTCCTGCTGCCCCGTAGACGGCTTTCGCCTCTCGCGCGAAAAGATCATCGTCGCTCGAAAGCAGGAAGAGCCTGCGATGATCGAAAGCGGTGAAGAAGCCGCGCCCTCCTTCGCCGATGAAATGGATGCGATCGCGCTCGCAGCCTTCGTCGAGGTTGAAAATCCGATCGCCGAACCTCGCTGGTCGCCTCTGATCGAAAAGCTCGAAAGCCTCAAGCAGCCTTTGATGACCGCTACGGCAAGGCTCCTGAACTTCTATCGCAGATCAATCGCATCACGAACCGAAAGCTTGTCTGATATCGCCGATGACAAATCTTTTGACAAATCTTTCAACGGGCAGGTCGCCGCAATCGATTTCAGCTTCGCAGTAAGAGCGACCGTAGTCGGGTTATCGCTGTTCGGTATTCTGGTGGCCTACTCGGTTTACGATTATTTGAGCCGCAGGCCCGCTGTCAAACCGCGAATCGAGAAGGCGGAGCGCGCATCAGAAACGTCTCCTTTCATTCCCACGCCGCAATCTGCGCGCGATTATGTCGAGGAAACTCCTCCGCAGCCTGTCGATGCCGACGACTCTGATGATATCGAAGAAAGAGAACCTCGAATCAATGCTCCCACTTCTCCGAGGAAGACGAAAGCGGAGCGCGCGTTGTTGAGCTACGCGCCGACGAGGGCTGTAGAGCCATCGAAGCCTGCTCCCAGGCCCGCCGTCACGCGCGAAAGCGTGCCGACCGTCCCGGTTCGTTCTCGCTCGACCGGAGGGCAAATCGATGCGCGCCTCCTGCGAGTGCGCTCAGTCCGCACCCGTCCGGGAGTTCGCTACGATCTCACCTTCATGCTCGAAGACCGGGCAGACACTACGGTGCGCTGGGAGCGCATGATAATCGCCACCAGATCGGCCAGCGGAGGCGCTTACACCAGCCGCATTCCCTTCTATCATCGACAGGGCGCTTCCGGGTCGCTGACCTTTACGGTCAGCGTAGAGATGTTCGGCCCCAAGCCAGCCGATCTGAAAGGCCGTGTGGTTTGCACGACCATCGGCTCGGATCGCGCAGGCCGACAGATGACGGCAAGCTTCGGAGCCAACGTCGCGCCTTAGATCAGGCCGACGCTTCATTGGCAAAACATACGACGGAGTTTATAGTCCTCTTGTGCTTCGTTCATGAGAGGACTTTATGACTTTCACCAATCGCCTTATCGAGGAAACTAGCCCATATCTTCTGCAACACGCGCATAACCCCGTCGAGTGGTATCCATGGGGCGAAGAGGCGCTTGAAAAAGCGAAGGCTGAAGACAAGCCCGTATTGTTGAGCATAGGATACGCCGCCTGCCACTGGTGTCACGTCATGGAGAAGGAATCGTTCGAGAACGAGCAGATAGCCAGACTGATGAACGAGAACTTCGTCTGCATCAAGGTCGACCGCGAAGAGAGGCCCGATATCGATGCAATCTATATGAACGCCGTTCAGATGATGACCGGACGTGGCGGCTGGCCTCTCACATTGTTTCTTACGCCCGGCCTCAAACCGTTTTATGGCGGCACATACTTTCCTCCCTTCGACCTGAGAGGCATGACCGGATTTGCCCGCGTGGTTGTGGCGATGGCCGACCTCTACCGACATCGCAGAGAAGACGTGATAAGCAGCGCCGATTCGATCATCGCCGAACTGCAACAGGTCAACAGCTTTCGGCAGTCGGACGAAATGCTCACGACCGAAACGCTCAATCAGGCTTTCTCATCCCTGCTCTCGATGTTCGACAGCGCAGAAGGCGGTTTCGGTCGCGCGCCGAAATTTCCGCCTTCGATGTCGTTGATGTTCCTGCTGCGCCATCATCACCGCACCAACTCGCCTGACGCTTTGCTCATGGTCGAACGCACGCTTCAGAAGATGGCCGCCGGAGGAATGTACGATCACCTCGGCGGCGGATTCGCCCGCTACTCGACCGACACGCGATGGCTCGTCCCTCATTTCGAAAAAATGCTCTATGACAATGCCCTTCTTGCGCGCATCTACCTCTACGCTTATCAGGCCACGAAGAATCCGCTCT
>CAZPQE010000005.1:18928-35245 GCA_964588615.1 uncultured Clostridia bacterium | reverse complement strand
AGAAACCATCCGCCTCCATCACAACACCATTCATTCGATCATCGAAGAGACGGCGCGCGAATGCGCGATCGATCGCCGCTCGATTTTTCTGATGGCCTTCTCTCAATCCGTCTCGCTCAATTATCGCTTCGCCTTCACTCACCCGGACGTGATTCGCGGAGTGATAGCCGTCTGCGGCGGCATACCCGGCGACTGGGACGAAGACAAATACCACGCAAGCGACACCGATGCGCTGATAATCGCGGGCGAAGCGGACGAGTTTTACCCGCTTGAGCGCACGCGGACTTTCAAGGACGCAATCGCCCGACGCGCCCGCTCCGCTGAATTCCTGAGTTACCCGGCAGGCCATGTCTTTCCGCGCGAGTCGCTTCCGGCAATCGATGAATGGATCAGGGAGAAGGCAAAAGGAAAAAGGTAAAAGGCAAAAGTCACTAGCGGACTTTCATTCATCGCCTTCTTTCAATTCATAAACCAGAAAGGGACGCCACGAATCGAGGCCGACTTTGCCAGCAGGGCGATAGTTCTTTGCCATGAACTCGACTATTTCAGGGTAAGGCAGTTCGAGGAATTTTCCGAACACATCGAGGATGATTTTAGGGCGAGTGCGCTGGAGGTCTTCGATCAGACGGGCGCGGTTCTCTCGCCAGAAAACTATATCGGCGTCGGCTTCGCGCTCCGACGAATCGGTGAACTTGCCGGTGATGTAATAAGGCGACAGATAGCGCGAGGCCGGACGGCATTGCGTGCGCCAGTATACGTCGAGCGCGTAGTCCCAGATGTAGAGCGGCTCGCCTTCCTTCAAGCGACTGCGCACGAAAGCCGACACCGTTTCGGCTTCGCGCTCGCGGTCGCTCATGCCCCACTGCTGGCTCCACCCGGTGCGCGTTCCGGTCGCGCTCTCGTAGGCGAGTATCGCGGTGCGCTGATGAAACCGCACCAGCCCCGTGATGAATAAAATCGCAAGCGCAGCCGCAGCCAATCGAGCGCGGCGACCGGATGCGGAATCGCGCAATCGATAGCGAAGAGTCTCTGCGCCGCGCGAAGCCAGCAGACAGAGCGCGGGCAATGCCTGAATGAAGTAATGCCCGAAAAACCTGCCGCCCGGAAACACCGCCGCAAGCGAAGCCGCGCCCCAGAGCGCAACCGTCAGGTCAGCGCGCTGCGCGTCGCTTTCATCTTCTCTCTTCCTGTTTCTGATCGCCCGCGCAACCGTCCATACGGCCAGACTCCACAGTGAGGCGTTGAAGAAGATATAGCCGAGCGTGCGCCCGATCAGAAATTTGAACCAGAGATGGCGCGGAACTGAGCCTATGTAAAAAAAGTTGAGCGCGATCGCATTGCGCCAGAATTCTTCCATCACGCCCGCGCCTGCAAGCCACAATACGAACGAAGCCATCACCAGCGCAAACCCGGCAGCGATCCAAAGCAATCGGACGAAGCTGCGACGAACGGCGTCGCTCAACTTGGCATTTCTGTCCGAGCGCAGGGCGGAAAAGAATTCGAAGGCCAGGAAGAAGCCGAGGTTGAACACTCCGACCTGTTTGAAAAGGGTGGCAGCGGCGGTCATCGCGCCCGCAAGCAAAAGGAAGACTGCGCTGCGACCGCGTTCTGAAGATCGAATAAAAAAATAGAACGAAGCGGCGAGCGGCAGCGCCATCAGCATCTCGGTGTTGGCGGCCATCATGTCCTGCGTGAGATAGTTGGTGCTGAAGTAGACCATCATCAGCGCGGCCCACAGCCCTTCGCGCCTGCCGTAGAGCCGCGCCGCCGTGAGATAAACAACCGCAGATGTGGCGAAGTTCCAGACTGCCGCAGCCAGATGTACCCAGTCCATACTGCGTCCCAGCAGAGCGAACACCAGAGCATAAAAAAAAGTCGTGCCGGGCGGCTTATCAGTCACGATATCGGCATAGAGCCTTGCGCCGTCAAGCATCCTTGCAGCCGTCAGAGCGCGCACGCCCTCATCGCCGTTTACGAAATCGAAACGCAGGTAAAAAACTCTCAGCAGCAGGTTCAAAGCCAGTATCGCGGCAAAGGCAAGCAGGAGTTGTTTTGATGTGATCGGCGCGCGCTTGTCTGTTTTCTGCGCGAAGGCTGCGTTCATCTTTTCCGTTATAGAATGATCTGTCGGCATTCTTGCCGTGAATACTACCATCGAACAAATGAAGGGTGAAGGGTGAGACATCACAGATGGAGTTTTCACTCTTCACTCTTCTTACTTCACTCTTCACTCTTCACCCTTCCTTGACGCTCTGCTCAGGGGTTTGCTCTAATCGCTGTGGAGTCATTCAGGTCGTTTTTAACAGCGCCCGGAAAGGATGCAAAACAAGTGATAACTCCCGCGCGACGGACTCCAGACTCCAGACTCCAGACTTTTTCCTGGGAGGTTTTCGGAAGTGGAAAGCAGTGAGTTGATTTACGATTGGAATCAGATTGGCCGCCAGCAGAGTTTCAACAGAAGGGTGGAACTCGTCGATGAATCGCTCAGAGACGGGTTGCAATCGCCTTCGGTAATCGATCCGCCCATTGAAAAAAAGATAGAACTGCTTCACCTCATGGATTCGCTCGGCATAGACTCGGCTGACATCGGATTGCCGGGCGCCGGGCCGCGCGCAGTGGCCGATGTCATGCGGCTGGCCAGAGAAATCATCGATTGCAAACTCGATATAAAACCCAACTGCGCCGCCCGCACCGTGCGCGCCGATCTCCAGCCCATAATCGATATCTCTGAAAAAGTCGGCATCGCTATCGAAGCCTGCACATTCATCGGATCGAGTCCCATTCGCCAGTACGCCGAAAACTGGTCGCTTGAAATGATGCTCACCGCCACAGAAGACGCCGTGAAGTTCGCTGCCTCCCATAATCTGCCGGTGATGTATGTGACCGAAGACACCACGCGCGCTCATCCCGACACCATCCGCGCGCTCTACAAAACGGCCATCGAAGCCGGAGCGCGAAGGATATGCGTCTGCGACACTGTAGGCCACGCGACTCCCGACGGGACGCGCGCGCTCATCGAGTTCGTCAAGTCCATAGTCGAAGAGACGGGCCAGGAGGTGAAGATCGACTGGCATGGTCATCAGGATCGCGGCCTCGGGGTGATAAACTCGATAGCCGCGCTCGAAGCAGGGGCCGACCGATTGCACGGGACGGCGCTCGGAGTCGGCGAGCGAGTGGGCAACACTCCGATGGATCAACTGCTGGTCAATCTTTATCTGATGGGTTACATCGAGCGCGATCTGTCGAACCTCATGAAATACTGCCTGTCGGCGAGCGAGGCCACTGGCGTGCCGATACCGGTGAGCTACCCCGTAGTCGGGCGCGACGCATTTCGAACGGCTACCGGAGTGCATGCGGCTGCGGTCATCAAGGCTTTCCGCAAAGGCGACCGATGGCTTGCAGACGCGATTTATTCGGGCGTGCCTGCCGGGATGTTCGGGCGCGACCAGATGATCGAGATCGGCCCGATGAGCGGCAAGTCCAATGTCATTTTCTGGCTTGAACGTCACGGAATCGATGCTACGGAAGATAGGGTCGAGCGGATATTCAATTGCGCAAAGCAGTCAAACGCCGTGCTTTCGGATCAGGAAGTGATGGCGCTGGTCTGATCGGCGGGAAACAACATAATGAGCACTCAACAATCTCTTCCTGACGGCAGCCTGCCCCCCGGCCCACACCCGAAAGACCTGCTCTACGCGCCTGAAATAGAACGGGCGTTTCTGTTCATTGACCGCGCGCAGGACGAAATACACAACGAGATTATTCGAATATGCGAAATACCCGCGCCGCCTTTCAAAGAGGAAGCGCGGGCGGAATTCGTGCGCGCGAGATTCGGGGAATTGAATCTGAGCGCGCGCACAGATTGCGAAGGAAATGTAATATCCGAGCGTCGAGGCCGGTCGGCGCATCCGAGCGTGATCGTGTCGGCGCATCTGGACACTGTTTTTCCCGAAGGCACGGATGTGAAGGTGAGGCGCGAGGGGCGAAGACTTTATGCGCCCGGCATAGGCGACAACACCTGCGGAGTGGCAAGTCTGCTTGCGCTTGCCAGCGCGCTCGACGCGGGAGAGGTCAGAACTGAGGGCGCGGTTTATTTCGTGGCGACGGTCGGCGAAGAAGGCGAAGGCAATCTCAGAGGCGTCCGCTATCTTTTCACCGAGGGCGATTTTCGCGCGGGCGCAGACGCTTTCATTTCGCTCGACGGGCCGGGCCTTGAGCGCATAACCAATCGCGCGCTGGGATCGCGTCGCTATCGGGTGACGATAAGCGGGCCGGGCGGGCATTCGTGGGGAGATTTCGGAACAGTCAATCCGGTGCATGCGCTGGGCCGCGCGATAGCCAGGTTCGCCGCTTACCCGGCTCCGCTTTCGCCGCGCACTTCATACAACGTCGGGATAATCGAAGGCGGAAGTTCGGTCAATTCGATCCCCGAACACGCCAGCATGACGATAGACATCCGCTCGGTGTCAAGCGAAGAGATCGATAAACTCGAAGCTCACCTGCGCCGCGCGGTCGAGGCGGCTGTGAGAGAAGAAGCCTCGCAGCGGGCGGCGGGCGGAACTTCTCTCCGCTGGGAAACGGAGCAGATAGGCAATCGCCCGTCTGGTGAAACTCCTGTTGAATCTGACATAGTTCGCGCGGCGATAGAATGCTCGCGCGCTTTAGGCATCGAGCCGAGGTTGGATTGTTCTTCTACGGATTCGAACATACCGATTTCGCTGGGCATTCCGGCAATCACCATCGGAGTGGGAGGGATGTCGAGCAACTGCCACACGCTGACCGAGTGGTACGACCCGGCAGGGCGAGAGACGGGACTCAAGCGATTGCTGCTGCTCGCGGTCGCGCTCGCCGGACTTGCAGAATTTTTCGTTGCCTTTCGCCGCCTGCGGTGCTATAGTCGAGTCATCACAAACAGCGACCGCCCACCTGAATCGTTCAGGTGGGCGGTTTTTCTTTTGGAGCAGCCGCTCAGGATCGCGCGATCCTGAGCGGAATTTTTTTGGAGGAAAAACAATGTCGACTTTTGAAACTAAGAGAGTAGCGAGAACCTACACGCAGAAAATTCTTGCCGCGCCCGAAAGAGTGTTTCCTTTGCTTTGCCCTGTCAGAGAAAAAGAGTGGCTCGACGGATGGGACCTGGAGATGGTTTATTCGCTGTCGGGAGTGGCCGAATACGGCTGCATCTTCAAAACCCGCTGCCACGACGACGCCGAAGATATCTGGGTGATAACCAGGCACGAGCCTGCGAGCTTTTGTGTGGAATTTGCCATAGTCACCTCCGGCTACGTGGTTTGCCTTCTGCGAATCCGGCTTGAAGCAAACGGCGAAGGCGCGACTGCGGCTCACATCTCATACACCTTCACCGCCCTGAGCGAAAAGGGAAACCAGTTCATCGATGCCTACACCGAATCGGAATTCTTCCGCCGCATGAAATGGTGGGAAGAGGCGATGAATCATTTCCTGCAAACAGGCGCTATGCTCAAATCGCATTAGGCGCAGAGAAAATCTTTAGAGTGGTGGGACTTGTCGCAGTTTTGATTTCGAATAAGACCAATGCGGGGACGATCTCCCCCACTCCAAAGATGACTGCTCGTTCAAAGCATCTTTCTCTAGTCTTGCGTCGGAGGTTTCGACGCGGGGGGAGTCTCGGACGGTTTGTTGTTGGGATTGAGGTAGGCGAGTATCTCGTTGCGGACTTCGGCGTAAGGTTTATCGACCGTCCTGTTGGATTTATCGCGCCACGCTTTGACTATCTCGCCTTCGATGAGGAACTGCCCGTATTGAAAGTTCACCGTATGAAACACGCCGGCTTCGGCTTCGAGAAAGACGAGCATCTCCTGCCCTTTTTCATAGTGATCTTCGGCGCAGGGCACGTTGGATCGCGCAAGCACGTATATCGATTCCAGCGTGAAATCGCCTTCGATCACTTCCAGGGTCGCAGCGATGGCAAGCTGTCGGTACATGCCTCGATAATTCGCCTTGCCCGATTTGAGGACTTTGACGCGGGCTATGAAAGACGAGGTGCGAGCCAGTTCGTCTGCCGGCATTACGCGCAGGCAGTTGCGCGATTGCGCAAGCCCCGACATCACTATCAGGGGCAAGGCCATTATCAAGATAAGCTTCTTCATGTGCGAGTCAGCAACTCCTATAGAAGTTGATAATGCTACCACACAGGGGCAGGGCGGAAAAGAAACTTTTCCACCCTGTTTATGAAACCGCGCGGGGGAACTGAAGTTCGACAAAAAATCAAACCGGGGGCCGGGCTTCATCCGTGACTGCCGCGCTCGACCTCCGCGAGCGATAAAACTTCAAGGCTAGCGCCGCAATCACGATCACCGCTACAGCGATCAACACCTTGATGCCATGTCGGGAGATGATCGCTTCGGCTTCCTCGCCGAATTTGACTGCAAGCCATCCTTCGATGAGGAACCGCACGGCGCGGCCTATGAAGATCGCTATGACGAATCGCGGGAGCTTCAACTTGAACACGCCTGCGCACAGCACGAACGGCTTGAAGGGAAAAGGCGGAGGCATTATGGCGGGAACCATCACCGCCAGCATGTCATAACGCCCCAGCAGGTTTTCTATGCGGTCACGCCTCTCCGGACTGACGCGCCTGAGAATGCTCACCCCCGCGCGCCGCGCGATCAAATAGAGCATCGCGCAGCCTACAGTCGAACCCACTGTCGCCGACAGCGCGTAGAGCGGCATCCAGGCGGGAGAGGCCGCGCTCAGTATTATCATCGCCGTGTCAGGCCCGCCCGGCAGCGGCACGAACGCCGAATCGAGCAGGGCTATGGCGAACAACCCAAGCGCGCCAAGCCCTATCAACTTCCCTCGCAGATTCGCCAGCATTTCCTTTACGCCAAATATGAAGGCCATCTGTTTGATTCCCTGTTATGAAAATTATTGGTGACGAGATGATGAGGTGAATGGGAGAGTGGAAGAGTGGAGATCGAGATACCGACCACCGACCACTGACCACCGACCGCTGACCGCAGATCCCCCGCTCTTTTCCAATTTCAGCCTGCGGAAAATAAAAGAGCAGTATATCTCGATAGCTGCGACCCGCTTCCGACTGACGGGCCGCGCCTTCCAGGCACAATCCGACCTGGCTGCCGAATCCTCGCCCGCGAAAAACGAATCGCTGCCCGCGACGCTCCGCCTGAAATGTGGGGCTTAACACTTTGTTCCATCCCATCCTCGAACCGATCGCGCGGCGGAAGGCTTCGACGCTCATCTCCATCAGCCGCCCTCTGTCGCTTATGATGACCGAGCGCGCCGGTTCGTCACCGTTTTGTTGGACAGCGATTTCCGCATCCTGCGAGAGCCGGGAGCCGAGAGCCGACGAAAGCGCATCGAGAATGGCCGATGCCGCAGCCTGTCGCTCCCAGTTCATATAAGGCGAACGACGACACCACCGGCACTGGACTCTTTGATGACGGTAGCGACTGCCTGTCGCGCCCCCCCATACCAGAGCGGGAGTGGCTGAAAGCCCTCCGCAAACGGCTGTGAAGTAGGTTTCGACCGCGCATCGGTCGAAACTCAAAAACTCGCCTTCGGTGGCCGACACCGCGCCAGTCACTGCAAGACGGCGCGCTTCGTTTTCCAGGTCGGTCTCTCCGCGATAAAGCTGGCAGTGAGTCGTGTCGCAGAAATCGAACCCTTCGCCGCGGTGACGAGCCGGGTGTGAAATCATGAACGAGCGTGCAAGAACTGCCATCGCCTTGAGTGCTTCTGTCGAACGGCTCTGCATCTCCGCCGCAGTCACCGAAGCTACTACCGCCTCCCGGTCGCTTGTGACGACTATTTGCAGCCAGCCATTGGCCGGGGCGCTGATGGCGATCTGTCCGCGAAACTCCCGTTTGATTCTTCCGGGCAAGGTCACTTCTATCGCGCCTGCGCCGCTGATTTGCGCCTCGCTGGATTTGAGCGAGCGAAGCAATCGACCGAAAGAATCCATCACAGTGATATCGAGGCGGCCATCGGCGCGTCGAATGCGAATCAAATCGCCAGGGCCAATCGAGTGAGCGAGTCCGCTGATTTCGAGAGAGCCGCCGCGGCGCAGGCGGGCGTGCGCGATTTGCGGTTTGAAGAGGCCCAGCACGTTTATGCGCGCTGTCTCCTGATTCGAGGCAGGAGAGCAGAGAAGGGCGGCGATGGTCAGGAGGTGGCTCATAAAAATATAAAGCGCAAGCACGGAGCTTGCGCTGATCTGGATGCGGGTTGAGCGGCTCTTATTTTTCGCCCGCCTTGAGCGGGGCAGTGGTTATTCCGCCGTCGCCCGCTTCGGCGGCAGCGGCAAGGTTGTTGACGCCGCTCTCGAAGACCTCCTTGTACTGATCGCGATAAGGATCGATGAGCGCGCCGCCTTCTTCTTTGGCGAAGGTGAGCTTTCCGGTCTCCGCATCGAAGTCGACGACCATCAGGTCGCCGGTGACTATCTGGCCGGTGGCAACCAGATTGGAGATGGGGAAGACCAGGAACCGCTCGATGGCGCGTTTGAGGTGGCGCGCGCCGTATTTGAAATCTATGCCTTCGTCGAGCAGGAACTTCTTGGCTGCCTCTGTGCAGGTGAAGACGAATTTTTCTCCGACGCCTTTCATGATTCGATCCTGCACCAGGCCGAGTTCGAGTTCGAGAATTTGTCTGAGGTGATACTCCTTGAGGCTGCGGAAGACTACGACCTTATCGATGCGGTTCATGAACTCAGGAGAGAACTTGCGTTTGGCAGCTTCGCTGGCAGTTCGATAAATCTTCTGATCAACCTCGTCTTCGATCATTCCCTTGCCGCGAGCCGGGGCGAAACCAATCGATCCGGTAATGAGTTCGCTCATCTCCTTTGCGCCCAGGTTCGAAGTGAGGAATATCATGCACTTCGAGAAATCGACCCTGCGGTTGTCGCCGAGCGTGAGGGTCGCTTTGTCGAGAATGCCTAAGAGGAGTTGCCACAGCGCGTCAGAAGCTTTTTCTATCTCGTCGAACAGGACGAAAGTGAGCTTGTCCTGTTCGGTGTGGTACTTGTCGAGGTTCTCCTGAGTGAGCATAGGAGCGGTCTCTCGATGGCCGAGGTATCCGGGAGGAGAGCCTATGAGCTTGGCTATTTCGTGCGAATGCTGAAACTCGGCGCAATCGATTTTGACGACCGCGTTGACATCCTCGAAGAGGACTTCGGCGGCGGCTTCGACGACGCGGGTCTTTCCCGACCCGGTGGGGCCGAGGAAGAGCATCGTGCCGATGGGCCTTCCGGGGTTTTGCATCCCCGCCAGATAAATCTGGTAGAGAGCGGCGATGCGTCGGACGGCGCGTTCCTGTCCGACGATGAGCCTCGTGAGTTTGGATTCGAACTCCTGAGCGCGCGGGCTTTTCTGGTCAGGATTGAGAGCTACCCTTTGTTGCTTTTTGGTTTTTGTATCTTCCACGATTACATACTCCACAGTGAAAGAGGGCGACCTGCAGGTCGCGCGTTCAACCGCAGTGGCCAACCGCCCTTGTTGAAAAACATCTGATAGAGAGCCGTGCCTGAGCGTTGAAACTTCTTCCAGGCTCCGATTATAGCCCCGACCGGCGCGGCTTTCCATCCTTTAGGGGGTAGAGAACAATCAAGGGGTCTCCGTTGCTGGTTGCCTTTTATGCCAACGCCAACCATTTGTCAAGCGTAATCTCTCGCTTTGTTGCGATGATCTTTTTCATGAATGGGTGTAGTTTTCAAAAATCGGTCGAATCCCCCCAACGGAAGTTGGGGGGTCGTTCAAATCCGACCTGCAAAGGCTGGACTTGGATTCCTCCCCCGATTTCCATCGGGAGTATCCAGAAGAGAGCGAAGCCTCGTCGTGCGTAGGCTGGAAGCGCAAGCACCCCTAACGTGAGGGGTATGCAGCAGGAACCAACCGACTTTTGAAAACTGCACCTCATAAACTCGGCTGTCCTGCCCGAATCCGATGCGCATCGTTGTTGCGCTTGCTCCGACCAGCGTTGCGAAATCATGCGGACAGGCGATCACAAACCCGAATCGAATGAGGAACACCATGAGCACAGCGAAAGAAGAAGTAGAGTCCCTGCTGACCAGATTGCCTGACGACTGCTCGCTCGAAGACATTCAGTATCACCTTTATGTCTTCGAAAAGATTCGGCGAGGGCTTGAGCGCGCGGATACCAAAGGAACGAAACCGCAGTCAGAAGCTATGCGTCTTTCATGCTTACGGTGGGCCGGACAGCATCACGCCGACGGGAACTGAATCTGCGCGATCTTTTCAGCCATGTCGTGATGGGCGCAGAAGGCAAGCTCTATCGCCGAAATGCGGCTCACCCTTATCCTCATCGCTTCCACTTCGCCCTGGTCTTCTCCGTCAGCGAACCCCGCAAGCGGGCGCTTCTCTCGATTCAGGTTTCGAAATTCTATGCGCGAGTCCATCGACAGTATCACCGATTTCCAGTTCGGAGGATGCATGACATTCGATCCCACCATCGTCAACACCGGCGTTTCCATCACCAGAGGAGTCGCGCCCATCGAGCGCGCATAGGCTGTCGATCCGGCTGAAGTCGCCACCAGCGCGCCGTCTGACACCAGCTTGGGTATGCGCACCTGATCGTCGACGCTCACTTCTATCCACGCCGTCTGACTCGTAGCCCGCTCGACCCAGGCGTCGGAAAACGCCAGCGTCTTTTTCAACTCTCCATCAGGACTCAGCGTCTCAACGTAGAGCAGAGGCAACTGGCGCACGATCATGCTGTCGGCGGGAAACTCTCCGTCAGGCAGGTCGTTGACATCGTTGAGCAGAAATCCGAGATGCCCGGCGTTGATTCCAAAAAACGGAAGACGATCTCTCCAATGTTTCCTGATGGCCTGCAACATAGTTCCGTCGCCGCCGATTACGAGCATACAGTTGGCATTGGCGGCGTCCTCCATGTCTCTGAACCGTGAAGCGAGAGCCTGCGCTTTAGGATTCCTCTCATCATAAAAAATTCGAAACCTGGGCTTCTCAAGGCTGAAGGTAGCCGACCGCCCGGTCATCGTTCCGCGATAGAGACGATAGCGGTCGATGTAGCGGGCCACCTGCTCGACTACCAGGCCATCGACCTGCTCGCGTCGAAAAGCCTTCTCTCGAATCAGGTGGCTCTCGCCCGGCGTGTCGTTGTGGATGATCCTGTGATTGGGCGGCAGGTCTGCCGAGTCGAGATCGAAACCGGGCCGGGCAACTATGGCGAAACGCAACCGCCGCCAGAGATCTTCGCCGCGCTCCCATTTCCGCTGAATGAAAGACTCACCCTTCCCGCCTCCCTGAATGAGTTCGGTTCCGACCACATGCCACGTCTCGCCGCGAGAAGAAAACATATCGTCGAGTTTGTCGGTGCGGGTGAAGGTCGATTGCTCGAGATCGAACAGTTCCACCGTAACCTTGCCCAGTTCCCGGAAAGTCATATCGACCATAGCGGCGCGGTAAATGGGATCGACGTCGTTTGTCGTAGGTTTGTCAGGTCGCGGCCCGCACGGAACGATTATGACTTCATCGAAATGGCGGGCGAGCTCCTCGGCTACCTGACGATGATGCAGACCCGGCGGATTGAAATTGCCGCCGAAGATGGCGATGGTTTCAGCCATGTGTTCCTCCTCATAACAACAGTGGTCAGTGGTCGGTGATCAGTGGTCGGTTTTTCGTTCTTAAAAATAGATGTCAGATGTTAGTGATGGCTCAGTTGACATCTGACCTCTGATAATCACTGCCCGGCTGCGACGATGAGATTGAGCGTGTTGGAAACTCTGGTCGTGGAATTGCGCACCTGAACCTGAAGCGTGGCGGGCGCGGCTATCATCGCATTGGTGAGCCGTCCGACTATCTCCGTCCCTGACGCGCTTATTATCTCGACCGACTGCCCGGCGACAAGCAGTTGCGCCTGCGCGTCGAAATCTCTTCCTTCGACGACTATCCTCAACTTCTTCGCGCTCGATCCTGCGACCAGCGGATTGACCACGCGGTCGCGCTTCTTTTTGTACACGAAGAGCGATGTGAGGACGGGCGAGACAGGTCCCGGATCGCCGCTTCTTCTCACAGTGAAAATCTGCTGGTTCGACCTTGCGTTGTCCGGGTTGCGAACTTCCAGATTTATCATTCGCTCGCTTGAGGTCATCGAAGCCGGAAGATCAGCCACGAGATCGAACCGCGTCGCGCCCTGTCTGGTAACGAGTTGAACGCCGTCGGCTAAAACTGTCGCGCCCGGTTGAAGATGTCGCCCCGTGAGATTTATCGTCACCGCGCCTGAGCCTGCCGTGACCGATTGCGGAGAGGGTTTGCCGATGAATGGCATCGAGTCGCTTCCCGCTCGATGAATGCGATAGATGATGTGATGGTGCTCGTTTCGGTCGCTGTGCTGAACGGGATCGAACCGCGCGACGTAGATGTCTCCGCTTATTGGATCGATAGCCGACTCGACAGGCCCGTCGAATGGATCGATTGGATCGAACTGCGCGATGAACCCCATGTCCTGAAGCTGGAATCCGCTGACCCCATCGCCGTTGACTTTTATCAATCGAAGATCGCCGCCGAAGTTCTGAGCGTTGGGCAGATTCTTGTAGAGTGTGAGCAACAGATAGTTTTTCAAATCTCCAGCCTGCGGGCCGGTATAGAAAGCGAGAGAGGTTGGAGTGAGATGAGCAGGGTATTGAATGACCGGCGCGCGCGTATTGGCGCAATTGGGATTTCCTGCGTCCGGCGTGCCTTCGCAGAAAGGAAACCCATAGTGGCCGTTCGCTGTCACCCAGTTGATTTCTTCAGGCGGCGAATCAAGGTCGGGAAACTCGCCTGATCCTCCGTCGGTGGTGAACAGTTGGCCGTTTTCGGGATGAAAGGCCATGCCGAACGGATTGCGAAGTCCCGTCGCAAAGATAGTCGCAAGAGGATTGTCCACATCCAGACGAAGCACTGTGGCATTGAGCATACGCTCTGCGGGGCGTCCCGGCTTTGCGTTTCCGTCGTCGGTCGCTGATCCCTGCCCGACGTAGAGCAAGCCGTCAGGGCCGAACTTGAGCCGGTCGGTCTGATGATCGCCCTCGCTCGGAAGAGAGTCGAGGATGACCGTAGTTTC
This sequence comes from uncultured Clostridia bacterium, assembly GCA_964588615.1. Lineage (GTDB taxonomy): Bacteria > Acidobacteriota > Blastocatellia > UBA7656 > UBA7656 > UBA7656. The sequence continues at coordinate 22,162 of CAZPQE010000005.1, read as the reverse complement.
ATCGACTGCATCATCGCCGTCGAGGTCCCGAAGCCTGACGACGCGGCCCGCGCCGCCGAGCAGGTTGCTTGTGGCGAAAAGGTCGCCGTTTGCGCGAAACTCCAGTCCGAGCGGAACCGGTATGCCTGAGGCGAATGTTTTGACCTGATCAGCGCGACCGTCTTCATCGTTGTCGAGGAGTATGAGAATCTTCCCCGAATAAGTCGATACGAACAGCCTTCCGCGCGCGTCGAAAGCCATAGCCACAGGCCCGGCAAAGGCTCCCGAAGCGAACTCGGCTATGTTCGAGGTGTCAGCAAAAACACTGAAGTCAAACCCCGGAGCGATGATGACCGGGCGAATCTGCGCGCGGCTGCGCGCGGGAAAACTCGTCGAAGCGAAAATGAAAGCGAGTATGGTTATCAGCGCGAATTTCGATCTCAAAAAGTGCCTCCTGATAATGTCATTTGTCCTTTGTCCTTTGCCATTGGCCGTTTGTTTGATGTCTGCCGCGAAGGACCAGAAACAAAGGACGAATGACAAATGACCAATGACAAGTTAGCCTACCTTTGCCGCGCTCCGCGCGCAACGTTTCACTGAGCGACCACCTGAAGCGTGATCTGATTCGAACGCGCGTTGTTGGAGTTTACGACTTCCACGACCAGCGCGCGCGGCTCGTTCAACAGGTCGTTGCGAAGCCGCCCTACAAGCTCTTCTCCAGAAATCGCGCCCGCGTCGGTTTTGAGGTCAGCGCCGTTGACCACGATCACGGCATTCGCGCTGAAGTTTCTTCCCCTCACCACCACTTCATATTTTTTGCCTTTCTTTTTTATGACTATCGGGTCGAGCCTCTCGCCCGTCGAGCGCCGTCGGACGAAAGCCGATGTTATCTCCGGCGGCTCTGCCGCGCCGCCCGGCCCCCGTATGCGATGAACAGTGCCTCCGAGACCGATGACGTAAATCTCTCCCGCTTCATCTTCGCCCAACGACGAGATGTTGAGCGAAGTGTCCATAAGCAGGCTTTGCGCGCCGCCCGCGAGCATGAAAATTTCGCCGGTGCAGTAATCGGCATAGATGTAAGAGCCGATCATCATCGCCGAGCGCGAGCCGCGATAGACATAGCCTCCCGTGATCGAGCAACGGCCTCCGCTGTGATTGTACTCGGCTACGGGCGCGATCTGAGCGAGCGTCGAGCACATCTGTGTGTCGTTGGCGCAGCGCGTTCCCTCGAACACGCGCCAGCCATAGTTGCCTCCGCGAGTGATGATGTCTATCTCTTCGATGACGTTTTGCCCCACGTCTCCGGCATACAACTCGCCGGTCGCGCGGTCGAATGAAAATCGCCAGGGATTGCGAAGCCCGACAGCGTAGATTTCATCGGCTCCCGCCACGGGGCCGAAGAAAGGATTAGTCGAAGGCGAAGAATAAGGAGTCTGCCCGTTGGGCGTGTCCACATCGATTCGCAGCATCTTTCCGAGAAGATCGTTGATGTTCTGCGCGCGATTGCCGGGATCGTTAGCCGAGCCGCCATCGCCCATGCCTATGTAGAGGAAATCGTCGGGGCCGAAAGCGATCATCCCGCCGTTGTGATTTGCAAACGGCTGAGAAATGGTGAGGATGATCTTTTCGTCCGCGTCTGCGATGTTGGGGTTCGAGAGGGAAGCGCGGAATTCCGAGATGACCGTAGCGCCGTCTCCGCGCCGAGTGTAGTTGACCAGGAAGCGGCGGTTGTTTTTAAACTGCGGATGAAACGCCAGGCCGAGCAATCCGCGCTCTCCGCCGAACAGGACTTTCGAGGCTATGTTGAGAAACTCTGTGGGCGCGCTCGATCCGGGTTGCAGCACAAGCACGCGACCGGTCTGCTCGACGATGAATAATCGATTGCTGCCGTCTGCGGCATGCGTGACGTAGACGGGCGAGGCCAGGCCCGAAAGGACAGGTTCAAGCTCGATAGTCAGTTCGGCAGGCGATGCGTCCTGCGCGATCGCGCTGAAGAGCGCGGACACGATGGCAAGGCAAACAAGAAACGCTTTTCTCATGGCTCTCCTCGTCCCACCGGTTTCATTCAGGCTGAATATGTGTTGGGGAGAGATCGCAGCCGCAAGGCAAAAGTAAAAAGTAAAAAGGCAAAAGCGCCTTCTCGCCATTTCGTTCGATTTCCTGCTCAAAAAACAAAGACTTGAAACCTTGCGACGCAGAGGGCAAGTTCCCGACCTTCGGGTCAATGGTAACGCGCTGCGGTTGCCTGTGTCCAACGCGACTTCAGCGCAAGCTGTCAATCGCCCGCCGAACCGAATTGCGATGCGCCGCGAGCAGTCGCTCCGCCTGCTCGCGCGAAACGCCCGCTCGCGCCATCACCATCGCAGTGCGGAGATCATTGCCTGATTCCTCGAATATTTTCGCCGCATCTTCTTCGCCCAGTCCCGTCTCTTGGGAAAGTATCGCGCGGGCGCGATGATGGAGTTTTATGTTGCTGGCCTGGAGGTTCGACATCAGATTGCCGTAAACGAGTCCGAGGCGAATCATCGTCGCCGTCGACAGCATGTTGAGAATCATCTTCTGCGCCGTGCCCGCTTTCATCCTCGAAGAACCGGCTATCACTTCAGGCCCGACAACGGGAACTATGCTTATCTCGGCTTCCGCAGCCATCCGCGAATCGGGATTGCAGGTGATGGCGATTGCGCAAGCGCCTGTCTCCTTAGCTCGACGAATCGCGCCGAGCGTGTAGGGCGTGTTTCCGTTGGCCGAAATTCCCACGACCGCATCGCGCTCTGTGACTCCGAAAGACTGCATGTCGCGCGCAGCCTGCGCGGGGTCGTCTTCGGCGGCTTCAACGGCTCTCACCAGTGCTTCGCGCCCGCCCGCGATTATGCCCTGAACCAGTTCGCGCGGAACGCCGAATGTAGGCGGGCACTCAGAAGCGTCGAGCACTCCCAGTCGTCCGCTCGTCCCCGTGCCCACATAAAACAATCGCCCGGAGGCAGAGAGCCTTTCGACAATCGCATCGACTGCCTCGGCCACCCGGTCGAGCACTCGTGAGACGGCCTGGGCGACCGCGCGGTCTTCTTCGTTTATCAAGCGGACTATTTCAATCGTCGTCCGTCGATCAATGTCTTTCGTCCTGGGATTGGTCTGCTCGGTTATCGGTTTCATGGTTTTCATTTCATTATCACGTAGGGCCGCGATTGGACGATGAACAAAGTCCCACCCGCGTAGAGCCACTCTATGTCCTGGTCTCTCCCGCCGAAGACTTGT
>CAZPQE010000005.1:0-18918 GCA_964588615.1 uncultured Clostridia bacterium | reverse complement strand
ATCATAGCATCGGTCAGCGCCGATCTGTTTTGCTCGATCTTAACTTCTCGTATTCCGCCTCGTTCGTCAAACTGGAGCATGGTGTCTTCATCCGACCGCGTGAGCGCCTGAACCGTGTTCGAGCGCGGGCGATAGATCACCTGTTCAGGTACGCGGCGGCCTTCGACCACTTTTATTCCGAGCCCCCGCTTGGCGTTGATGTAGACCGCGCCGCTGTTTTGCGGGTCGAACGGATCGCGGGTGATCGCAACTCCCGCGCTGTCGGCTTCGATGCCTTCCTGAATCAGCACAGCCGGGTAGACGCCGAAGTGATTCATTCCGAAACTCTCTCTTGCTTCATAAGCTTCATAGTTCCAAACTGAAGCCCATACTTTTTTGATGACTTCCATCAACTGCTCGTCCCCGCGCACGTTCGGCACGGTGGTGTAGAGACCCGCGCCGCTGAAGTTCGGAAGATCTTCGGCGTTCGTGGAGCTTCGCGCAAACAGTCCCTTGCCCGCATACTGGAGACGAACTTTTTCAATCACCTCGCGGCGAAAGTCTTCGTCGTGTCGACCCTGTTCGATCCAGCGACGGATTTCGGCAAGTTTCTCTTTTCGATATTTTGCGTCGTGAACGAAGCGGTCTTCTTCGACTGTCTCGCTGATGCGGTCTTCGAGTTTATTGATTCGAACGAACTGTTGATAGAAATAAAACGGAATCGTAAAGCCACGAGGAACGACTATGCCTGCGAGTCGAGCGTTGATTATCTCGCCGAGGTTAGCCGACTTTGCGCCGAAGCGCCGGGCGTCGCGCGCCCGCTGTTGTCTGAGATCGGTCAACCGGTCGTAGTTGAGATCAGCGGGCGGAGTTATGAGGCTTGAGCGTTTGATCCACTCACGGTTTCTCTCAGTCACCTCGCGCGGGTCGGCGGGTTCGAGTTTGTATCTGTTTTCTTCGACCTCGAAGCGGACATACCTGCCTTCGAGTTGTTTGAACAATTGATCAGCGTTTTTGATCGCAGCTACCGGGATGCCCCAGGATTTAGCGAGCAGGTTGATGTGTGAAAGCGGCGATGTCGCTTCGGTGGTGATGATGCCCGAAAGCGGAGTCAGGTGAACAGGGGTCTCGCGGAATATCACTATCTGATTGCGGTCAATTACGGTCTCATCGGTCAGACGATCAACTATGCGAAGCTGGCCGATGCCTGAGGCGAGGTTGAGCGGCTGATACTCCTCTTCGCGTGCAAGCTCGGAAGCAGTGAGCACCGGCGCTGCGCCGTTTGATTGACTGGCCGCTTCTTCCTGAGCAATAGAGTTGGGCTTGAAGAACAGCGGCGCATAAAACGAGGCTTTGAGCGACGAGTAGCACTCGCGGAGAAGACCGGCGGTCATCCGGTCGCCTTCCCAGAATTCGAAGGTGAATTTGTCCGCAGCGGTTTGAAAAGCTATCGTGCCGAGTATGAATCTTCGATCCGGCTTGAAGTAGTTGTTTTCGTCGAACGCGCGCCCGCGATCTAACGACAAATAAGTCGCATTGACAAAATCGCGATGAAACGCGAACAGCTTCGAGTTGACGTAGTAGGTTTTTCCTTTATCGCGCCGGTCGATGACGAACATCACGTGCGGCAGGGCGTAGAAGCGGCCTCGATAGTAGGTGCGCGAGAGCAGATCGAATTCTGCGCGCGAGGCGATCTTATCTTTCCATCGCGGAGACGATGGTTTTTGCGCAGCATAAGCATTGAGAAAAATTGTCAGGAGAAGAACGAGCGACAGACCTGTAACCCTCAGTGGCCGCTTGAGGGCACAAAACATTTCGGTCAGGGGCGACCGGTCGCCCCTACAGGATTGAATTCGACTTGAAACCAAGCGCATGAGTCACGGCCTGCTGAAAACTATCGGCGCAGAAGATACTATGCCTTTGCCCTCCTCGATGACAATCTCCTGATTTGCGGCAACGTCGGCCAGCGTCTGTTTGTTTCCGTTCGGCCAGGTGATTTCGATGCTCTGCGCCTTTTCAGCTTTGCCAAGCCCGAAGGTCAACGCCAGTTCCGATTGCGAAGCATAGCTCGATCCGGTCTTCACCATGCCGAACACTTTAGCCTGGCCCGCGACCGTGACCTTTATCTTCGCGCATACACCATCGCGGTTGGAGGTCGTGCCTGCGGCGCGGATTCGAATCAGGTTGTTTTGATTGCCTCCGTCGTTGCGAAGCAAGCGGGCCGGGCCGTTGTTCGAAGTGACGAGAAGATCGAGGTCCCCGTCGTTGTCATAATCTCCGAATGCAGCGCCGCGAGCGACCATTGGTTGCTGCAACGCCGAACCCGTTTTTGAAGCCATATCCTGAAACTTCTTCCTGCCCAGATTGCGAAACAGGTGAGGAGGCTGGGCATATTTCACCCTGGGCTGCACGGCGCTTATGTCGTCGGACACATGCCCGTTGGCCGCGAATATGTCCACGAGTCCGTCGAGGTCATAATCGAAGAAGAAGCACGCGAAAGTGAGCGTGAGCAGAGAATCGCGCCCGATGGTCGAGGTCGGGGCTTCATCGATGAACAGCCCCGCCCCTTCGTTGTGATAGAGCGACATCATCTCGTTCGAGAAGTTGCCTATGACGAGACTCTGCCTGCCCGCGCCGTCGTAATCCGCCGCGTCGACTCCCATCCCTGCCCGCGCCGTGCCGGTCTCGCTGAAGGCCACGCCCGCCATAACGCCCTCGTCGCTGAAGGCGCCGTCGCCTTTGTTTCGATAGAGCTTGTTCGGCTGCGTGTCGTTGGCCACGAACAGATCGATCCATCCGTCGTCGTCGAAATCGCACCACGACGCAGACAGACTGCGCCCCGAAGCGTTCTCGACGCCGGCCTGCCGGGCCGCCTCTTTGAAATTGCCCTTGCCGTCGTTGCGAAAGAGCAGGTTGCGCTCAGGCTCGTAAGAGGACGGGTTGAGCGTGTAGGGCACTTCAGCCTTGAACTGAATCGAGACCTTGTTCAAGTCTTCGGAGTTGAGCCGGTACTTCACGTATCCGCAGACGTAGAGATCGATCCAGCCGTCGCGGTCGTAATCGCCCCACGATGCGCCTGTCCAGAAGCCTTTGAACCCTGCGAGCCGCGCGCTCACATCTTCAAAGGTTCCGTCGCCGCCATTGCGATAGAGAAAGATGTCGGGGTAGGAAGTCACCACGAGATCGAGCCTGGCGTCGGAGTCGAAGTCTCCCCACGCCGCCGCCATCGCGCACGCACGCAGGTCGAGTCCCGCCTGTTGGGTGACATCCGCAAACGCGCCGTCGCCGAGGTTGCGATAGAGACGGCTCGTTGCGGGCGAGCTTGCGGCTTCGGCAGGAGTGAGAGTCAGCGGGCCGCATACATTAGCGATGAAGAGGTCTTCGCGCCCGTCGCCATCGTAATCGCCCCACGCCGCGCCCGATCCCATGTCTTCGGGAAGCTGTGTCGAGCGACTGAGATAAAAATGCTGAAAGTTTATTCCCGACTGCTCGGCCACTTCCTCGAAGGCGACGCGCGGATAAGAAGCGGGAAGCATGCGTTCGAGATCGGAGGTGATGCCTTCGGCCCGCTGCTGAGGGTTGTAGCGAGATGGAGCGCGTCGATAGAGAATAAAGGCAGTCACCGACGCGAGCACTACTAAGTAATTTGCCAAAAGTTCTTTGAAGGTTTCGGAGAAGGTAGATATCCTGATCTTGTTGAGTTGTTAAGCCACAAGAAAGGATTTCTACCTTGCTCCAAGTCAAACTCAATGATACGCAAAGGGCCGAACTCAAACAACTGGCTCGCCGCGCTGTAGGCCGCATCTGCGAGCGTATTCACTTCGTCTTGTTGTCCGACAAAGGGCTTTCTCCACCTCAGATTGCTAATCTTTTCGGCTATAGCCAAGCCACTGTCCGCTTCTGGCTCAAGTCCTTTGAGGATAACTCCCTTTCAGGGCAATGCCATTAAGTTAAGCTGTGTGTCAGTAGCCCGATGGTGAGGGAGGGCCAGTAGAATCAAGCCCTTGCTGACGCGCGGGCTACTGACACCTTTAAGCCGCCCCCTTAACTTAATGGCATTGCCCTTATAGCGCAGGCAAACGAACTTGCGCTATGTCTGAATGGCCGGGGGATGGTAAGAAATAAACTGCAATCGGTGACTGCCGCGATTCATCTCGACTGCGCCGTCGTTTTGCGCCCGCCTTTGCGCGCCTACTGCGCGCGATTCGGCGCTGCGTGCTCGTGAATCTGCTGGCGTTCGTTGTTGTCTTAGGGATGGAGTTTTCGATACGGACCGGTGATCGATTGCGCCGCTTCGAGGGAGGCGGCCACCAGCCTTGCAAACAGTCCGGGCTTTTGAACGCTCATACAATCCTCCTGAAATGGAGATGGAGGAAACTGGCGGCCTCGCTCTGTGCGCTCACTTTTGAATTCCGTACTCGAAGGCGAAACGGCCCACCCTGATGGCGGGTTTTTCGCCGTCCGGGGGCGAGATCGACAGCGAATAAACCGGCCCGCGCTTCGAATCCAGATGCGCGTTGACCGACCCTGCGGGCTTGCCGGTCGCCGCTTCGTAGAAACTGACTTCCAGCGTGTCGGCGTTCATTCACTTCGAGCCGAAAACGTACTCGCCCGCGCGCAGTTGCATCTCGCCCATGCGAAGCGGCACGTGGGTGATCAGGAAGTGCGAGTATTTGCCTTCGGCTGCGTAGCCTGCGGTTATCATCACCACCCCGGCTATGAATTTGCCCGTCCCGTCGGTCACTCCTGATGCGGTTCGCATCTCGGTTTCTATGCGCTCCTTTTCGACCGTAGCGCGAGCGGGCAAGGCTCCCTTCAACTCTTTTTCATTAGCCTGTCGCCACCTGGCGCTCTGACTCATTGCGCAAACGGCAAACGCCAGCATGAGCGATAACGCGATGAGAAGTTTTTTCATGATCGTCTTCCTGAAAGGCTCAGAATACGAATTCCACGCTCGCCGCGCTTAGGGCAGCCACGAAACGGCTCGACAGCTTACGAGGATGAGCCGCCTACAGAGAGATTCGTCCATACTCACTGATGTACGGCGTTGTGTCTGAGATTGCGAAATTAAAAAAACCGCCCGCGTGATCCTCTTCTCAGAGAACGACTGCGGGCGTGTTTGAATCCGCTCTAAGAATTCAATGAGTCCACCTTATGAATACGGCTGAGAGTTGCTCTCCCGGCCTCTCCACAACGAGGCTGAGGATAAACCAACAGACTCGCCGTGTCATTAAACCGGGGTAGAGATTTTGACTATAACTTTGGATATAGGGATGAAGGGGTAAGCGGGAGGAAATCAAGCCTTTTACACGAGCGATTCACACCCCCTCGCGTTTCCATCATTGACACTGCGCATGGTCGCCGCATAGCCTCTCTGTATGAGCGATCTGAACCGGCAGATTAAAGACGAAGCCCGCGCTTCAGGTTTCGAGGTCGTCGGCATCACTTCCGCCCGTCCGCTGGCTATCGATGATGAAGCTTTCGCCCGCTGGCGCGCGTCGGGATTTGCCGCCGACATGGATTATATGAAGCGAAGGACTGACCTGCATGCTCACCCTTCCCTGCTCGTACCTGCGGCTCGATCCGTCATCACGCTTGCGATCAATTATTACGCAGAGGCTCCCCGGTTCGAGCACAGTAATCGGTACGGGCGAGTGGCGCGATATGCCTGGGGCCGGGATTATCACGACGTGGTGCGTCCGCGACTCGAAGAACTCGCCGCGGGCATCGAAAAAATCGCCGGGCGCGCTGTAGGCCATCGCTCATTCGTCGATTCGGTCCCTCTGCTCGAACGCGCAGTAGCCGCGCGCGCGGGAGTAGGTTTTTTCGGCAAGAACACCAATCTGCTTCAGCCCTCGAAAGGCTCATGGTTTTTTCTCGCAGAGATACTCATCGACCTGGAACTCCGCCCTGAAGACCGGCAGATGAAAATCAGTTGCGGCACTTGTCATCGCTGCATCGATGCCTGCCCTACGAGCGCCTTTGCCGGGCCTTACCTGCTCGACTCCCGGCGTTGCATTTCTTATCTCACTATAGAAAACCGGGGAGCGATCCCCGTTGAGTTGCGCGCGGGTGTCGGGGAGTGGATATTCGGATGCGACATCTGCCAGGAGGTGTGTCCCTTCAATCGGTTCTCTTCAGACACGCTCTGGCCTGAACTCAAACCTGAAGCCGGAGCCGGGCAGAGTCTTGATCTTGTCGAGTTGCTCTCTATTGCCAACGATGAGCTGTTCCGCGCGCGATTTTGCGGCACTCCTCTCACCCGCCCGAAACGTCGCGGCCTGCTTCGCAATGCCGCTGTGGTTGCTGCCAATGTCGGTTGTACTGATGCCGTGCCTGTTCTGGCTGAACGAATCGAAAACGACCCGGAGCCACTCATCCGCTCTCATGCCCTTTGGGCCTTATCGCGCCTCGATGCGCAAAAAGCCGTGCCGCTCCTACATCGCTCGCTCAATGATCCTGACCCGCAGGTTCGAGAAGAATCGCTCGCGCTTTTGAGCAACTGACGCCGCGCGTGATTCGGTATTTTGGCCGCCGCTTCGTTCGATCCAAAAGCTCGCCCGGATGTTTCGCCCATCGATGACAACTCATTGTCCATAGCCGGTACTTTGTTTCCATCCCTGCCGGAACATCGGTAGCCAGAGACCATAAAAAACCTGTGAAAATACGGCTCAAAATCGTTCACAGCAATGGCACGCCGCATGCTTTTTGAGTTTTGCTCAAACCACTCGCTGCGGCCCGTAACCAGTTTTGTTCTCCCTCGACCCGGAGTTATGCTCACTGAAGGTGAAACGTCATGAAATGGCATCTTCCCCCCCTTGGCTCATTCATCATTGTGATAACCGTCGCGCTCGTAATCGCGGCTTCTTTCATCCCTCGACGTTCGGATTCGATCACACGGGCGCAGGTCGTTGAACCGGCAGGGCAGTTGATAGAGCTTTCGATAGACGACGGCGTGGCCCGGTGCGCGCTCGGCCCTCCTGCCTCCAGCCCTGTCACTCCCGGATTCGGGTGGGTCAATAAACTCAAACCGTCTTCTTATCCCGTCACCCTGCGCTCGATCACCATCGGGTTCAACCGCGCAGGCCAGCTTGTCAATCCCGATCTGACATTCCGCATAGTCGTTATGCTCGACCCCGAAAACGACGGGCCGTCCGCCGGACAGCCTCCCTTTGCCTCTTTCAATGGGCGAGTGCGCGGCGGCGATACTTTCATGACTTTCAACCTCGTATCGCCCGTTCGCATCAGCGCAGGCAGCCTGGTCATCGGCGCAATCGATGTGACGGGAGTCGCCGATTTCCCTGCCCTGTTTGACGCCGCAGGAAAATCCAATCCAACAGGATCGGAGTCTTACTTCACCCTGGACGCGGGCGCGACCTGGCGCACGGTGCGCGAGGGACTGGTTCAGCCCGGAATATGCGCGCCCGGCAGCTTCCTCATACGAGCGACGGTCGAAACCGACCCTGCCGAAACGATGGAGATAAAAACCACCATTCACGATTCCGCAGCCGTCGAACCCTGGGGCGTTGCGATAAACAACGCCGCGACCGAAGCTGTGGTCGCAAACTATGCTTCGGACAACGTGACCATCATCCGCACATCGGACAACTCAACGCGCAACCTCGCTCTTGGCGACGGCCCGTCAGGAAATCCCGACGGCCCGCTGGGCGTCGTCTTTCGTCCCGACGGCAATCGCGCTTATGTCACACTGTTCGGATCCAACACTGTCCCGACCAGAGAAATACCTGTCAATTATTCAGCCGTCGGTCCGGGTCGCGTCTCGGTGCTTGTCAAACAGGGGGACGGGACTTTCGCGCAGACGACTCAGATAAGCGTGGGCAAGGGACCGCGATTTCCCGCTATTCTCGCCGACGGCTCGAAGCTCTATGTGCCGTGCGGCGGCGCAAACACCATCGATGTCATAGCGACTGCGACCAACGAGCGACTGCGCAGCATCCCCGTAGGAATCGATCCTTCAAGCTGCGCTCTCTCGATTGACGGGGGGAAACTTTATGTCACCAACTTCGGCGACGGCTCCATCTCGGTCATCGATACGCGGACGGATCAGGTAATAAAAACCATAACTGATCTGTGGTCGCAGGAGATCGTTCCGCAGACGCACCCGGAAAGACTCGCCGCGCCGTGGAGAGCGACGGTCTCGCCGCTCAATGGAAACCTTTATGTCGCCATGCGCGATCCCAATGCTCTGGTTCATCCGCCGGCGACGGCTTATGACTTCATACTCGAAATAGACGCCTGCCGCGATGAGCCGGTTCGCGCCATAAGCGATGAGGCGGCTCGCGGCACGCCCGCAGGCAGTCAGGACGGCGGAGGCGGCCCCTTCGGCATAGCCGCTTCTCCCACAGGGCCGGCTCTCGTTTTCACCAATGACGGGCTCGGGATCATCGCCGCGCTCGATGCGCGAATAGATCAGGCAATCTCTTCGCCTCATATTGCGGCAGCCATGGTTCCCTCTATCCTGCCCTATGCCGCTAACACTCGCGACGTAGCCTGCGCGCGAATCGGCGGCAAGACGACTGCCATCATCGCTGTCGGCGCGCCCGACAATTCAGTGCTCGTCGTCACCCTGCCCGACCTGACGGAAAATATAGACTCAGTGCCGGTGATAGATTCGGTCAGCGTGGGAAGCAGCCTCAAAATCAGCGGCAGGGGGATGAAGTTCATCGACCGCATAGAAGTGATCGCGCCCGGCTCTCCGGCCTGTCTGGGATTCAACAAACCGGCGAAGTTCAAAAAAGACGGGCGAAAGGTAGTGCAGAAAGGAAACCTCACCGACGGGCGCGAAATCGCCGAGGCCATCCCTGTGGGCGCGACCGGTTTCATTCGAGCGATAAACCTCGACGGCAGCCTCCGGCTGTTTCGATTGACGCGCAGCCAGTAGAATTCAACAGGGAGTTTTGAAAGCCCCGGTTGAAAGCTGATGAATCGCTCGTTTCAATTCCACATCACCGAGGAGACTGCCGGTCAGAGGCTCGACCATTTCCTGGCGTCGCGGTTCGGAGGATTGAGCCGGATAAGAATCGCGCGGCTCATCGCCCAAGGCGCGTGTCTGATCAATAGCGCGACGGCGCAAAGCGGCTGGCGGACGGCGGCGGGAGACCTCATCGAAATAACCGTCGAAGACCTCGGCCCGACGGCTATGAGTCCATCCCGGATTCCTCTCGAAATACTCTATGAAGACCCTCACCTGATCGTCGTCCTAAAACCCGCAGGCATGCTCGTTCATCCGACCATGGGAATTAAGACTGGCACGCTGGCTAATGCCCTGACCTATCATTTCAACAGAGACTTTTTCGACCGGGCAGAGGAAGCGACTCAGGGCCAGGAGCACACGCTCACGCGCCCCGGAATCATTCATCGCCTGGATCGAGCGACATCAGGATTGATGGTTGTAGCTCGGACTCATCGCGCCCTTCAGGTTCTTTCGCGCCATTTTCATCGCCGCCTGATCGAGAAACGCTACCTGGCGATAGTTCGCGGAGTGATGGAAAAAGATTCCGGCTCAGTCATCGCTCCCATTGGCCGCAATGAGGAGAAGCGACCGCGCTGGGGAGTGATCGAGAGCGGAAGAGAAGCCGAAACCCGATTCACTGTCCTCGAAAGAAAATCTTCATTCACTCTGCTTGAACTCGAACCCGTGACAGGTCGAACCAATCAGTTGCGAATTCACTGCGCCCACATCGGCCATCCCATCCTGGGCGATGATCTCTATGGCAGCGGCCATTCAGTAGAGGAGCAGGGGAGAATTGAGCAGGGGAGCGGAGGAGCGGGGGAGCAGGGGAGCAATGAGACACAATCGTCGGTCTCCTCATCACCCCTTCACCTCTTCACCTTTTCACCTCTTCACCCTTTCTCCCCTGCTCCCCTGCCCCCCTGCTCCCCTGCCCCCCCGCACCCCTACCCCCCTGCTCCTCTGCTCATTTCAAGGCTGTGCCTGCATGCCGCGCGGCTGGGTTTTCATCACCCTGCGACGGGAGATTGGATGGAGTTTGAATCCGCGATGCCTGATGAAATGAAAAAGGTGATGAGCGAGGAGTAGGAAATCGCAGGTGATGTTTTCTATTTCGCGGGCTGCTCCACTTTGCTTCGGGCGAGCGCGGCGTCTTTTCTCTTCTGCTCCAACTCGGCTGTGCGCTTCGACACATAGCTCTGCTCGCCGTCGTCTTCGACCTGACGCAGGGCTTCAATCGCTTCATCGAACTGAAACAAACCGGCGTAGCAATCAGCCATCCCGTAAATCGCCCGGCGACGGGTCTCGACGTCGGCGCTCTGCGCGGCGATCTTCTGATAGAAGGGGAGCGCCTGCTGATACTGCTCCCGCGCGATGTGATGAATCGATGCCTCGCGCAGAAATGCCTGCTCGCTGAGTTCATCATAGTCGGCGCCCTGATGCACTTTTTCGTATTCGGTCAACGCCTGGCTGTAGTTGCGCTGATCGAAATAGAGGTCGGCTATGCGCAGGCGCAGGCGGCGACGGTCGCTTTGATCCAGCCCCGCAAGTTTTTCATACTCGGCTATGGCTTCATAAGCCCGGCCAAACTCGGCCAGTATTTCGGCCATTCGCTCGCGCGCCGTGTCGGCGTCCGGGTTCGACGGGTTATGATTGAGAAACTCGCGGTAATGGGCAAGCGCCTGATCGTGGCGACCGAGGTTGAGGTAATAAATGTTAGCCAGTTGAAACCGTGCTTCGAGAGACCACGCGCCGTAAGGCTCTCGCTCGATGAATGCTTCGTACTCGTCTGCCGCCGCCTGGTAATCCCCCGCGTCCCAGGCTTCGACCGCGCGTTTTAGGGACTCGTTTTCGCCGCGCCCTGAGAAAACCGACAACGCGACGATGGCTAAAAGTATCGCCGCCGCCGTTGCAATCGCGCCGCGTCTGAAAGACTGCGATCGCTGCCAGGCGCGTATGATCGCGGCTGCCGTTCCGCGCTCGTAAGCCTTCATCCGCAGCCGGAGTTTAAGATGTTGGATTTTCTGTCGCATCCTGTTGACGCTCTATGAGCGAAGCCGAAGAAACCTTGTCTCCGTCCGACGTATCGATGAGCTTCACCCCCTGAGTCGACCGCCCCGACTCTCTTATGCCTTTGGTCTCCATTCGAATCAGCTTGCCCTGACTGGTGATGATGAACACCTGGCTTTCATCATTGACCGGGAGGACGGCCACGACTTTGCCGTTGCGCTCGCTGGTCTTCATGTTGATGACCCCTTTGCCCGCCCGCGACTGCACCCGATACTCTTCGAGGTTGGTGCGCTTGCCGAATCCGTTCTCGGAAATCGAGAGCATATCCTCCTGGCCCGAAACTGCCGCGACGCTGATGACATAATCGCCTTCATCGAGGGTGATGCCGCGCACGCCGTAGGCGGGCCGCCCCATGGGGCGGGCGTCCGCTTCGTCGAAGCAGATAGCCATGCCTTCGTGAGTGGCCAGAAAGATTTTCTTCCTGCCATCGGTCAACTCTACGGCTATGAGATCATCGCCTTCATCCACTCCCATGGCGATTATGCCGTTTGCCCGGATGTTGGCGAACTCTGAAAGCTCGGTCTTCTTTACAGTGCCCTGACGGGTTGCGAACACCACGTATCTGCCTTCCTCGAATTCGCGCACCGGCACGATCCCGGCCACCTCTTCGCCTTTCTGCATATTGACCAGGTTGACTATAGCCTTGCCTCGACCTGCCGCCCCCGCGTCGGGAATCTCATGCACCTTGATTTTGTAGACCTGACCCTTGCTGGTGAAGATCATTATGTAGCTGTGGGCGGAGGCAACAAACAGATGATCTACGACGTCTTCGGTCTTGAGCGACGCGCCCCTTCGACCGGTTCCTCCTCGTCGTTGAGCGCGGTAGACCGAAACGGGCGTGCGCTTGATGTAGCCCGAATGCGTGACGGTGATGGCCATGTCTTCGTCGGCGATGAGGTCTTCGAGCGTGAGCTCGGCGCCCGCTTCTATGATTTCCGTCCGCCGTTTGTCGCCGTAGGCGTGCTGCACCTCGCGCAGTTCCTTGACGATCAGGGTGCGGAGGACGGATTCGTTTCCGAGTATTTCCTGTAGTTCGGCTATTCGCCGTATGACCTCGGTGTATTCGTCTATGAGCTTCTGCCGTTCAAGCCCTGTGAGCCGTTGAAGCTGCATTTCCAGAATGGCGCGCGCCTGAAGGTCGGTGAATTTGAAACGCTCGATGAGCGACTGGCGGGCTTCTACCGCGCCTTTGGATTTGCGGATGATGGAGATTACGGCATCGAGTTGATCGATAGCTTTCTTGAGCCCTTCGAGTATATGAGCGCGGGCCTCGGCCTTTTTGAGATCGTAGCGGGAGCGGCGTGTGACGACCTCGCGGCGATGCTCGATGAAGATATTCAGAGCATCGATGAGGTTGAGCACGCGCGGCTGGCCGTTGACTATTGCGAGGTTGATGACGCCGAAGCTCTGTTGCATGGGCGTGAGCTTGTAAAGGTTGTTGAGCACGATATCGGGGATGGCGTCGCGCTTGAGTTCTATCATTATGCGCATGCCTTCGCGGTCGCTTTCGTCGCGGAGGTCTGCGATGCCTTCGATCTTCTTGTCGTTGATGAGTTCGGCGATACGCTCTATGAGTTTGGCCTTGTTGACCTGGTAGGGGATTTCCGTGATGACTATAGCCATGCGCTCGCCCGACCGTCCGGCGCGATCAATGGCGGCGCGCGCGCGCATGATGATGCTGCCGCGACCGGTTTCGTATGCCTGATGTATGCCTTCGCGCCCGTAGATGAATCCGCCGGTCGGGAAATCCGGGCCGGGGATCATATTCATCAATGTCCTGAGCCGCGCGTTGGGATTCTGCAGGAGGTAGATAGCGGCTTCGATGACTTCGCTCAGATTGTGCGGCGGGATGTTGGTGGCCATGCCGACGGCTATGCCTGACGAGCCGTTGACCAGAAGATTGGGAATGCGGGTGGGGAGCACGGTCGGTTCCACGCGCGATTCGTCGTAGTTGGGGACGAAATCGACTGTCTCCTTATCGATATCGGAGAGCATCTCGGTTGCCAGGCGCATCATACGCGCCTCAGTATAGCGGTAGGCAGCCGGCGAGTCTCCGTCGACGCTTCCGTAGTTGCCCTGCCCGTCGACGAGCAGATAGCGCATGGAAAAATCCTGCGCCATGCGCACCATCGCGTCATAGACTGCCGTGTCTCCGTGCGGATGGTATTTTCCAAGCGCATCGCCTACGACAGTCGCGGATTTTTTGAACGGCTTGCCCGGCCCCAGCCCTGCTTCGTGCATCACGAAAAGTATGCGGCGATGCACGGGCTTGAGTCCGTCGCGGGCGTCGGGCAATGCGCGGCCTATGATTACGCTCATAGCGTAGTCCAGATAGCTGCGCTTCATCTCGTCTTCGATATTGATCGCAATTTTTTGAATCGCTTCGGCCATTTTCTCTCTCTCTTTATCGTTATTGGGGACAGGCAAAGGCGACCGTAAGGCAACAGTTTTCGACAACTCGTTCAAGTTCTCTCATCGTTTGAAACGGTCGCACAGCGGGGTTTTCAAACAAAAGGCATTTTACCTCACCCGTCGGGTTTTTATCAAACTCGATCCGCCTTCGAAATCTTCGAAAAAACCTCGATTTTTCGGGCAAAAATCGCCCGTCAGGCCAGGCCCTCGACGTGCAGGCGAAGCTCTTCCAGGAGTCGGCTCAATTCCCCGTGAAGATAGCTGTTGGTGCGCTCGGCCAGAGGCAGATAAAGTCGCTCGGTGGTGTAGAGGTAGCGGCGTTTTTTCTCAGCCCGTGGTGAGTGAGAAATGAAGCGCAGGTTGTCGAGCCGGTCGCAGAGTTTGACCACAGGCGCTCCGGTGTGAGAGGCAGCCTCGATAGCCGCCAGATAATCCTCAAGGCTGGTGTCGTCGAATTTCGTAAGCAGCCAGACCACCTCGGCCACTTCCTCGCCGAACAGGTTTTCTATTTCCCGTCGCGTCACGGGGCTGTCTTCTATCACGTCGTGAAGAAGAGCCGAGCAGACGAGCTTAGACGAATAGATTTCCAGTTCATCGACGAGCGATATGGCGACCCTGACCGGATGGATTATGTAGGGCGTGCCTTCATCGCGCACCTGCCCCTGATGAGCCTCGCGGGCCAGAAGGTAAGCGCGCTCGATGTGAGATATTTCCTTCGAGTCGAGACGGGCGGCCAGTCGACGGGTCAAATGCTGGTAGCTGTTTTCATGCATGGCTTGCACTGACTTTAACAGAGCCGTCTTGCGGGGTTCAAGAATGCAGCAAGAGTTGGTGTCAAACGGGAAGCAGGAAGCCCATTGCATAAACTCTGGGAATCCATATAATGCCCCAGAACGAATGCATGAGATATAAAAGATGCTGGCGAGAAATAAAACACCATCCACTCTCACAGTCGAGCAAGCCTCCTTATGGGAGAATCTTGTTACAGCAGGTTCCATAAGAGCCACGGAAGTTGTCAGCTACGGTGATGCTGATATACTCAGATCGCTTCAAGAGTTGGAGGATCCGTCGCTTGTGCTTGGAAAGATGGGGGTTGTTGATTGGTCTTTCGATAAAGACAAAACGAGTTTCCTTTCCCACGATATCCATCCTTATCCTGCGAAGTTCATCCCGCAGATACCGAGAAACCTGATAGTGAGGCTGTCTCTCAGAGGAGAGACCGTTTGGGACCCGTTTGGCGGCAGCGGCACTACCGCATTGGAGGCTATATTGTTGGGCCGTAGGGCATTGAGCACTGATGTGAATCCACTATCAGAGATCATCGGGCGCGCAAAAACCTTGACGCTGACCAAAGAAGAAGAAGATCGAGTCGAAAACCTGATAGAGCAGTTGGCTATATTGGCAAATGATCCCGGCAGTGTTCAGTCGTTGCTTAATCATGTTCGTCCTGCTTTTTCTGAATACGTACCGTCAATTCCCAATATCGAGAAGTGGTTTCATCCGAATGCGATTGATGAGTTGGCTTATCTACGTTGGCGAATCGAGCAGTTGGATTGTCTTAGAACACAAACTCTGGCCCGCGTCAGCTTTTCCAAGTCAGTTCTAAAAGCTTCTTTTCAGGATGAAGAAACACGTTATGCTTGTCGACCGCGCGAGGTTTTGCCAGGTTCGGTTATAAGCTTGTTTGCAAGCAACCTTGCTTTAGCCTTGAAAAAAGTGCGAACGCTTTCGTCTTTACTCCGTTTCCGAACGCCTGATTTTCGCACTCTAGACGCGCGGGAATCCATTGTCGGAGAATTCCCCGAAACGCTTATTGCCCCCAATTCGGTTGATCTGATAGTGACCTCGCCGCCTTATCCCAACAGCAACGATTATCATCTATATCACCGCTTTCGTCTTTTCTGGCTAGGGTATGATCCTCGCGATTTTGGGAGGCGGGAAATCGGCTCCCATCTCAGACATCAAAGAGAGACTACCGCATTCGGAGCATATCTCGATGAAATGGCTTTAGCTCTTCAAAACATGGAGCGGGCGCTTCGCCCTGGACGATATGCGGTACTCGTTTTGGGGGACGCCATTTTCCAGGGGGAGGTTTATGAAACCGCTGAAAGTGTCGGCCAGATTGCGGAAAAGGCGGGACTGGAATATATAGGGCGAGTCTCTCGCGCCGTTCACCGTACCAAGCGATCTTTCGTCGCGCCTGGCAGGCGCGCAGACTCCGAAGAAATTCTCATTCTGAGAAAACCCTTGCGGAAAATCGATGTTGATTTACTCAGTCCGCCATACACGTTATGGAAATACGAAGATGAGTTGCGGAAGAAAGAGGTTCGGGCTTTATTGAACTGCAGCTTGAAAGTGAAGAGGAGCGGGATTCTGTCTGTTTGTGTAAGCCCGTTGTCACTCGACAAATTGCGACGTTTGACTTTCACGCCCGGATTTGTCTCTTCGAATTATCACCGGGAGTCTACCTGGCAGGCTGTGCTTGAAAACGGCGACGCCTTTTCATCTGCCTCGCGCAGAAAAGACCCGCGATATGCAACTCATGGTTTACATGAGTACAAGGGGAAGTTCTACCCTCAGCTTGCGAAAAGCCTTTTTAATCTGGCCAAGCTGGAGCCTGGGCAGTTGGTTCTGGACCCGTTTTGCGGGAGCGGCACTGTCTTGCTTGAATGCTATCTCAACGGTCTAAAGGGGGTTGGTTTTGATATGAACCCCTTAGCCATAAGGATCAGCAGAGCCAAGCTGAACATACTGGAAGTGGATCCCTATCTTCGCGACAGGTTGTTGGCGAGATTCCAGGAGAGGCTGGATCGAATGGAGAGCGATATTCGCTGGATCGCTTCTTTCCCATCGAGCCTGCACGACGAATTGCTGTCCTGGTTTCCAGAGCCGGTGATTGGGAAGATGGGGTGGCTGCTCAATGAGATTTCGAATGTCCCTGAAGGGCGAGTGCGGGAATTCCTCGAAGTCGTCGTAAGCAGCATCGTGCGAGAAGTCTCTCAACAAGACCCCAGAGATTTGCGGATCCGCAGACGCCATGAACCCATCAAAGATGCGCCCGTGTGTGACTTAATGAAAAGACGTTTGGAAGATCAGCGCAAGAGACTACAGCATTTTTCTGAGCGGTGCGACAGGTCTCCTTTTCAATTCTGTAATTCGGTAGCGTCACTTGGCGACAGCAGAGATTTGAGAACATATCAATCGGCAGGCATCGCTCAGGCAAGCGTTGATGCTGTTGTAACGAGCCCGCCTTACGCGACGGCCTTGCCTTATATCGATACGGATCGACTTAGCATCCTGCTGATTCTAGGGATTGATTCACGATCACGGACTGCATTAGAGGAGTCAATAACAGGCAGCCGCGAAATAAGGAAGAAGAGAAAATCTGAGATTGAAGAGAGAATCGACGCGAGCGATTGGAGCGCGATTAAGTCCTCAAAAGCGCAAAAACTCATCACTGAAGTGCGGCGCAGAAATCTTAATTCTGATGGAGGATTCCGCAAGCAAAACATGGCGGCTCTGCTTTACCGATATTTTGATGATATGAGCGTGGTGATGAAGAACCTTGACAGGATGCTGAAGCCAAAATCGAATGCCTTTTTCGTGATAGGTGACACGAGAACGGAGGCAGGCGGAAAATTCGTCAGGATAGAAAGCGGACAGGTACTGAGAGAAGGAGGAGAGAGTTTGGGATGGTCTGTAGTTGATATTATTCCTATCACTGTTACCAGCGAAGATCGCCCCCACACTAAAAATAGGATCAGCGAAAACGATATTATCTGGTTTAAGAAACCGGCTTCCTAAAGCCACCCCATCTTTCGAGGCTTTTTCGCGCCGCCGGACGGCAGAGTTTGATTGCATGTACTCAAATAGTCGTTAAACAGGTTGCTACCTGGAAAGTAAATTTTCATGTCGTAGTCGTAGGATGCTGGATCATCGGGCTTGGATATGACAAGAACGGAGTATTTGGGTATCTGTCTGGCGAGATCGGGATTGACGGTTATTCTGATTTCCGATTTGGATTCGTAGTAAACCATATTCAAGTTGAACAGCGTTCTGCTTAGAGCCGTTATGGGGAAACCATTCTTATCAAAAACCTCGATATTCACAATCGGGTCCGGGACATGCTGAGGATAGGGCGGATTGGAAGCTTTCTTGGGCGCGGCCTGGCCAGTGAATGGAAAGCCAAAGAAAATCGGGTTCTGATTGACGGCTATTTTGCTGAGAAATATCTCGCCGTTGGGATGCGGGATTATTTGAATCACCAACGCATTGGTCGTAATGCCAGGTGGCGAAGGGGCCTTTATGGAAGGCGCTTTCGGAGCTTTTTCCTTCGCGACCTTTGTCTTGGGCGGGGCCAAAACTCCTTTCGGAATGCTGCTCGGCGGCTTAACTCGAAAGCTCACCTCCTGCTGTTTTGAGGCTGCTTGTACAGAGACACTCGAAGAACTTTTTACTCCCACTGAAGGTGATGCCGCTTCATCAAGGAGTAGATCGTCGCGGAGAAAATCATTGAAGAGTTGTTTGTCGAGGATCCTTGTTACCGGGCAATTTTGAGGAAGCAATGAAATCCAACAATCGAGCATTTCCTGAAACAGACTCTCATCGCCCGCGTCAGATCGATCCAACTCGATCTTGACTCCGCCTTCGAAGTTGGTTTCAGTTCCTCCTACAGTCAAATTGTGAGAGCCATAAAAACAGGCAGCGATTTTGTCTGAGTAGAAAAGATAAAGCTTTGGGTGAAAAGTAGCCCGTCGGGATGAGGATATAGTTGTTACAAAAACCTTATCGAATTCGGCCAGAGCGAATCGCAAAGCTTGTTGGCTGGTTCCGCGATGATCTATTCCAAATATCCCTTCTATGGTCTTTCCTGCTGATCTCCATTCTCGGATATGATGGGCCAGACGATATAACGGGCCGCTTTTTGCAAAACCGACCGCTAGATTGAAATGGCTATAATGCGGCGATTCGAAGCATTGTATTAGCTCTCCCAATAATCGTAGCTTTCCTGTCGGTTGGTCAATCGGTCGTAGAAACTTTACTTTTGGCATAGATGAGTTGAAGCCGAAATCAGAATGCTAAATCACTTAGCTCCCAGCGATCAGACCAAAACTTGAGCGGGGATTATACCATGACCTGTGAATTCTTTTTACTTGACCCTTACCCCGGTGCTAGAATTCCGCCCGGTCGGACCTCACACACTGTTTCGATTTTTACTCATCCCCGAACGTCAAACTATGGCTTCAGGCAACGATCCAAAAAATGCGACCGAACAGTTATGGTCTTCGCCTCTCTCTCCCACTCGTCAGGAGTCAGGGCCGAGCCTCAAGCTCAAGGGCCGATACCTCATCGAACGCGAACTCGGTCGCGGCGGAATAGGAGTGGTCTACTTCTCCCGCGACGAGCGATTGCACTCGATGCCCGTCGTCATCAAGTTCCTGCTCGATAAGGGCGTCGAGACGCTGTCGGGCGGGGAGCTGCAGCGA
>CAZPQE010000004.1:0-35414 GCA_964588615.1 uncultured Clostridia bacterium | reverse complement strand
CATGAGAGTTTCTGATTTCGCCCGCTCAAGGAATGCCGAGTATGAGGATATTCGACCACCCGTTCAGGTTCTTCATGCGAATTCGATTAGGTCCCGATTGAAGAGCCAGTCGCGCCTGATCGCCTTTGACCGACGCTTTGGTTCCTGACCCGTTTACTTTGATCCTGAGCGGCGGCGCGATGACGCGCCCGTTGATTTCCAACTCCAGTCCCTCGGCCCGTCCCTGCATTTTCAATTTGAGTTTCGAAGCGTCAAACGATGCCTCTATCAGATTGAGTCCTCCGACATCCGGCTTGCTGAAATCGACTGTTGATGCGGCGCTTCTGTTGCCTGCGCGATCCGTCAGAAGTATGCTTGCCCGCTGCGCCCTCGGAAGAGAGTTCAGACCCTCGATGACGAATCGAGACTGGATCCGAGTCGCGGTTCCTGAATCAATCGCAAAGTTCATTGAAGGTCTGATTGCGCTTCCCTGTCCGTCGAGCAAACGGACTTCGGCCATCGCAAAATCGCCGTCACGATCCCTCGCCGAGCAATCAATCTCCAGGGCATCGCCTCGAAGAATCGATTCGGTGTTGAAGATGGCGGGCGCGCGACTGAAATCGCCGCCGCTGACGGTCGCCGTGACTGTGTAATTCGCATCGCCAGGCCCGAAATTGGCCACTGCGATGTAGTAAAGCCCTGGGCCGAGGGGAGGAGAACTCGATGGAGTGATGATAAGAGTTTCGGAATTCGACTCGCTTCTGGCTCGATAATCCCATATCGGAATGTGACCCTGATTGGCTACCGGGCGACCGAAACGCGCATAAAGGTCTACATCCTGATTCCCGTTCAAATCTATTCTCAACTCGGTGGCTCCAGGCGGCGCTGCCACAGAGTAATGCACGTGACCGAGAACTCCCAGACCCGGCAGCGGGGCAAACAGCCCTCCCGTTTGCGACTGTGCGGGGATCAAAGAGACCACAGTAGTCGGATCGAGCAGAGACCTCGTTCGATAGCCGATGGCGTCCAGAACACTTATATCTTCGTCAGTGATGAACTGATGCTCGCCGGGCTTGAGTGTCGGGTCCATCACCCCAAGATACTGGCCGGTCAGATCATCATCTTTCCAGTGCGCGGGATGTCTGAGGTCGCCGCCCGTGCCGTCGGGCCGCCCTGTTGACAACGCGATCTTTTCGCCGCGCGCGAAAAATCTCTGTTCTCCTCCTGAAGACAAAACGCGCCGGGCGACAGCCAAATCGCCGTCTGTCACTTCGGGGCGAACCCGGAACAAATCGCAGATGGAAGGAGCGATTTCTGTGGACGGATTCATCTCCTGCTGACCGACGGCGGATATGAACCCGAGCACGTGGCCTATTTCGTGCTGGGCCATCGCTTCGAAATCCAGCTTGTTCGGATCGATGCCGTCACTTAGGTCAAAATCGAAACTGAATCCCGAATTGAAACCGATGGACGGAGGCGGGCCGAAATCGCTTGACTCGCCATCAGGGTCGGCAGTGGGCGCGATCAAATCGAGCGCGCGAAGCGTCGCAGACGTGGCCACAAGGCCAGCGGATGCTCCTGCGTCGGCTGGCACATTTTCAGGAGGGAGCGAGCCATAGAACGATCTCTTGTCAGGCGAATAAGGCCCGGAAATCAAATCGGCGCGAACCGCCGGATAAAGAGAATTGCCTCCGAGAACCTGCGCATCGGTGACAGAAACCGCGCCGTCATCGAACTGCCTGCCAAAAAGGGTCGGGCCATAATCGACATCGATTACGATGGTCACGACCGTTCGAATCTGTGGTTCCCATCTCGCGGCAGCGCGCTTGAAAGCTTCTATCGCCGATGGAGAACTCTGCAATTGCGACGTGCCGCGCAGTATGATTTTCAGGCCCGTGCGCGGAGCGGGCGAAGGGTCGGGCGTTAGCACGATCAGGGGCAGTTGGTTGCGGCCTTTGATGGCGCGAGATTGTTCGACGCTGGCTTCGAGGCAAACGACGCGCCCGTCAACGGATTTGCGCGTGAAAGCGCCCAGCGTGTCGGAGCCTGTCTGCGCCGAAGAGGTCTGCGGCGGCTGTGAATCGGTCGCTTTCGCGCTCGAAGGAAAAAAAATAAATGACGTAATCAATATGATCGCCAAAAGACGGCTGGGCATCTGAACGCCACGCATGATTTACCTCGCTGTGAGCGGCTTTGCGGAAACAGTATCGCTCAGAATATCTATAAATTGGCAATGCCCTTCAGCTTTCATTTTCCTGTCGCGCAATGGCCCGATGATCAGGCCGATCTTTATTTCCTGAGCCATCGTCAGATGTAACTTTTTGTCTTTTGTGTTGACGGTCGCAAAAAAAGTTCTTGACTTGTTTGCTCGAATCAGAGTATACCTTGAGGCGTTACGATTCACCGACAGGCTTATGAAGCGAATGAAGCGTTCAATGTGTTGTATGTGTTGTAGCGCGCCAGGGGCGCGCGGCTCGAAGCCTTCGGTGGAGGTGAGTCTATATCTAAACTGATTTAAGACTCTATTATAAGTTCTCAAAAACCCACCAACGGCTTCACGCCGCTGGTGGGTTTTTGGTTTTTGACGCAGACCAGATGCACTACGACAGAGCAAAAAGCGGGAAAGTTTACCTGATCGGCGCAGGGCCGGGCGATCCGAAACTGCTTACGATTCGCGCAGCCGAAGCCCTTGGGGCAAGCGATGTGATCGTCTACGACTATCTGGTAAACCCTGAAGTGCTCGTCCATGCGCGTCGCGGCGTCGAACTCATATACGCCGGAAAGCGCGCAGGCCAGCACTCGATGCCGCAATGGGAGATCAACCAGTTGCTCGTCGAGCGCGCGAGAGCAGGCCAGACGGTCGCGCGGCTCAAGGGAGGCGACCCGTTCCTGTTCGGTCGCGGCGGAGAAGAAGCCCTCGCGCTGGCCGATGCTGAAATCGATTGGGAAGTCATTCCGGGCATCTCAGCGGGCGTTGCCGCAGCCGCTTACGCGGGCATACCGCTCACGCATCGCGATTATTCTTCGAGCGTCGCATTCATCACCGGACACGATGGCGCAAAAAATCGAGAGGGCGTCGACTGGCGCGCGCAGGCGTGGGCCGCCGACACGCTGGTGATCTTCATGTGCGCCGAGACCATCGGAGCGATTTCTCGACGATTGATCGAGGCCGGTCGCTCGCCCCTTACTCCGCTTGCCATAATCCGATGGGGAACCTACGAGCATCAGGAAGTCTTCCCCACTTCGCTTGAAGAGATGGCAGAAGCAGACGGCGAAGAGATGCGCATCGAGCCGCCGGCTATCGCCGTCGTGGGAGATGTGGTCTCGCTTCGCACACGACTTCACTGGTTCGGCAAGCATGTTTATCCGCTGCGCGCACTTGCGGCGCAGGCAGTCTGACAGGAGGAAATCAGTGGCGCTTTCATCAGAACTCACCGCTTCGATACAGGAAAACGCGACGCGAATAGAATCGCTCGCAGGCGAATTCGAAGATGCCTCGCCGCAGGAGATACTGGCCTGGGCGCTCGATGAATTCGAAGAGCGGATAGCCATAGCCACCGGCTTTGGGGCCGAAGGCATGGCGATAATCGATATGGCCGCGAGCGTCAGTTCATCTCTCAATGTTTTTTTCATAGACACCGGATTCCTGTTCCCCGAAACCTACGAGCTTCGCCGCCGGATGGAAGATCGTTACGGGATCGAAATCCGAGCATTCAAACCGGAGCTTGCGCCCGAAGCGCAGGAAAAACTTTTCGGCGCGCGATTGTGGGAGCGCAATCCCGATCTCTGCTGCCAGATCAGAAAACTCGAGCCTCTGCAGGAAGCCCTCGAAGGGCGCGACGCCTGGGTGACGGCTATCCGCCGCGACCAGACCGCAGCGCGAGCCACTGCGCGGGCCGTCGAGTGGGATGAGCGTTGGGGACTCATCAAGGTCAACCCGCTGGTTCGCTGGTCGAAGCGCGATGTATGGGATTACATAAGACGAAACGAAGTGCCGTTCAATCCCCTTCACCTTCGCGGCTATCCGAGCATCGGCTGCACCCACTGCACGCGGGCGGTTCGAGAGGGCGAAGACGACCGCGCCGGGCGGTGGTCGGGGCAGGCGAAAAACGAATGCGGCCTTCACGCCGCCGCCGCGCCCCTGTGGGTGGGGCCGGTCAGGATTTGAGATGTGAAATATGAAACAGGAGATTGGATAGACAGCAGATATGGAAAAAGGGCTTGTAATCTGGTTCACGGGACTTTCGGGCGCGGGCAAATCGACGCTGGCGCGCGCTCTTTCCCATAGACTCATCAAAGACGGATTTCTGGTCGAGATACTCGACGGCGACGAGGTGCGCGAGAATCTGAGCCGCGGGCTTGGGTTTTCCAAAGAAGACCGCGACACCAACATTCGCCGCATAGGTTTCGTCGCGCGGTTGCTGGCGCGCAATGGAGTTATTGTGCTCGCCGCTGCCATTTCGCCATACCGGCAACCGCGCGATGATGTGCGCCGCCAGGTCGAAGAAGACGGCGCGCGTTTCCTCGAAGTCTATGTTCACTGCCCGATTGACGTGCTCATCGAGCGCGACGTCAAGGGCCTTTACAAAAAAGCTCTCGCCGGCGAAGTAAAAAACTTCACCGGCATCAGCGATCCCTACGAAAGACCGCTTCATCCCGACATCGAGGTCGATAGCTCGACCGAGACCATCGAGCAGAGCGTCGAGCGAATACTTGCGCAGGTTCTCGAATCTCACGCTCCGCAGACTTCCGTCGGAGCGGAAGCCTGGGAAGCGGCGCTTGGCAGTGATTAAGTCGTGATCGGCCCGGCTGAGGCTATAGTTTGCAAGTTACACATTTCGGGATTTCAGCCGTTTTGCCTCTGCCGCGCTGATGAAGATATGGTCGAATTCACCGCCGCTGATCGCACCCCAGTGGCGTCCGCCTCAAGCGCGGCGGGCGGAGAGCGATGGATGATTGACCGGAGAATGCCTCTCCTGGCTAGGAGGGCGCGCGGAGCAGCCACCGCGCGCCCTATTTTTATGCGGGTCATGGATCGAGCGCGAGCGCTCGTTTGAAATCTGCCGGGACGGTGAACTCTTCTTCGCTCACATCAGTTCGCACATCGCGGCGTTCGGTTATGACGCGGATGCCAGGAGATGACACCGCTTCGATCCTCAGAGCGAGTCCCGCGAGATCGCGCGCAAGATAAAGGCGCGTAATCTCCGTCTTCCCTTCTCCCGTGACAGCGCGCCTCTCCACAACCTGACAGACGTAGCCGTCGATGGTTTGATCCACCAGCACGAGGGTTTCGACGCGCGCGGGCTGCGAGTCGAAAACTCTGTCTATTTCCTTCGCGTAGTTTTCATCGATTCCGCCAATGGATTGATCGTCGATCACAGATTCGACATAGAGTCGACGGTCGAGCGACATCAGGAATTTCCTGCCGAGATCGGGACGGATGATGAGCGCGCGCCGCTCGCCCCGTTCGATCCATTCTTGCCGAAAGAGGGAGCCGCGCCGGGCCACGCGGGTTTCGATCACCTCGCGCTGCTCGCCCCGTTCGATTGTCTGCGCCACTCGCGCCGAATAGGTTTCCGGCTCGACGGCGATGAGCGGCTGCGGTTCGGTTTTTTCACCGCGACCGCCGCACTGAATCGTGAGCAGGCAGGCGAGCAGGGCTGGCAAAAATGAAATCCGCCGACCAGCGCGAAGCATGATGCTGAGGATTCTACCTTACTCGCCTGCAAACGCGGAATGTTTCCTCCCATCCGACCGACCGACCCGGCGGTGATTGTCATCAGAATCGAATCAGCGGCCCGAGATGAGCGATAGCGCCCTAAGATCGCCTTGACGCGCGGCGGCTGCGCGATGATTATATGCCGACTGGATGGAAAGGCTGCTCCGTAAAGACGCGGGCGGTCAAAGGGCATCTACTCGGATTTCAACTTTCAGCCTGAGACAAGCGGGTGGGGATCGCGTTTCTCAAGACACGGTGATCCAAAGCCTTGTCAGAGAGGCTCGACCGTGAAAATCAAAACAACATTCGCTCTGCTTGCTGCGCTGCTTGTTTGCGCCCAACCTGCCGCGCCCTCTCAGCCGTCATCCGCGCTTGTAATCATCCACGCCAACGTGATTGACGGCCTCTCGGATCAACCGCTGCGCGATGCGACCATCTTCATCCGCGACGGCAGGATCGAAGACATCGTGCAGGGCCCGGCGCATCTGGTCGCGGGTCAGACGGTGATTGATCTGAAAGGCCGATGGCTGTTGCCGGGTTTTGAGGACGCGCACGCGCACATTGCCAATCTTGCAGCGGCGCGGCTGGCGCTCAGATCGGGAGTGACGACGGCGCGTTCGCTCGGCGTCAATCATTTCGCCGACATCGGCATCCGCGAACTCAATCACGCAGGCATCAGCGATCTGCCTGACATCATCGCTTCCGGTTATCACGTCCGCCCGCGCCCTGCCGAAGAGATATTTCTCGATCTTACAAAACTGAAAGACCTGATGGGAAAACCGGTGAGCGGGGTAGAAAACGTGCGCCGTCTGGTGCGCGCGCAGATCGAACGCGGCGTCAATGTCATCAAGGTGATGGCCACCGAACGCGCAGGCTTGCCCGATACCGACCCGCGCAAGCGCGTCTTCACCGATGAAGAACTCGCCGCCGTCGTTGACGAAGCGCGCAAGTCGAACACCTTCGTCGCCGCCCATGCGCATGGCGACGAAGGCGCCTATGCCGCCGTGAAAGCAGGCGTGCGCTCCATCGAGCACGGCACGTGGTTGAGTGATGAAACTCTGCGGCTGATGAAAGAGCGCGGGACGTACTTCGTGCCGACGATAACTACTGTCGAAGATTTGATCGAACCGGGGGGCGATTACGATAACGCTCTACTGGCGATTCGCGGGCGCGCGATGCTGCCGCGTCTGCGCGAGACCGCTGAAAAGGCGCGCAGGCTCGGCATCAAAATCATCGCGGGCACCGACACCGGCTACAGCCCGACCAGTCCGCGCCGCATGCCGGACGAAATCATCGCGCTCACCCGGATCGGCCTCTCGCCGATGGACGCGATCAAAGCAGGGACTTCGGTCGTGGCAGAATGCTTCGGCATCGCCGGGCGCACGGGCGCGATTCGCAAAGGACTGGAAGCTGATCTGATCGCGGTCGAAGGCGACCCGCTCGCTGACATTCGGAATTTGCAGGATGTGTTGCTGGTCGTAAACAACGGCAAAGTGGTCGTGAATCGGTTGGCGCAGTAGATGGCGATTGGCTGAAAGTCAGTCGCCATCTCGATTCAAGGCTGCGGCGCGCAGACGAATGCGGTCATTCCTCTTGCAGCTTTCGCCTGAAGGCACGCGGGAGTTGGTTTCGTTTCTCAAAGCAAGGTGAGTCGAACTGTCTTGAGGACTGACTGATGACCGCTGCGGTTTTCCCCGACGAGGATTAATGATGAAAAAGAAATCACTCGCTGATCAGGTTCATCAGTCGACGGGGCGACGGGATTTTCTTAAAGGCGTTGCCGGAGGAGCGGCGGCCCTTCCGATAGCGCCTGAACTGATCGCAGCCGATTCTGCGTCTGTTGCTCAGACGCCTGCCAATCGAGCGAGCGAACTTTGCTTCAAAGACGCTGTCGAGTTGGCGCGGATGATTCGACAAAAAGAAGTATCCGCTGCTGAGGTGATGTCGGCATTTCTGGCGCAGATCAATCGTGTCAATCCTAAGGTCAACGCAATCTGCACCTTCATCGGCGAAGAAGCCGCGATGCGCGCCGCAACAGAAGCCGATGATCGCTTGTCGAAAGGCAATGCTCCCGGCCCGCTGCATGGTTTGCCGATAGCCGTCAAAGACCTGGTGGCGACCGCTGGAATTCGCACGACGCAGGGATCGCCGATCTATAAAGATTTCGTGCCGACCGAGGACGCCCTGATGGTCGAGCGGATGAAAGCGGCGGGCGCGATCATCATCGGCAAAACCAACACTCCTGAATTCGGCGCAGGCTCGCACACTTTCAACCCGGTCTTCGGCGCGACGCGCAACCCTTACGACCTGAGCAAAAGCAGCGGCGGCAGCAGCGGCGGAGCGGCGGCGGCTCTGGCTGGCGGAATGTTGCCTCTGGCCGATGGCAGCGATCTCGGCGGATCGCTCCGCAATCCGGCGGCTTTCTGCAACGTCGTTGGCTTTCGAGTTTCGCCGGGGCGCGTGCCTGCTTATCCGTCAGAGAATGCCTGGAGCCAGCTTTCAGTGCTCGGGCCGATGGCTCGAACTGTAGCGGACGCGGCTTTGCTGCTTTCCGTTCAGGCAGGTCCCGATCCGCGCGCGCCGATTTCGCTGGGCGATCCTGGATGGATTTTTGCGCGACCGCTCGAACGCGATTTCAGAAACGTCCGCATCGCATGGAGCCGAAACCTGGGGCGTTATCCTGTGCAGGCGGCCATCAACGAAGTGTGCGACAAAGCGCGTCCGGTCTTCGCCGCGCTCGGCTGCCAGGTCGAAGACGGCGAGCCGGATTTCCGCGACGCCGACGAGATTTTTCAAACGCTGCGCGCCTGGTCGATGGCTCAGGCCAGAAGCGAAGACTTGAAACGTCACCGCGAGTTGATGAAGGACACCGTGATCTGGAACGTCGAAAAGGGATTGAAGCTGACCGGGCTTGACGTTTCGCGCGCCCAGGCCAGACGCACTCAGCTTTATCAGCGCGCGCGCGAGTTTCTGGAGCATTATGAGTTTTTGGCGTTACCGGTGACGCAGGTCGCCCCTTTCCCGGTCGAAACAGATTGGGTCAGAGAAATCAATGGGGTGAAGATGGAAACCTACATCGACTGGATGGCCAGTTGTTATGCCATCACCGTGACCGGCCTGCCTGCGATTTCCGTCCCGTGCGGTTTCACCAGAGAAGGCTTGCCGGTCGGCTTGCAGATCGTCGGTCGCCATCAACAGGATTTCGCAGTGTTG
This sequence comes from uncultured Clostridia bacterium, assembly GCA_964588615.1. Taxonomy (GTDB): domain Bacteria; phylum Acidobacteriota; class Blastocatellia; order UBA7656; family UBA7656; genus UBA7656. Next base: position 26,503 of record CAZPQE010000004.1, on the reverse strand, counting down.
CAACTGGCTTATGCCTTCGAACAGGTGACGCGATTCGGGAAGACTCGCCCGGCAGTTGCGAAATAGGAGATACAGAGTATGAAAAGAAGCAGCCTCCATCTAACAACTCGCGCGATAATATCTTCAGAGGCTCAGCGCGCAGGGGCGGCGCTGATTATCTCCCTGGCTCTTCTTGCCACTCTCTCAGCGCGGCAGTTGCCCAGGATCACGGCGAAAGAACGCGCTGAAGCTGAAAGAGCCTACGAGCATGCGCGCCAGGTTTATCGTCGGATACTGGCCGAGAGCTCAGGGAACTGAAAGATGGTGATAAACCATCTGCGGGCATTTCAGCCCTGTCACTCGATTCGATAATTAGGCGCTTCTTTGGTGATGATCACATCGTGGACGTGGCTTTCTCGAAGCCCTGCGGAAGTGACGCGGATGAACTGGGCTTTTTCGTGAAGCTCGGCTATGGTGCGGCATCCGCTGTAACCCATGCCCGCGCGAAGTCCGCCGACGAGTTGTTCGATCACAGCCGAGAGCGGCCCCTTGTGAGGCACGCGGCCTTCGATGCCTTCGGGGACGAGTTTCGAGAGTTGTTGTTCGGCCTGACCGTAGCGATCACGGCTGCCCTGCTTCATCGCCGAAATCGATCCCATGCCCCTGTAAGATTTGAACGAGCGGCCCTGGAAGAGGATTATCTCGCCGGGGCTTTCATCAGTTCCGGCAAACAGAGAGCCGATCATAACGGAGTCCGCGCCCGCGACTATCGCTTTGGAGATGTCGCCCGAATACTTGATTCCGCCGTCGGCTATAACCGGCACGTCCGACCCGCGAGCCGCCCGCGCGCACTCCATTATCGCTGTAATCTGCGGCACGCCCGCGCCTGATACCACGCGAGTGGTGCAATTGTGAACGGCCACGCGATTGGCGATATAGGTGTGGTCTTCTGCCACTTCGAGATTGAAGACTTCGAGTTCCTGATCTTCTTCGATTTCAGTTGAGAGAATCGGAACGTATATGTAGTTTTCATCCGCGAAATAATCCTGCTTTGCGGTGAGGCTGGCGGGAAATTCAAGGCCAAGCTCAGGGAATTCTTCCGCGAATCGGGCGCATTGAGCGCCGCTGATGCTGACTGTGTAATTGGTCGACCAGTCCTCTCGCTTGTTCTGATAGCTTTGGATCGATGGCAGGTAGCCAAGCCGCGAGAAAATTTCAGCGATTTGATAGGCGAGATTCGGCGAGACTGTATGATAAGAAATTAGTCGCGGGTTTCTCAAACAGCCATCGCCGCGCAGCGCGCCTATCAACAACTGACGCAGACATTCTCGTGTTTGATTGAGAAGAAAACCCGGCAATCGCTTGTTGCGCGCTCCAGCGGGTGTGATCGCCTCAAAGAATTTCGCTATAGCATGATTATTGATTCGTGCCTCAAGCGCATGTCGCGGCGTTTCATGTGATGTCGTCCCGCGATAACCGAATATGGAATCGACCAGTCGGCAGACATCTTCGACATAATCTCGCTCGTGCGCGCCGAAAGCGAAGCGAGCCTGGCGGTTATTGGCCTTTCCAACATTGTAGCCTTCAGCCATATAGTACCCGATCAGTCGCATCAGGTCGGCATCGAGCGGAATGAAGCGATGAAGCTTGACCGGCTGCATATAGCGGACGTATCCGATTTCATCAAGGTATGAATTGATTTGCGAGCCGAGTTCATCCATCACGCGGCGCTTGCGCGTAACGATTGAACCGATCACTCTGGCTGTCGTGCCGAATCGCGCAGCAAGTTCGTGAGAGGTTTCGACGTTGAAATTCCGACTCGGCTTATTGGCCCAAACCGATGTGTCGTCCGCATGGTAGTGAGGAATTGCTCTCGCAAGATCGAAGATGCGCGCTTCAACTTTGTATTGCTGTCTGGGAATAGCGAGCACGTCCTGCGCTTTCAACTCATCTGCGCGCACCCATCGCAGGCCCGTGTTGTATTTGTGTTTCGAATAGAAATACTTCGCTCCATTTTTTTCGCGCGTTTTTTCGGGAACGTCGAAAGTGACCGCCAGGAATTCGTGATTGGGCGTGACCCTCAGTTTGTCGGGGCACCCTCCGATGTTGAGCGCGATCATCGGCCCCTGATAAAACCGGCGGTAGATTTTGGTGACAGGCTGCGCCTGTCCTGTGTGAGTGATTACCTGTTGGCCGATATTCACCTCTCTGACGGGTCTCACCGTATTGTCAGCCATCACGATCAGGCTGTCTCCATGCACACAGATCGATCCCGGCCCCATGCCCACTTTGATGGCATCGACTCCGGCTGAGATCAAATCACGGGTCGCTTCCAGGGTGGCTATGTTGCCTGCTACGAGATCGATTTCAGGATAGCGGCTCTTGATTTTTTTGACCGCGGCGATGACTCCTTCCGTGTGGCCGTGAGCCGTGTCTATCACCAGGCAATCGACGCGGGCGCGCACAAGCTCTTCGGCCCGCTCGAAAAAATCTCCGGCGGCTCCTATGGCCGCAGCCACCCGCAGTCGACCGAGATCGTCTTTTGCCGCAAGCGGATACTTGATCGCTTTCTGAATGTCTTTTACCGTAATCAGCCCCTTGAGCTTGTAACCGTCATCGACGACCAGAAGTTTTTCGACGCGATGGCGCTGAAGGATCGCCCGCGCCTCGCTCAGAGTCGTCCCTACGGGGACGGTGATGAGGTTGTCTTTGGTCATCGCCTCGCTGATCGGAAGGTTCCAGCGGGTCTCGAACCTCAGATCGCGGTTGGTGAGTATGCCCACCAGATGGCCGTTTTCTTCGACTATCGGAACGCCGGAGATATGATATCGCTCCATCATCTCCATCGCTTCGGAGATGGGCCGGTCGGGAGTTATCGTAACGGGGTCTACGATCATTCCCGACTCGCTGCGCTTCACCTTGTCGACTTCGTCGCGCTGCGATTCGATGGACAGGTTTTTGTGAATCACTCCGATGCCGCCCTGCTGGGCTATAGCGATGGCCAGATGAGATTCCGTAACCGTGTCCATTGCAGCCGATGTTACAGGGATGTTGAGCGGGATGTTGCGCGTGAATCGAGTGGTGGTGTCGGCTTCGGTAGGGAGGACTCCGCTTCGCGCAGGGACTATGGAAACGTCGTCGAAAGTGAGTGCTTCGGGAATATTGCCTTCCAGCATCGCGCTACCTCTTCGATGAATGATCGCTGCCATCCTTGCGATGGAGCCTATTGATGCTGGAATCCTGCGACCCAGCGCGGGATGTTATCAAAGGGCATGGGCGGTTTGCAAGCATGCTTGACAGTCGACTTTTTCGCTTGCTACTTTTGCTGATTCCATCACACGAAAGGTTTGCGTCCATAGGAGAATCACGATGAAATGGTCCGGTTTGTTCATTCCCACTTTGCGCGAAGACCCGGCGGATGCCGAAGTCATAAGCCATCGCCTGCTTGTGCGCGCGGGATATATTCGACAGTTGACCGCCGGCGTTTATTCCCTTCTGCCGCTTGCGCAGAGAGTGCGCCTGAAAGTCTGCCAGATAATCCGCGAGGAGATGAATCGCATAGGCGGGCAGGAATTCCTGCTTCCCGCTCTTCACCCCGCCGAGGCGTGGAAAGAGTCGGGCCGATGGGAAGTGATGGGCGATAACATGTTCCGGCTGCGCGATAGACGCGGGACGGATATGTGTTTGGGGATGACCCACGAAGAGATATTCACCCTCATCTCGCGCAACGCGATCAGTTCTTATCGGCAGTTGCCGCAGGTGTGGTATCAGATACAGACCAAATTCCGCGACGAGGCGCGGCCAAAATCGGGCCTGCTGCGTGTGCGCGAGTTCACGATGAAAGACGCTTACTCGTTCGACATCGACCGCGCCGGGCTGGACAAATCCTTTCAGGATCAGCACGACGCTTACTCGGCGATCTTCGCGCGCTGCGGATTGAAATTCACTGCCGTCGAAGCGAGCTCGGGCGCGATGGGTGGGAGCCAGTCTACGGAGTTCATGGCGCGGACGGACGCGGGCGAAGACCTAATCGCGGTGTGCGAAAGTTGCGGTTACGCGGCCAACGTCGAGAAAGCGACTTCGAGGATCGCTTCTGTCGAGGACGCGGAAGGCCCCGCTGCGCCAGAAGAGTTTCCCACTCCGGGAGTTCGCACGATTCAGGATTTGATCTCTTTTCCGGGAGGCGCGACGGCAGCCCGTCAGATCAAAACTCTCGTCTACTCGCTCGATGACAAACTGGCGCTGGCGCTTATGCGCGGCGATCAGGAGTTGAATGAAACGAAACTCATCGATGCCACAGGCGCGATCAATGTGAGACCGGCGCACCCGGAAGAAATCCGCGAAGCAATGGGCGCGTCGGCAGGCTCGCTCGGCGCAGTCGGCATAGACTCGAAGACCCATCGACGCATCAGCCTCATCATCGCCGACGAATCTCTGCGCGGTCGCAGGAATATGACCACCGGCGCAAACAAAGACGACCATCACCTGCGCGGGGTCTCGATTGATCGCGACATCAAAGTCGACCGCTGGGTCAGTTTGCGTTCGGTTGAGGCGGGCGAAGGCTGCCCTCAGTGCGACGGCGAGATCGATGTGTTCAAGGCCGTTGAGATCGGCCACATATTCAAGCTTGGCACTAAGTATTCCGACAGCATGGGCGCGAAAGTTTTGACCGCTGATGGATCAGAAGTTCCAATCGTGATGGGAAGCTACGGCATAGGCGTCGAGCGGGTGATGGCTGCGGCAGTCGAGCAGAGCAGCGACGATGCAGGCATCGCCTGGCCCGCATCGATTGCGCCTTTTCATGTCGTCATCACTCCGGTCAACATCAAGGATCAGGCGATATCGGAAGCGGCAGAGAGAATCCATCAGGAGCTTGAAGCGGCAGGCATCGAGAGCCTGCTCGATGATCGAGACGAGCGAGCGGGAGTGAAGTTCAACGACGCTGATTTGATAGGCGTGCCGTTTCGGATAACGGTCGGCAAGAAGATAAAGGAAGGCAAAGTCGAATTGTTCGCGCGCTCGACCCGCGCATCGGAAGATGTGGCTATCGATGCAGTAGCGGAAACCCTTCGCGCAAAGCTTGCGGCAAACTGAAATGGATGGGAAATGAGGCGAGGGATTACCAGTAAATCGTGGCCTCTTTCCGCAAGCCAACTTGCATGTAATCTAACCCGGCGTGCCGCAGACGAACCACTTTGCCCATTCGTTGAGCCTGAGCGCGAAACTCTTTGAAGCGCAGGAAGCGGCGGATTGATCGAGCAGCCTCATCAGGGTAGACATCAAGGTGTACCAAACAATAACCGGCATGGCAAAGGTGGGGGCGGTAAAAATCCTCATCCATTGTGAAAAATGTCGGGCGGCGCAGGGAGTGAAGCATCGGAATGATTTCATCAATATCCTTCATTCCCGCATGACCGACCTCGCCGCCGATCCGGCGGAAGTGAATTTTCCATGATGCAAGTTGTTTGTACTGGCTCGCTATGATGTTCTCATCGAGGATGTTCATGCCGCGCGTTTCGGCTTCTCAGTTTTTTCGATCAACGCCTTGCGAGCCAACTCGATTGCTTCGGCGATAGCCTCGTGGCCGAGGCGTCCATCGTATTCAGCCGAGATGCGATCCCAATCATAGCCCTTCGCCACGAAGTAAAGAACGTCTCTGACCATGATGCGAGTGCCTTTGAATGTGGGTTTGCCGTGGCAAATCTGCGGGTCGGCGACGATATATTGACCAAGCTCTGTCGATTTGCGCGCCTTCATGATCTGCTCCTTGCGAAAACGAATCTAACACAGGGCAAAATCCGATACAACTATGCGCTCGGCTTCGAAACTGAGTCAGCCGTCTTCACGATGTCAGCCGCGCGGCTGCGGATTTAATCGGCGTGCCGTTTCGGATAACGGTCGGCAAGAAGATAAAGGAAGGCAAAGTCGAATTGTTCGCGCGCTCGACCCGCGCATCGGAAGACGTGGCGATTGATAGCGTCGTTCAAAGCGTTCGAGCCAAAATCGAGGCGGAAGATCACAGCGAGCGCGATTAGAAATGAGGCGTGGGGAAAGACTCGACGCTCTATGCTCACGATTCGCTCAGAGGAAATCTACTCGCCAAAGAAGGAGATCAGACGTTAAGCTCGTTTCCTCGGCCTGCCGCCTTTTCTCCCGTTCTGGCGCGCTGCTTTTGCCTTCGACTCCGAGTGAGAGATACCGCCTTTTCTGGCAAGCTCCGACATCCAGGCTTTCGTGCCGAATATACCCATCATCAACCCGGAGAGCGAAAGCTGCACGTCGAGGCGCGGCCAGTTCAAAGCCAGACCTCGCGCGAGCAGGCGGATTTCCGAAAGGTCGTCGGCTGAAGCGGTCTCAAGGCCCTGGGCCAGTCGCGGCGGAAACATAAAAATGCAGCCATTGGCGAGTTCTACTATTACTCTTTTCGACGACGGATCATATACGGCGGACTTGGCTCGCAGGTCGTTACGCAGTCTTTCATCGCCCCGTTTCTTAGCTTCCCCGTACTGTTTGTCGAAATTCGATTCAGCCATGTATGGCTCTCCACCTTTCGAGCAAAAATGCCTGATTGTTCCTGACGACGCTCTCGGCCTTGCGCGCGTTCTTCCTCGACATGCCGATAACATCGCGCAGAAACACCGGGTCGAGTTCGATTACCGCTTCCGCTCCGGCTTTGTGAACATGCACATGCGCCGGTTGATGATCGTTCGTGTATATCATCAGATCGAAGCCGCCTTCCCTGAGAACCGTCGGCATGACCGGATAGTACCCGACCGCCTGGGTTTTCATCAATCATACTTGCTTTCCTGTCATCGCTGACAGAGTGAGCCGCGCGGCTATCTCTTCGATCACTCTATCAGCGCGGGCTTCGATTTCCTGTCGGGTCTGATCCTGAATCGGATGCGCGACATAGATCGCATCGAAGTCTGCGCGGCCCAGTGCAGCGGCCTGCGCGCGCGCTGCCGTCATGAATTCCTGCGTTGCCACTGCGACTGAAGGGATGCCGAGAGATTCGAGTTTCGTTGAATCGTGCAAACTGCACGTCGTGCATGACCCTCAATCGGCGAGAGCTTCTATCACCGCATCAGCTTTCGCCTCGACTATCTTTCTTATCACATCATCAGGCGCGGGCCTGGTGAAGGTGGGCTTCATCGCTCGAATCACTCGCGCGACGCCGAATCGATCTTTGAGCAATGATTCGAGGCGATCAAGAAAGATGCTCCCGCCCGGCTTGCTGATGTCGAGCAGAGCGATGGTCTTGTCCTCAAGCGTATGAAGGCGCGGCGCTGCTGCCGCGCGAGAATGCGAAGTCTCATCAAACGGATTGACTAGAGTTATCGGCATAATTTTCTCCTCGAATAGTCTGGGGTCGAGAGTCCGGAGTCAGAATCAAACAACTGGAAACTGGAAACTGAAAGCTAATCCACCGGATAAGTGACCATCTGGCTGCCGCGCTCGCCAGCGGCCCAACTGCTGATGACGGCTGAAAACTTCCCGGCTGTCCCTCCGGCGACGATGATTTTTATCGCCGACTGGCTCTGAAATTTCAAATAGCACGGCTCGCCATTGACGACCGCTTCACGGTAAAACTGCGTGTACTGCGTTCCTTCGCCGCCGTCATCGATGTACTCTTTCTTCGCAATGCCGGTGTTGTGAAAGAGCCATTCCCTTATCGATTGTTTGTCGAAGCCGTCCGCGTCGAGAGGTTTCACATGCTCGGGGCAGAGCACGACTATCGCCTCGATTCCGATGCAGAAGCGATAAGACCACGAAGTTGCAAGCACGCGGCTGATCGCTTTCAGGACGGTTTCGCCCCGCCGGGCATTATGCTCGCTCACACCTCGCGGAGGCTCGGCGGCAAAAAGAGTGACTGCGCTTTGATCTTTCTTCAAGCCCATCTCGACGTGAAGCGGCTCCCACGGATTTTCCTCTTCGTTCTCGGCAATGCAGTAAGAAAATTTGCCGGGATTGCCGAGCGTCGACATATCGATTTCGCCCGGACGCGCGCCCCCGATGTTTGTGAGAATGAGTTGCAATGCGCGACCGAGCGAGGAATTGGCCCGCGCGACGTTGCTCATCACATTGCCCGCGCAGGCAAAACCAAGTCTGTGACGGACAGGGCCGTTGACGATGATGAGAGGCGCGGCGAAATGAGTCGTCGCCTGAACCCCGTGAAGATTGAAACGCTCGTCACAGGCGGCGCGGATGAGCGGGATGAGTGTACTCATCATCTCCGCCGGGCATCCGGCCATCACCGCGTTTGCGGCTATCTTTTCGACCGTTGCCGCGCCGTAGTTGGGCGGAACGCGGGCGATGATTTCATCAGCAGGAAGCGAAGAGGCAGCCATCATCCGCTCCACGCGCTCGATGGTGGGAGGGACGACCGGCAGCGGGTCGTATTGCATGAGGTATTCGTAAGGGTCGGTCGCATCGTCAAGCTCGATGCGTGAAGCGCGCTGGCCTCTCGTCGCATAGAGATTGACTGCTGCTGCCGCGTCGCCTTCTGTCGAGGTTTCGTGATGGCGAGACATGCAACCGGGCTTGGATTGAGGAGCGCCGTCGTAAGGGTCGGCGATGATGACAGGCTCAAGCCTCAAGGCTTCGCACATCACTCGCGCGATGTCGTTTAGCTCCTGCTTGTCGAACGCGGTTTGAGTGAGAATGATCTTTCCATTTTCATCGATGAGAAAAAGCGTAGGCACTGCCACAGGGTCATACTCGCGCGAGACTTTCAGATCGCTATCGATGACAACAGGAAAGCTGATTTGCATCTGCTCGACAAGATCGCGTGTCGTCCGTTCGTTGTCCTGCGATATGCCGATGAGGGCGGTTGAATCGCCAAGCTTCGCCGCAAGTCGATTGAGATAAGGAACGGTCAAGCGACATGTCGGGCAATCGGTTTCAAGAAAGACGAGCAGTGTCATCCTGTCTTTGTCGAATTTCCTCATCATGCCGTCCAGTTGCGGCAGGGAAAACGCAGGAGCTTGGCTTCCGGCTTCGAGCATTGGGTTGATACCTCGTCTGATCTTTCAATTGCGGCGGTGAGGATTTTATTCCTGAGACACTTTCGGGGCAATGCGGATCAAAGGCAGCTTGTTCTACGATGCAGGCCGCGCGCGCACCCGGTCGCCTATCCAGTCCGTCGTCGCCACAAGCGCGTAAACCACAAGGATCAACGTCGCCACCTTTGGATAAAATCCGAGTTGAACATTGTTGTAAATCGCCTGCCCCAGACCTCCTCCTCCTACAAGCCCCAACACAGTCGATACTCTCAGGTTCATCTCCCAGCGCAAAACCGTGTAGCTTACAAGCATAGGTCGCGCCTGCGGCCAGATGCCCCAGATCAATATCTGCCTTCTACGCGCTCCGGTCGAGCGCAATGCTTCGAGAGGCTGTTGGGGCGCTTCTTCGAGCGTCTCCGCATAGAGTTTTCCCAGCACTCCTCCCGTGTGCAGCCCGATTGCCAGCGCCCCGGCAAACGGCCCCAGCCCCACGGCGATTATGCACAACAACACCCACACAAGCTCAGGTATCGAACGCAGAAGACTCAGCGTCATTCGCGCAAACCAGTAAATCGCCCTCCTCAATGCCCGCTCCGCGCGACCTGGCCTGCCCGCTTCATCCTCTTCGACGAAAACAAGTGTCGAGGTCGCAGGCAGAGCAATCAGCGCGCCTATCGCAACGCCGATGAGCGTTCCCATGACCGAAATGCCGACGGTTTGAAAAAGCGGTTCGATGAGCGATACGAGAAAAGCCGCGCTGAAATCGGGCGGCATCATCGCGCCGACGAATCTCCCCACGCGCGACGCGAGACCAGAGTCGGCAAGCGCGCCGTCGAAAAAACCGCTGGCATAAAAACTCGTCATCATCGCCGCAATCGCAATGATCGTGACTGTCAGGCTCACCGCCCGATCAAAAGAGATGCCGGTTATGAATCGACTGGCGTAGCTGTTTATTCGCTCGTGCGCAAGCGTCCCCTGCGGAGCGTTGGCCCGAAGCCTGCGGCGCAGGAAGCGACTGAAAGAGTCGGTCGCCGTCAGCAGAAGTATGAACGCAAGTATGAGCGTGAGAACCTGATCGTATTCGAAGAGCCGCATCGAGATGCTTATCTCGTAGCCTATCCCGCCCGCGCCTATGAAACCCAGCACTGACGCCGCGCGCATGCAGCACTCGAAGGAATAAAGCGTATAGGCTATCAGCCCGGGCGCGGCCTGCGGCCAGACGGCTCGCAAAAAGACCTGAGCGCGCGTAGCTCCGGTCGCATGCAGAGCTTCGAGCGGACGCGTATCGACGCCCTCGAACACGTCGGCGTAGACGCGACCGAGCACGCCCGCATAGCTGACGGCAAGCGCGAGCGCGCCTGCAAGCGAACCCAGCCCGACGGCGACGACGAACAACAAACCCCACATCAGATCGGGCACTGCTCGAATGAATCCGAGAAGGGCGCGGGCGGTGCGGTTGGCCATCGAGAGGACGAAGGTGAACGGGCCGCGTCGCTCGCCCGCAAGCAATACTCCCCGGCGAAACAGCGTGGGCGTAGACAGAACGCCGAGCGGCAATCCGATGATGATAGAGACGAGTGTGCCTGCGATGGCTATCGAGACCGTGCGCCCGGCGGCGAGAGCTACGACTTTCAAAAATTCAAGCGAGAGATCGGGAGGGAAAAGCCCGCTGAGGAAATCGAGGACTGAAGCGATGGAATCGGCTTCGAGCAGCGCGAGCGGGCGAATTTCGGCAGCGCGCCACGAGGCGACAATCAGCGCCGTTGCAGCGAGCGCGATGAGCGCGCGCTTCAAAGTCCGCGTCGTTTCCGGTTTGATTTCGCCTGCGGCGTCAGCGCGCGCAACCTCGCTCACGACTGAGTTCGCTCCTCGCTTCTTTGCGCTCCGGGTTGGAATTACCCGCGTACAGTTTTTCGAGTTCCTGGCGGGTCATCTGTATCGAGGGACGATCAAAGACGACTCGCCCCTCGCGCAACGCGACTATGCGTGGGAAATACCACATCGCCATATCGATATCGTGAAGGGTGACGACCAGCGTCCGCTTGCCTCCATCGACGAGACCGAGCAGAAGAGAAGCGATGCTTTCCGTAAGCGCAGGGTCGAGCGAGGCGAAAGGCTCGTCGGCAAGTATGACTTCGGGGTCCTGCATCAGGACGCGGGCGATGGCCAGTCGCTGCTGCTGCCCGCCCGATAGCTCATCAGCGCGAGAGCGGCGCTTGTCGGCAAGCTCTACGGCTTCGAGCGCCTTCATCGCCTGCTCGACTTCCGCCTTCGCGGGTTTGACGATGTTTCGCAGAGTGTGCAGAAGAGACCACTGACCGAGTTTGCCGCAAAGAGTGTTTTCAAGCGCGGTCAGCGATGGGACGAGGTAATGCTGTTGATAGATGGTTCCTATTCGTCGGCGCATGGCGCGAAGCACGCGACCCGACATCCCGCTGACATCCTCGCCATCGAATCGAAGATGCCCGCTCGTGGGACGAAGCGTGGCGTTGAGCAGCCGGAAGAGAGTCGTCTTGCCCGCGCCCGACGGGCCGATGAGCGCGACCCGCTCTCCGCGCGCGACATCGAACGTAACGTCGTCGAGCGAATGCACCGCGCCGTTTCGACTCGAATAATTCTTCGAAACTTCTTTGAGCGAATAAATCACTTCATCAATCCTGCGTCGCGGGCCGCCTGTCTCAGTTTGTCATAATCGCTGTCCTGCGCTTTCACATGCTTTGCCGCGCTCAGAAAATCGAGCAACTGCTTGTGCTCCGGGTTTGCGGCGTCGAGTTTCAGGAATGCGTTTGAAAACGCTTCGCTGAGTTTCGCATCAAGCCCTTTGCGCGCGGCCCACACATAATCGAAAAACGGCGGAGTAGTATAAAACACGCGAACGCGGGACGAGTCAAGCTTGCCCTCGCGGGTCATCCGCTGATAGACGGCTTCGTCCATCGCGCCCGCATCGACTTTTTTGTTGGCCACCGCAAGCGCCGTCCCGTCGTGGCTGCCGGTATAGGTGGCTTTGGCTATCACTTCCGCATCGACGCCCGACTGTCGCATGAAGTATTCAGGCATCAGGTGGCCCGATGTCGAATTCACATCGCCGAAGGCGAAGGTGCGGCCTTTGAGATCGTCGAGGCTGTTGATTGCCGAATCCGCCTGAGTGATGAACAGCGAGTGAAAGTTCTGATCCCTGTCGCGCTGGACGAGCGGAAGAACGCCTGCGCGCTGCGAAGCCTGAACGTAGGTGAATCCGCCTAAGTAGGCTATATCGACCTGATCGTTGGCTATCGCTTCCACGACGGCAGCGTAATTGGTAGGCACGGTCAGTTCGACTTTCGCGCCGGTCTCGCCTTCGAGGTATGCCACGAGGGTCTGGCCCTCGCGCACCATTTTGCCGGGGTCGGTGTTGGGGATCATGCTGACCCGCAGCGTGACGGTCGGATTCGTAGTCGGTTTATTGCATCCTGCCGCGCAGAACAGAGCGGCGAGTAGAACTGAAGCAAAGAGTTTAATCGAGCGGTTCAAGTTTTCCTCCACAAAAAATATCCGACAAGCTGGCAGATTGTCGCGTTTTCGATTTTCGTACCTTCAGGACATGGGCGATCTGCCAGATCGCCCGGCATCGACTCTCGACTGGTTTTCACCAGGCGGTTTGAAGGTTTACAAGAAAGAGGTTGCGCGACGGCGCGAGGCCCTTTTCGAAAGTCTTGCGCAGGTAATTGAATTGCAGCTTCACCCGGTTTTCATCGATGTAATAGTTCACGCCTGCCAGGTAGTCGCGCTCAGTCGCGTTGAGCGGGCTGGTTTCGAGTCTGGTGTTCGGGTCGAAGGAATCGAACCGGAAAACAGCCTCGATCTTAGGATTGATACGATAGCCGAGGTGAGCGTAATAGCCGAGTCTGTGGACATCGCCATCGACTATTCCCATCACTTCAGACTTGAATTTGAAATCGCCTCTGGCAAACAGGAGTTCAGCCCCGGCGCGGTCGCGTCGCGGGCGGTCCGGTCGCTGACCATTGCCCCACGTACCCGAAGTTCCGACCTGCAAGCCTTTGATGAACGGCGCTCGAAAGATCGCGCGCCCGATTAGGGCTTTCTGATCGTTGCGGTCAGAGTCGTTCTGATGCTCGCCACTGCCGTTGAACACTCCGATTTGATAATCGACCTGCGGAAGCGCGCGCCCGCGCATCATCACTCCGATGTCGCGGCTGACTCCTATGCCGCCGCGCAGTCTGTCGGATATGAACAGCGCGCGCTCTACGGTGTCGAGAGCGGGAGCCTGCTGAAGCATCTCCAGAGAGAGAGGCACCTTCATCTGGCCCGCGTCGAGGTGAACTTTCGGTATGTAATCGAGCGTGAGGTAAGCGTCCTGAAGTATGCCTGTGGACTGATCGATTCTCAAATCAGTCAGCGCCTGCCTCCCGTTGCCGATATCGGCAAGGACGCTCCTGACCGAAAGCGCCTTAGCCGCATCGACCATGAGAGTCCATTTGACTCTGGGGTTGATCTCGCCGGTGAATCTGACCTGAGCGCGGCGCAGGCGGAACGTGTCGAGAAGCCCTTCATTGCCTGACGCAAACCAGCCCTGAAGAACTCCGTTGAGTTTTATTTTTCCCGTCCCGGCCTCGACGCTTTCGGTTGCCTGCGGCGCGGGCTTTTCTTCAACGGGCTTGAGCGATGAGGGTCTGGTCTGCGCGGCGTTTGTCACAGCAGGCGGCTCGATTTTTTGTTGCAGGGCTTCGAGCATGGTCATCTGCCGCGCGAGCATTTCAGATTGTCGCTGCAGGTTCTCCTGCAAGTGTTTTATCTGCGCTTCCTGCTCGTTCAGTTTTTTGCGAAGCGCCTCGACTTCCTTCGCGCTGTTTTCCTGCGCGCTGACGGCCAGTGAGGAAATAATCAGGAGCAGAAAGCTCGCAGTCAGGAGTTTGACCGATCGAATCATCAGGGAATGCCTCCTCTTGATTGATGAGCGATGAGAAGCCCGCTTCTCACAATCGGCTTCTCCTCACTTCTTTCAAGCGTGTGAGCATCGTCGGACAGGGCAGGCGCAGAGAGACCGAGAAACGATTCGACGCGCAATCACCGGCGAATGGGCCGGGCTCGATGTGCTGCCCTCCCATATTTCGCTCAGGCGCAGGGCGGTTGTTTTCGGTTCTGACTGCCTGAAAAAATCCGCATGCTCGCTTATATTTTATCAACGTCGGTGCGTTCCGCCCTCTGTTTGCGCATTGTATGAGACTATACAGCGACGCGATGGCCGAGTCCAATCGAAGCGGGAGAGACGAGGTGTGAGGGAAAGCTGATGGCGCGAGAGCGCCATCAGCCTGAGATTTTCAGGGGCGATTGCCGTTTTGCGCGACCGGCAGGAGTATGCGCGATGGATGCCTTCGATCATGATGAATCGCATTATTGGCCACTCGCGTTTCCGAGTCGGCGCGCATGGCTCGGCCCGTGTTCGGGTTGGGATCATAACGCGGATCGTTGGAGCTCGTCACATGAACCGAGATGCGATGGCCTCGATTGAATATGAGACTCGTACACCACAGATCGAGTTTGAACTTATAAACCTGGCCTTTCTTCATGAAGACTTCGCGGTCGAAGCCCTCGCGGAAGCGCGCGCGAAAAGCCGAATCCAACACCAGTCGTTCGGTTCCGTCCGGGTAAACATCCACGAGCTTGACCATGAAATCAGTGTCAGGCGCGTCGCTTTCGGCCCAGATTTCAGCTTCGATCTGTCCGGTCACCTCGACGGGAGAATCGAGCGCGGGGGTGAGGAATTTCAAAACGTCTTTGCGGTCTCCCACAGCGCGCTGATCCATCGGGCCTTTCTTGATGTTGAGGTTCGACCCTCCGATGGTCGGGACAGGGTTTTTCGGATCGTACTGATAAGCGTCCGCGCTCTCCTGCAAGGCAGGCGGCTTGTCGCCGAGTCCGCCGTTGGGCTGAAGATAATAAGAGGTTATGCGCGAAGTCACCGGCCACGATGATGCTGTGCGCCACTCATTGCCCGGCGCTTTCGCGTCGGTCACATCGCCCATCACATAGTATTTCACGGCAGGCTCGCGCATGACGCCGTTATCGATGCCTTTGAGCCAGTAATCGAACCAGCGCATCGCTTCATCCGCCGGATTGATTACGGAGTTGGCCGGGTACTGCACTTCATCTGTGCGACCGTGCGCCCAGGGTCCCATCATGAGTTTCTGATTGCCTCGCGCGCCCTGTCCGCCTCTGGTCTGCAATCCCACAAAGTTGTCGACGTTGCCCTGCGAGAAGATGTCGTACCATCCGCCATAGTTGTAGGCCGGGACGCGGACTTTCTGCCAGTGAAGCGACATCTCGTTCGAATCGTAAAAATGGTCATAGACATTGTGGCGGAAAGTTTCCAGCAGCACGTCGTTGGCGTTCATGCGCTTGAGCCACAGTTCGTTCAACTCCCGTCGAAAAACTCCTCCGTTGAAGGCCGATTGATGGTAGATGCTCGATCGGGCGACCATCACGAAGATGGCCGCAAGGTGAGGCGGGTTCTCCATCGCCGCGAGGTTTGCGGTTATCCCCATGGCCGATGCGCCGAACATGCCGACCTTGCCCGTCGCCCATTTCTGTCTGGCTATCCACTCAACCGTATCGTATCCGTCCTGTGGGTCATCGACGAACGGGCGGTACACTCCTTCGCTCTTGAAGCGACCGCGACAATCCTGGGTGACAAGCGCAAAACCGCGTTTGGTCCACGCCGAGTTTCCTGACGCCTGCGTGTCTTTTCCGTAGGGCGTGCGGGTGAGCACTACGGGGAAGGGGCCGTCTCCTTCGGGCAGGTAGACGGTCGTGGCGAGTTTGACCCCGTCGCGCATCGGGATCATTTCATCGATTCGGCGCGCGGATTGAGCGGCTTGTTGAGAGAGGGCGGGCGCGAGCGCAGCAAGCGAGCAGATGATGAGCAGCAGCGATATTCTTGTGTTTCGCATTCGGGACTCCTTGCGACAGGCGGATTTGAAATCTGCGGAGGCCATCGGCCTCCGCAGGGAGGGTCGTTTTACTTGCCGATCAATCGGCCCATACCCAGCCGAACTCGGTGTTGCTCGGTCGCGGGTCTTCCTGGTACTCCTCTTTCAACTGCGCGATGCGGTCGTTCTTTATGGCGTTGCGTTTGGCTTTGACATCGATTTTGTAGAGTCTTGCGGCGTTGAGTCCGAACACCTTCGCCTTGATTTCAGGGGTGAGTTGCTTGTAGCCGTATTTTGCGGCTATGTCTTCCCGAATCTGAAACCGGCGGAAGCGGTCTATCTGGCTCTGCGGGCTGCCGCCCCATATTGAGTCCGTGCCCCAGATGATTTGGTCTTCGCCGCCCGGCAGGTTGAGTATCTGACCCAGCAGATGCATCGCCACTTCGGGCCGCCCTGCGGAAGTTCCGTTCCAGGTCGAGCCGAGCTCGAAGTAAACATTCTTGAAGCTGTTTCGCTTGACTATCTCGATGAGCTCCGAGACCCAGGGAATGTACTGCGGGTTGGCGCGATCCGTTTCTTTGACGCGGGCAGTCGGATGCCAGCCCGAATGGTAGATGATGAAGTTGAGGTCGGGAAAATCTTTGGCTGCTTTTTCGACATCCCTGGGGTGGCAGTAGTCTTCGTTGAAGAGTCCCAAGGGAAGCCCCTTGTGAACGCAGATGTTTTTGATGCCGAGCTTGCGCGTGCGCTCCCAGAAGGGATAAGTGTTTTTCTCGTCGTCGAGCCAGTAGGGGCCGCTGCCTATCATCGATCCGGTATACATCTTCCACGAATTGATCTTGAGCGTTTTGTTCTGTCGCTCCATCTCTTCGAACTCGGCCCGTCCCATGTTGGGTCGGAGCAATCCGTGAGAGAGCATGCGTTGGGAATTGGCCCACCCGTTGATGTCGTTGCGGGTCTTGACCATCTTATCGGGCGGGAGGATGTTTTCTCTCCACTCGGAAGTCGGCACGCCGCTGATGATGGCCATCACGGTGTCGGAGTCGAAGAAAAGCTCTTTGACATAATGGGTTTCATTCAAAGCGGCCAGCACATCAGCCGTAGTTTTTTCATTGGGTCGGAAGCGGCGCAGGAAGTTGAAGGCTTCCCGTCCTGCCTCGGTCTCTTCGAACCACCGCGACTCGACATCGATGTGATGAGTCTGGTTGTCGAAGATGAAATCGGTCTTAGGCCATTTTTCGGCAAACGCCGCCGGATCGAGAGCTTCTATGGGATCGACGTCGTAGGTTTTGCCGAACACCTCGTTGAAGCAAATCATTGCGGCAGCCATGCCGCAGGAGGTTTGCAGGAATCGACGCCGCGAAAGTCCGAGTCGTTTTGCGTTGCGGTCGGCCAACACGCGGAGTCGTTCCACAACCTCGCGCTCTTTTGCCGACTGCGGGGGAGGAATGAACTCTTCGTTCGAGCAGTAGCGGTCGGGGATGGGGGATTGAAAGTCTGAATCGTCGTCAACGTAACACTTGCGAACCCACATAGTGCGCTCCTTTCCAGGCTGATTTTGATCGGAAACCATCTGCCGCCGTCGAGAAGGTCTGATTCATTCGATTTTCAATTCGACAGCGGCGAAATTCTTCTGATCCCTACGGCTCTGACTGACCGGTCGGTTACAGGATTATAGAGGAAAGAGAAAGGGGCGCAAAGGCCCCTTTCCTGAGGTTGAGACCCGGCTTTCGAAATCAGAAAGTGAGACGAGCGCCGAGTTGGACAGCGCGAGCTCCACCCGAACCGAATGCCTGGCCCGCGCGCAGAGTGGGCTGACCGAAGCTGAAGCGGCTGGGAGGCACGATCACGCCGCCAGACACGCTGCCCGTGTCCAGCGTGCCGGAGAATCCGCCGAGGTTGGCGGTGTTGAAGATGTTGAATATTTCGACAAGCCCCTGCACGTTGACTCGCTCTCCGAATTTGAAATTCCTGGAGAAACGGATGTCATGAGCCTGGAAGTTGTCGCCGAATTCGAAGTTGCGCGGCAGAACCAGCGGCGGGATGGTGGCGCCCTGAGCGTCAGTCCTGCCCGCAAACTGTGCGTTGAACTCGTTGACGAGCCGGGCCAACTCCTCCTTGCTGGTTCCGCGATTGAGCGAGTTGACCTTCAGTCCCGGAAGAGTGTCGCCGCGCGTTCCATCGCCGTTGAGATCGATGTTTGACGGCACGCGGGCGTTGAACGGACCCCGGCTTCGGAATATGGAAATGAGCGACGCCTGGAAGCCGTAGGGCAGATCGACTATGCCGCTGAAGACGAAGTTGTGGCGAGCGTCGGCTCCAAAGTCGGCTTTGACCCCGAACAGGTTGTCATGGTTTTCGCCTGTCAGATAGCCCTCAAGGTGAGAGAGCGAATAGCTGGCGGTGAACTGGAAGCGATTCGAGAACCGTTTGTCGACCTTCACCAGCAGCGCCATGTACTGGTTGCGACCGCCATGCTGGACGAAGTTGATGGCCGCATTCGAGCAGCGGACAGTCGGGTCGAAGGCTTCGGCAGCGCCGCAGCGACGAAGCTTCGCGCCGCCGAATTGAGGCGCTCGATTGAACCGATTGTAGTCGGTGATGAACTGCGAATGCACAGCCTTGCGCAGCACGAAGTCGGCGGTGACGGCCATATTCCAGGGCAACTGGCGGGCGACGCCCAGGTTGTAGTGAATCGTGTAGGGCGTCACGTTCTGCGGATCAAGTATCTCCTCGCCATTCTTGAAGACCTCGATGCCGGTGAATCCGGCGGCCCCGAACTGGCGCAGCGCCCCAAGCAGGGCGGAGCTCTGCGGGCCGAGTATCTGGAGGAAGTGCGCGCCGGTGAACTTGGTCGGAATGACCTGGAAGTTGATGGGCGTGCCGGGAGCCACGTTGATAAGATTGAGCGATCCGAGCGAGGGAATGATCGGGAGAGGAACGAAGGTGAACGGATTGCGATAGAAATCACCCGTTATCGGATAGCGCCCGTTTGGAGCCGGAGCCAGGAAGCTGCGTTCGCGCAGTCGGGTCACAAAGAGCGACGTGTCGTAGAACATCCCTGCGCCGCCGCGAATGACCGTCTTGCCGTCGTTGTTGATGTCCCAGGCAAACCCTGCTGAAGGCCCGATGTTGTTCTTGTCCTTATCGGAGATGATCGCCGGAACGAGCGAACTCAGATATTCGGGCTTGCGAAGGTCATGGTTGTAGAGGTTGGTCTCGAACATGTAGGACGCCCCGAAGTTGATGGTCAGTCCCGGACGAGCCAGCCACGAATCCTGGGCGTAAAAGCGGAAGCGATGACTCTCCTGCGCTTTCTTGCGGTTGAAGGGTTGAGGCTGAATCGGATCGCCCACGCCGATGAATGCCACAGCTATCGGAAGCTGTATGATGTCGTTGACCGTCACCGGCAGAGTTGGGTTGGAGAAGACCGCAGGCAGCGGGATGGTGAGCGCCGCCTTGAGCGGAGCAGGCAGAGGCGCAGCGGCTATCTGCGCGTTTACGAACTGCACTGTCAGAGGATCGTGCAACACCATAAGCGCGGGATTGAGAAAGGCCCAGCCGCCGCTGCCGTGATTGAATTCCCACTCGCCGCCGAAGCGTATGCGGTGCGCGCCCTTCTGCCAGTTCACATTGTCGGCAGTCTGGTAACGATTGAGCTTGCGGCTCTGCGGGGCCTGAGTGCTGTTGCCCAGTTGTATGCCGCTTCCCAGCACGATCACCTGAACGCCTGCGCGCCCGACGCAGCCGGGAACCGACGCCGGGCAGTCCTCTTCAGTCGGAAGCCCGCTCACATTATTGATGCGCTGATAATTGAACCGCAGATCGTTGACGAAATTGGGGTTGAAAACTGTGGTCAATCCCATTATGCCGTTGTGATCGCGGTTGGTGTTGACTCGCCAGTTCGACGGGAAGGAGTTGGTATCTACGGGAGCGAAGGTGTCGTTCCAGTCATAGCTGTAGCGAAGGAAAAAGTTGTTCTTGTCGCTCAGGAAACGCGGTATGTCGAAGCGGGCGTTTGCGACCAGTCCGTCATAGGGGCTGGTGAAATTGGTGTCCAGTTGGCGGAATCCGGTGAACCCGCGCGTGATGGTTGAAAAGATCGAGTTCTGATCGAGTCGCTCCAGGTTGCCGAAGAAGAAGGCGCGGTCTTTCTTTATCGGCCCGCCTATGGAGCCTCCGTACTGATAGCGGCGGAAATCAGGCGCGCCCTGCTGAAGCGAGGGAACAGCCGCCCACTGATCGTCGCGGGCGAAAAACAGGGCCGACCCGTGAAAATCGTTCGTCCCGGTTCTCGACACGATGTTGATGGCTCCGACCGAGGTCACGCCAGTCGAGAGATCGAAGTTGAAGGAGGAAATCTGGAATTCCTGAATCGTCTCGGTCGAGAAGTTCTGCGCCGCTCCGCCCGTCACCAGATCGAGGACGCTGCCTCCATCGACCGTTATTCGGGTGTTGGCCGAACTGGCTCCGCCGAAGGATACATTGAACAGGTTGTTGGCATTTCCGGGGTTGGAAGTCGAAACGGTCACTCCGGGTTCGAGCAGAGCAAGCTGAAGGAAGTTGCGCCCGTTGAGCGGAAGAGAATCGATCTTCTGCTGCGAGATGACTCCCTCAATCCGGTTGCTGCTTTTATCGATGACTGCTGCGCCGGATTCGACCGTTATTATTTCGTCAGGACGGCCCGCGCGCATAGTCACATCGCCGGGGTTGGTTTTTCCGACTTCGACTACAGTCTGGAAGATGTGGGTGGCGAAATTGGCGGCTTCGATCTTGACCTCATACTCTCCCGGTGGAAGAGTGCTGACCAGATATATGCCGTCGTCTCCGGTGTCGGCTTTGCGGACATCGCCGGTCCCTTTTCTGGAGACAGTGATGGTGGCTTTGGTAATGACTGCCCCCTGCTCGTCAGTGACCGTGCCTTTGATCGAGCCTGTAGGGCTGGTTTGAGCCATCACCGGCAGGCTCATCCTTGCCACAAGGGCCAGCATCGTGACCAGAAGCAGCAAGTGTCGGTGCTTGTTTATCATAACTTCTTCTCCTTTCAAACTCCTGCTAGGCGGATTGGTGCCCCTTGTCAGGGCTTCAGGGTTCTGAGTTTCACGGGTTGCGACTGGCCGGAAAGAGACTCTGATTCCATCGTCTCAGAAACATTCAATGCGCTTCCGGCACTGGCGATGAACTTCAAAGGGCACATACTCGGAGCGCCCTTCCAAAACAGTCTTGTTTTTGATTAATACTTCACTAGAGAGATTCCAGACGGGCAATATCATTGTTTTTTCCATCCCGATTGTCAAGCTCTTTTCTTATTTCGCTCATAAGGGTTCCTTATCATCGCCGCCTGCTTGTCAACCCGCAGCCCATACACTAGAATTCGTTCTTTCTTCAAACCGACTCTTTCCTGCCCGGCTCTTGCCAGGCTGTTTTGGGAGGCATAACACAATGTTGAAGTTTTTAGGCCGCCGCAAGCGATCGCGCAAAATCCTGCTGTGGGGGTTCATCGCGCTCCTTGCGCTGGGACTCATAGGCATATTCACTCCTGCCTGGAACAACTTCGCCGGGCCTGGGGGCGAGGACGCGGTAGTGGCCCGCGTGGGCAGCTATGAAATAACGGTCAAGGAATATCGAGAGGCGCTCTCGCGCTACGGCCAGCAGCTTGCCCAGGGACAGGGCGCTATCAGGCAGGATTCAGCCAGCAAGGTTTTCAAACTTGCCGGTCAGCAGGTGCTCGACGACCTCATACGCCAGAAGATCATCCTCTACGAAGCTGAAAGGCTCAACCTCCAGACGACCGAAAGCGAGGTGGCCGACAACCTCAAACAGTTGCCGGGCCTTAGTCCCTGGCCCGGGCCGGAGGCCTATCGCGCTCAACTCGCGCAGATGGGCATGACCCCATTCGAATTCGAAGAGAGCCTGCGCACCAGCATCACCGAACAGAAACTCCGCAGCTACATCACCGCAGCCGCTCAGGTCCCGCTTCAGGAAGTAGAAACCGACTTTCGCCGGAACAACTCCACCTACGAAGTGCGATGGGTCGAACTCCGCGCTGATGATTACCGCGCCAAAGTCCAGGTGACCGATGCCGAACTGATGGCTTACTTCGAGCAGCGCAAACCCGACTTCCGCATCAACACCGATCAGCGCCGCGCCCGCTACATCTTCGTCAGCCAGGACAAGGCCGGACAAACCGTGCAGATTTCCGAAGACGAGATCAAACAGAACTTCAACCCCGAACGCAATATTCAGCAGGTGCGCGTCAGCCAGATAGTACTCAATATTCCAAAAGAAAAACCCAAGGCGGACAAGAAGGCCGGCGACCAGAAAGAAGACGAAGACGAAGGCTCTACTCCCGAAGATGAAACGCGAAAGAAGGCCGACGACATAGTTGCGCGCGCGCGCGGGTCGGAGGGCAAGCCCGCTGAAGATTTCGCCCGCCTCGCCCGCGAAGCGAGCCAGGACGCCAGGAGCAAATCCGCAGGGGGCGACATAGGCTGGGTCAACAAGAAAGACAAGCGCGACACGGAAGATCCGCTCAACCGTGTCTTCAACATGCAGAAGGACGAAATAAGCCAGCCGGTCAAGAAAGGCGAGCAGTTCTACATACTCAAGGTGACCGACCGCCGATTGCCCACGCTCGAAGAATCGCGCGAGCAGCTTCTCAAGGAAGCCCGCGCGCAAAAGGGTTACTCGAAAGGAGTCGAGATAGTCAAAGAAGCCGAGCAGAAATTCAAACAGAGCGGCAATATCGAAACCACAGTCGCCGAATTGAATCAGAAATACAAAGCGCAGGTGGCCGAGGTCAAAGAGACTCCTTTCTTCTCCGAAGGGGATTCGATCGCGGAACTCGGCGCGGCTGTCGGATTCCAGGATGCCGTCTTCGAGCTTCAAAACACGGGCGATATAGGCGAATATCTCAACGTCAATAACGGGTTCGCCGTCCCTCAGTACATAGACCGACGCGATCCTCACGATCCATCTTTCGAGGAAGTCAAAGCGCGTGTCGAAGACCGCTATCGCACAGACAAGTCCAGAGAGATGATAGCGCAGATCGCCCGCCAGTTGGCCGACTCGGCCAATGCGGACGCGCTCAAAGCGGCGGCTCAGGCTCAGAAGATCAAGTTCGACGAAAGGAATGTTTCGGGCAACGATACCATCGGCTCGATTTCCAGCGAGGCGCAGCGCGAAAGGATTTACCAGTTGAAAGTGAGCGAAGTCCTCCGCGATCCAATCTCGATAGACGACGGAAGCACGATGGTCGTCGCCTCGCTCAAGGGGCGCAAAGACGCCGATATGGGCGATCCGTTTCAAAAGCAGCGCCGACAGATAGAAGAAGGTTTGCTTTCGACCAAACGCAATGCGATGTTCACTGCCTACCTTGCCTGGGCGCAGAAACAACTCCGCGAGCAGGGAAAGATCAAGGTTTATCAGGATGTAATCCAATCCTCGATAGCCGATGCGCCTGAAGGCGAAGGGCCGTCGGGCGGGCCGGCAGCCCCGGTTCGCTCGCGCCCGACTCGTCGCGCTCCCCCAAGATAACCTAATCCGCCAACAACACACTCAGGCAGCAGGCTTCGCGCCTGCTGCTTTTTTATTGCCAATAGTTTTGACTCGCCACCGCGCTTCGTATACTCTCGCCATTGACGGGAAAGCCCGCCGGGATTTCTCAAGAGTCGAATTCCGGTTTCGAAGCATCTCAGGGGAACGGAGGAGAGTTGCCGCAGCCCGCCGGGGCTGGGCGTCATTCTTTGAAGAAGAGAGGTCGAAGCTATGAAAAGACATTTCATGGCCGCGTCAATTCTGCTCCTGTTCACTGTTTTATGTCTTGCGCAAGGCGGATCGAAAAAGAAAGGCGAGTCTGAAGAGAATCCGTCGAGAATCACCATAACCATCGGAATAGGCCGTCCATCGGGGAGCAACTGCGCCCCGGCCAAGAGTTTTTGCCTGATAATAAGCCTCACATGCGCCAATGCCCGCGCTATCAGGCCCGAAAGAGAAGTCAAAGGCACGGCCCGATTGTCGGGCAGCGAGATGGTGCTGGAACTTACGAGCGCGCTTCCTGAGAAGATGGATGCGATCAAACTCGATGAAGACCTCACGCTGGATGAATGCACCAGCCGCGCGCTGGGCTTCAGTTCGCTTGCCGTCTCGAAAGGCCAGTACCGCATCGAGCCTCAAGGCAAGTTCGGCAGGATAGCAGTTAAGACCAGAGGACAAAGACTGGCCACCAAGTAGCAGCCCTATAAAACCAGCGGCCCGGCCTCAGGCCGGGCCGCGAAGAATTCAGATTTATGAAGAATTCAGATTTATAACCGCTCATACCAACAGCGCGATTCGGCGCGGCGGGCCTCTCATTCTTGACACCCCCGAACCCCTTTGCTAGATTCGCCATTCAGATAAAAAGCCCGCAAGGGTCGCCGCCAGGACCCGGTTTTATGAATAAAAAGGACCTCCTATTCGCCGCTATCGCCCTCTCCGTAATAGGCCTTTTCATATTTTTGTCGCAACTCAAAGACCCGCCAAAATCCCTCGCCTCAAGGGCCGAGCACGCGGGTCTGAGCAAGCCATCGCCTGATAATCAGGATGACATACTCAAACACAATCAGGAGTGCCTTGCCTGTCACGCCGTGGATTCACCCACAGTGCCCATGCCGCAGACTCATCCCAAGAAAGGCAAACTCGACCAGCGCACCCCCTGCACTGAATGTCATAAGTTGCCCGCGCAACAGACCGCCTCGTTTAATACACAAGGAGTTTTTATATGGCCAAACCGGCATCGAAAATAAAAGCCGCTGATCATCGCAACCTCATCGCGGGTCAGTGGGTCGCCCCCTCGTCAGGCGCATACATCGAAAACCGCAATCCCGCTGACACCCGCGACCTCATCGGTCGCTTCCCTGCTTCGACCGCCGAGGACGTCGACCGCGCAGTCGCCGCCGCCGCCGAGGCTTTCAAAACCTGGCGCAAGACGCCCGCGCCTCATCGCGCTGAAATACTCTTCAAAGCAGGCGAAATACTCATACGCCGCAAAGAAGAATTCGCCCGCGCGATGACCCGCGAGATGGGAAAAGTTCTCAAAGAAACCCGCGGCGATGTGCAGGAAGCCATCGATATGAGCTACTTCATCGCCGGCGAGGGGCGCAGGCTTCACGGGTTTACGACCAAAGCTGAACTTCCCAACAAATTCGCCATGTGCGTCCGCGAACCCATAGGCGTGTGCGGGTTGATCACCCCCTGGAATTTCCCCATGGCGATCCCTTCGTGGAAGATCGCGCCCGCGCTCGTCTGCGGAAACACGGTGGTCATCAAACCCGCCGAAGACACTCCGCATTCGACATACAATTTCGTCGCGGCTCTGGAAGAGGCGGGGCTGCCTGCAGGCGTCGTCAACATCGTCAGCGGGCATGGCGAAGAAGCGGGCGCATCGCTGGTCAATCACCCCGACGTGCGCCTCATCTCCTTCACCGGCTCGACCGCTGTTGGACGCACGGTCGGACAATCGGCTGCCGCAGGCGACAAAATATGCTCGCTTGAAATGGGCGGCAAAAACGTGGTGATGATTATGGAAGACGCCGACCTCGATCTGGCGGTCGAAGGCGTGCTGTGGGGCGCATTCGGCACATCGGGACAGCGATGCACCGCAGCATCGCGGGTGGTCGTGCATAAAAAAGTCGCAAAGAAATTCGTCGGCCTTCTCGCTGACGGCGCAAAGAGACTGCGCCTCGGACCGGGACTCGATGACAAAGCCGATGTCGGGCCGGTAATCAATCAGGAGGCGGTCGATAAAATCCTGGGCTATGTCGAAATCGGCCAGCGCGAGGACAAGGCCAGATTGATGTGCGGCGGGCGCAGAGTCGAAAAAGGCGATCTCAAGTATGGGTTCTTCATCGAGCCGACGGTGTTTGCCGGAGTCCATCCGCAGATGCGCATAGCTCAGGAAGAAATCTTCGGCCCGGTCGTCTCGATAATCGAATGCCGGGACCTCGATCATGCGGTCGAGATAGCCAACGGAGTGAAGTACGGTCTTTCAGCTTCGATCTATACCCGCGACGCCAACCGCGCATTCCGCGCGATGGAAGACGTGCAGACGGGCATTTTCTATGTGAACGCTTCGACCATCGGCGCAGAGGTTCATCTTCCGTTCGGAGGAGCGAAGGCCACAGGCAACGGCCACCGCGAAGGCGGCACGCAGGTGTTGGATATTTTCTCGGAGTGGAAAGCCGTCTACGTCGATTACTCCGGCAAGCTTCAACGGGCGCAGATCGATAACCAGTAGTCCGTTGTCAGTGGTCAGTAGTCAGTGGCTCGATGATTGCGAGCCACTGACTACTGACCACTGAAGAGGCGTGGATGTACAACAGGCTGCCAGCCTGTTGACACCCTGAAGGCATGAAAATTTAGGGCATCAGCAGGCTGGCAGCCTACTGTACATTTTCTGGGGAGAATTATGATCGTAGGACTTCCGAAAGAAGTTAAGGACAACGAATACCGAGTGGGTATGGTTCCGGCAGGAGTGAAGGCGCTCTCAAGCGCAGGTCATACGGTGCTTGTCGAAACATCAGCCGGTGAAGGGTCGGGCATCACCGATGAAGAGTACAT
>CAZPQE010000003.1:0-36215 GCA_964588615.1 uncultured Clostridia bacterium | reverse complement strand
CCGTCCGTTCAGGAATGCGCTCGAACAACACCCGCCCAAGCCCGTCATACTTGTACTTGCGAAGCTGCCCGCCGTGTGCCTGAGCGGGCGAAAGATCATAGATCGCATGCCGCAGGCTCGCGCTGCACAATGCGAAATAAAACGGGCCGGATTGTATGCGATGTCTCTGCGAGAGTCAGGAAGAAATTTATTACACTCGCTGAAGAAATATATCTCGAACCCTGCAAGCGGGTGCAGTTTTCAAAAGTCGGTCGAATCCCTCCGACGGAAGTCGGAGGATAATTCAAATCCAACCTACAGCAAAAGCTTCAGGGTTCATTAAATCCCTCCGACGGAAGTCGGAGGATATTTCAAATCCAACCTACAGCAAAAGCTTCAGGGTTCATTAAATCCCTCCGACGGAAGTCGGAGGATATTTCAAATCCAACCTATGAAGGCTGGGCTTGGACTCCTCCCCCAACTTCCGTTGGGGGTATCTAAAAGAGAGCCGATCCTCTGTGTGCAGGCAGGATTTGCAAGCACCCCCAACGGCAGTTGGGGGGATGCGGTGGAAGCCATAGGACTTTTGAAAACTGCACCCGTCTCTGCGAGAGTCAGGAAGAAATCGTATTACACTCGCTGAAGAAAAATATCTCGAACCCTGCAAGCGCGGCGATTTCGGCTTGCCCTCTTCTCATCGGAACTTCAAAATATGCGACGAATACTTTCAATCGGATTCATTTATGAATTTCAAATCACGCCTGCCGGGCGCGCGACATTGACACAGCCTTTCCGACCTGTTGAGTTGATGATAAAGTACCGGCTACCTCGAACCGGGGTCTGATGCTTTCATACAAAACAGGGAGAATTCATCGGATGGAAATAAACGGCAGAACTTTTCTCATAAGCGGCGGCGGGTCAGGACTCGGAGCCGCAACCGCCCGCCTTCTCTCTGACTCAGGCGCAAACATCGTCATCGCTGACATCAGCGCCGAAACTGGTCAGGCGACTGCTTCATCTCTCGGAACTAACGCGCGCTTCGCTCAGACTGACGTGTCGGATGAAGCGAGCGTCAAAGCGGCAATCGATCTGGCGGTCTCCGCTTTCGGCGCGCTTGACGGCGCGGTCAACTGCGCGGGCATCGGGCTTGCCGAAAAAACCGTTGGCAAAGAAGGTCCGCACGCGCTGGCTTCATTCAAACGGGTGATCGAAATAAACCTCATAGGTACTTTCAACGTCCTGAGACTCGCCGCCTCGCAGATGTCTTCACAACCGGCGCAGCCATCGGGCGAGCGCGGAGTGATCGTCAACACCGCTTCGATAGCCGCCTTCGACGGGCAGATAGGACAGATAGCTTATTCGGCCTCCAAAGGCGGCATAGTCGGAATGACATTGCCTGCCGCGCGCGATCTGTCCCGCGCCGGTATTCGCGTAGTCACAATCGCGCCCGGAATCATGGACACGCCGCTGCTCGGAAAACTTCCTGAAGCGGTGCGGCAGTCGCTCGGCGAACAGGTTCCTTTTCCGGCCAGGCTGGGAAGGCCCGAAGAATTCGCCACCCTTGCCCGACACATAATCGAAAACGAATTGCTCAACGGCGAAGTCATCCGCCTGGACGGCGCGCTTCGCATGCCTCCGAAATAATCGAAGCTGGCGCAAGTTAAAGTCGAGAGAACTCACAGCTTTGAAAGAGGAGACATCTTTGGAGTGCGGGGACTTGTCCCAGCTTTGGTTTTGTCTGATGCGAAGCAAAGCTGCGACGAGTCGCAGCACTCCAAAAAATCTCCCTTTTCGATTTCAAATGATCGGCTCGATGGAAAACAGCAAGTGAGCAAAATCATCCCTGATTACAAGAGCGGGCTTGAAGAGATCGCGCGCGGCGTTTACGCCTACCTTCAGGCTCACGGCGAACTGGGAGTGAGCAACGCCGGATTGCTCGTAGACCGCGAAGGGGTGATGGCAATCGATGCGCTGATGGTTCCCTCGATGACCCGGCGGTTTCTCTCTTCGATCCGACGGGTGACGACTAAAGAGGTCACTCGACTCATCAACACGCATCATCATATCGATCACACCGGCGGCAATTTTCTTTTTCGTAAAGCTGAAATCGTCAGCCACGTCCGATGCCGCGAAGAAATCATCCGCACAGGCTTGCCCGTCGAGTTTCTTCAAAAAGCCATGCCGCGATTTGCCGATGAGTATGCGAAGATCAAACCGCGCGCTCCGCAATCGACATTCGAAGACCGTCTTGTGTTTCATCAATCGGGGCGCGAGGTCGAGCTTCGTCATCTCGGCGCGGGACACACGGCAGGAGACGCTTTCGTTCATCTGCCGAAAGAGAAGATTCTGTTTGCGGGCGACCTCGCTTTTCATTACGTCACGCCGATGGCGTTTCAGGGACACGTCGGCAACTGGATCAGGATCGCTGATCGCATTTTGAAGATGGATGTCGAAGTGATCGTCCCCGGTCACGGGCCGATAGGCGGCAGGAGGGAACTCGGCGAGATGAGAAAATACCTCGTCCACATCAGGCGCGAAGCCCGGAAGCGATTCGACGAGGGGATGACAACAAAAGAAGCGGCCTGTGATATAAAACTCGGCGTCTATGCAAGCTGGCGAGAGCCTGAGCGAATACTCCCCAACGTGATGCGGCTCTATCAGGAATTCAGACAGGAACTCGATCAGCCGCTCGACCCGAAGGAAGTGTTCGCAGGTATGCAGGAGATGAGAGATTTTTTCGATTCGCGCCATCCGCCACATTTATGTTGCGTGTAGGAGAAAACAAAGTGGCAGCAGAAACCGAACCCGAGATCAAAGCAGGCTCTTCAATCGCTGAAGAGCCTTATCCCAAAACTGGCTATGCATGGTATGTCGTCGGCGTGCTGACTCTGGTATATGTGTTTTCATTCATAGACCGACAGATTCTCAATCTGCTGGTGCGCTCGATCAGGCGCGATCTGGGAATCACGGAAACGGAGATGAGCCTGCTTCAGGGCTTCAGCTTCGCCGTCTTCTACACGTTTTTCGGAGTGCTGCTTGGCAAGCTTGCCGACACGCGCAGCCGGCGCGGACTGATAGCCGCCGGTTTCGTTTTCTGGAGCGTGATGACTGCCGGGTGCGGAGTGGCGAAGAACTTTTTTCAGATGCTGCTTTTTCGCATGGGCGTGGGAGTAGGCGAGGCGTCGCTTTCGCCTGCGGCCTATTCGCTCATCACCGACTATTTTCCGAAAGAGCGGAGAGCTACGGCCATCAGCGTCTATTCGATGGGCATATACATCGGATCGGGGCTGGCACTGGTGCTCGGCGGCTGGGTCATCAGCCTGGTCGGGAGCAGGGAGAACTTCGATCTTCCGCTTGTGGGAGAAACGCGCTCATGGCAAGTGATTTTTTTCATCGTGGGACTGCCCGGAGTGCTGCTCGCGCTTTTGATGTACACCGTGCGCGAACCTCTGCGTCGCGGCCTGCGTCTGGTCAAATCGGCGGACGGAACATTGAAAAAAGCGGGGGTCTCGACGCGCGAAGCCTACAGCTACATGCTTCAAAACAGGACGACCTTTCTGTGTCACACCATAGGCTTTGCGCTTCTATCGTTTTCGTCCTACGGGGCGTCGGCGTGGATACCTACTTTTTATCAGCGCGTTCACGGTTGGAGCCAGGCGAAATCAGGAATAGTTTACGGGTTGATAATAGGGATCGCCTCGACGCTTGGCGTAGTGGCAGGCGGTCGATTGGCTGACTATCTGACGCAGCGAGGGCGGCGCAATGCCACTATGTTCGTGGGCCTTTTGGTTTCGGTCGCGTGGTTCCCGTTCGGCATGGTTTATCCAATGATGTCGGATGCGGCGTGGGTGACAGTCTTTCTGATCCCGGCGGCGTTTCTGGCCTCCGCGCCTTTCGGCGTTGCTCCTGCGGCCATTCAGCAGATCATGCCTAACGAGATGAGAGGGCAGGCATCGGCAGTTTATCTCTTCGTAGTAAATCTCATCGGACTGGGAATCGGCCCGACCGCAGTGGCGGTGACGACGCAGGTGATTTTTCGGGACGATAACATGATTCATTACTCTCTGCTCGTAGTTGGCACGCTCGCGCACATAGTCTCGACCCTGCTGCTTTGGTGCGGACTCAAACCTTTCAACCAGAGTCTTGATCGATTGAAACAGTGGACGGCGACCAACCCCTGATCGCCAGTAAGGAGAAAAATAATAATGACTCACAAAAAGCTCCGAACTCTCTCTTTAGTCGCGTTGCTCTCAACTCTGATAGCGGCAACGGGCCTGTCTCAGCAGCGCTTTCCTGAGCCTAAGACGCAGACGATGGAATCCAACGAAAGGATGACTCCGGCGGAAGCCAGAAGATTGCTCGAAGAAGGCAACAAACGATTCATCTCAGGCGCGCTCATCAGCCGCCCCATCCGCCAGCAGGTCAGAGAAACGGCCAAAGGGCAATTTCCGTTCGCCCAGGTTCTCAGTTGTCAGGACTCGCGCACCTCTTCGGAACTGATCTTCGATCTCAACAACGGAGATGCCTTCACTCTCAAGCTGGCGGGCAATGTGGTCAACCCCGATATGCTCGGCGGGCTGGAATTCGGAGTGGGGCCTCATTACGCGAAGCTTACAGCGGTGATCGGTCATACAGACTGCGGCGCGATCAAAGGAACCATCGACAACAAGGCTCTCATTGACTCAGGCGCGCGTGGAAACCTCATCGATCTGCTCAGACGAATAAGACCCGCTCTCGATATGGTCGATCCGAGAATAATGCCGAGGGATTCCAAAAATCCCGAATACGTCGCAGCAGTCGCAAAAGCCAATGTCGAGTTGGTGATGAAAGAAATTTGCGCCAACAGCAAAGACCTGAGGGACAGAATCATCGCCCGCAAAGTCGGCCTCATCGGAGGTCTGCATAACCTTGCGAACGGGGAAGTCGTCTTTTTCAGAGAAAGCCGTTGTCAGTGATGTTTGATGGCGAGCGCGCGAATCATTCTCTGCGCGGATTCCACTCTCCGCGCGCAACCTGCGGTGTGAATGAGTCCAAATCTGTCGGCTCGAAGTCGATGGCTCGCTCCTGCTCGGCGCTCATGTAAGCGGTCATCAGAAGTTTGGTCACTTCAAGCCCGTCGTGGAAATTTTCTTCAGGCTGTCGGCCTTCCAGGAAGCATCGGACGAAATATCGATTCTCGGCTTCATAACCGTACTCCGAAGCCTCGTTCGAAACTATCGGCATCAATCCCTGCTCGGCGTTTTGTTTCTCAACCAGGTCTTCGCCTTCTTCGCCCTGAACCCGTCGGCTCAGAAATATCTTCAATCCGCTGTCGAGCGAGCTCATCGAAAGCGAATACTCAGGGCCGAGAAGTTCGACGCTCAGTCTCAGCCCCGGCCCGACGTAGCTCCACGATGTGGTCACTTCGGCTATGAGCGGATTGTTATCTTCATCCACGAAGTTGATGAGCGCGCGAGCGAAGTCTTCAGAAGGCCGCTTGAGGTAATCGACTTCCGCGCCCATCGCGTCTTTGAGCGCGCGAGCGTAATCAGGGCGGCTCCATTTAAGCGATGCGATCTGGGCTGACACTTTCACGGGACGGATGCTCGAACGCGCATCGCCGGGACGAGTGAGCAGGAAGCGACTGACTTCGACGCTGTGACACATCATATCGTTGAGCACGCCGCCGCCCTGAAGATCGCCCTGCCAGAACCAGGCGTTGTGCGGCCCGCTGTGCTCTTCAGCCGCCCGCGCAAGATAGGGACGACCGGCGATGGCTGCCGCGCGCTTCCAGATGATATCTCTTCCGCGCACGACTCCCGGCGAAAAAAGCTGGTCTTCGAGATAGCCGTGAAGCAGGCCGAGTTCTTCGACGCAGGCGACCATTTTTTTAGCTTCAGCGACATTGCGCGCAAGAGGTTTTTCGCAGGCCAGCCCCGTGAGTTCGCCTTTGCCTGAACGTATGGCGTGAGCGATCTCTTCCATGTTTTCGAGCCGACGGTGATTCGGCCCGCACAACCACAGCGCATCGATAGCGGGGTCGGCGACCATCTCAAGGATGGAAGAGTAAGCCTTTGCCTCTCCCACACTGAGCGAGCGCGCCAGAGCAGCCGCTTCTTCCGAATGCTTCTGGTCAGGGCTCCACACGCCCAGGACATCGGCGTCGCGCACTCCCACCCACGATTGAATGTGGAAGCGGGTGATGAACCCGCTCCCGATGAATCCCACTCCCAGTTTTTTCTTTGAACTCATTTACTCGAACCCTGTCCGATAGATGTTAGATGTCAGATGTTGGAAGGGAATGGCCTCTGCCACTAACATCCAGCCTCTTACATCTAACATCCATCTGCTGACCGCTGTTCATCAGACCAGTTCCGTCACTCCCGGTTTAGCGATGGGGGGAACAGGCATCGGCCCCCAGGCCAGATTTGCGGGCACGAGGTTTTCTTTGGAATTGAGCGCCTGCTCCCAGCTTACAGCCTTGCCCGTGTAAGCAGACATCCGGCCCATGATGGCAGTCAACGTGCTTTCGGCTACAGTCTTGAGTTCGTTAATCGGTCTGCCTTCTCGAATGCAGGCGATCAGATCGACGTGCTCCTGCTCATAAGGATTGCGCTCGCCCTCCTTGCGGAATCGCCATGCGGCTGGCCCGGTGATGTTGTAGTTGTTGGCCTGGCATACTCCCTTCGTGCCGACGAGAGCTTCGGAGACATTTTGAGCCGTGCCCTGAATCTGACGGCACATACTCATCATGTGGACGCCGTTTTCATACTCGTAATCGATGGCGAAGTGATCGAATATATGGCCGTATTCGGGTTCGGTTCTCGCCTGACGGCCTCCCATGCCGACGGCTCTTATGGGATGAGCGTTCATGGCCCAGTTGATGACATCCATGTTGTGGATGTGCTGCTCGACTATGTGATCGCCCGAAAGCCATGTGAAGTAGAGCCAGTTTCGCATCTGCCATTCCAGATCGCTCCATCCCTTCTCTCGATCTTTCTTCCACAGCCCGCCCTGATTCCAGTAGCAGCGCGCGGCGACGATATCGCCGATGCTGCCGTCGTGAATGCGCTTGAGCGTTTCGAGATACCCTTGCTGATGTCGGCGTTGAGTGCCGGCGACTATGGCGAGGGATTTGGCTTTGGCTTCTTCGTAGACTGCAAGCACGGTGCGGATGCCTGTGGCATCGACTGCTACGGGCTTTTCGGTGAAGATGTGTTTGCCTGCGGCTACGGCTGCTTTGAGGTGAGCGGGGCGAAAGCCGGGAGGAGTCGCAAGTATGATGTAGTTGGCATCTGAGGCGAGAACTTTTTCGAAAGCGCCCAGGCCGCTGAACTGTCGCTCCGGAGGGCAATCGATCTTGTCAGCATGTTTTTCCCTCAGACCTGCGAGGCTCTCATCGATCCGGTCTTTAAAGGCATCGGCGCAGGCGACGAGCTTGACGCCTTCGGCTGCGGCGAAAGCGTTGATTACGGCTCCGGTTCCGCGGCCGCCGCATCCGATCAATCCGATTTTTATCATGTCGCTGCCAGCGGCATACGCGCCCGGAATCGTGTTGAAGCCTGCGGCAAGGCCGCTTCCGACCGCCGCCGCTGTCGTGGTTTTCATGAAGTCGCGTCGCGACTGTTTGCGATCTTTACTATCCTGGTTCATATCACCCTCCACAAATAATGTCCGACAAGCTGCCAGCTTGTCGCCTGTTCGATTTTCATACTTTCAGGACGCGGGCAATCTGGCAGATCGCCCGACATCGAAGACTCTTACGAGCTCTGTCTTGTGACTTTGGATTTCAACCCCTTGAGATTTTCCTGCTCTTCGAGCGGGCGCACAATGCGAAAACCAACGGTAGTCGCGTCGGTGTGCCACCAGATGCTCTGCGGGCTTTGCGGATCGCGGCGGCTCCAGGAGGGATTCGATCCTCTGCGGGCTGCGCTTCTGAGCAGACTGGCTTCATCATCCCACGACCCTCCGCGCGCCACGTGCTGATATCGCTTGTCGGTCGGAAGCAGCACAGGCCCGCGAGCAGGGGCAGTGAACTGGGCATAGAAATTTTTTTCGTAATGGTCTATGCACCACTCCGCGACATTGCCGTGCATATCATACAACCCCCAGGCGTTGGGTTTCTTTTTTCCCACCGGGTGCGGAGCGCCATCGGAGTTGTCGAGAAACCATCCGTACTCGCCAATCTGTTTCGCTTCCGGGCCGAACGAGTAAGCAGATTTCGACCCGGCGCGGCAGGCGTATTCCCATTCTGCTTCTGTAGGCAGGCGATAGGTCTTTCCCGTTTTGGCCGACAGCCAGCGGCAGAACTCCATCGCCGCGTGATGGGTCATGCTGATAGCGGGCTGATCACCCTTGCCGTAGCCGAAGGATTCATCGGCGTAGGGAGGAGTCGGGCGAGTGACGGCATCGGCAGTCGTTTTCGGCTCGACGGTCTGAGACGGCGATCTCTCTTTTCGAAGGTCGAGGCTGAAAGCGAACGGGTCGTACTGATCCCAGGTGATTTCCATCGCCGACATCCAGAAGGCTCCCAGAGCCACTTCATGCTGTGGGCCTTCTTCGGCTGCGCGGCCCGGCTCGCCCTGCGGGCTTCCCATCAGGAAGAAGCCAGCCGGAATGGGAACCATTTCGATTTTGACGTTCGCGCCCGGAACCGCCTCCGCATAAGCTGGCATCGCCGTCTGCGGTGTCGCGCTCCGGCTTTCGACTGATGTTGAAATAAGGACGAATATCAGGAAGCAGCCGAGAATGAGGGAAAAGGGAAAAGGCAAACGGCAAAAGGCAAAAGTGGAGCAAGCGACAGTCTCACCTTTTACTTTTGGCTTTTTACTTTTGCCTTGTGAAAGTGACAAGATTCCTTCCAACATCTAACATCGAGTCTCTAACATCTGCCTGAGCCGGAGGTCGAGAGTGCGAGGAGCAAGAATACCTGCGATTTGTCTGCTGATCGTCGCATCAGCCCAGGCACACCCGACCACATCGAGTCCTGCTCGATATGAATACTCACAAACGCACATGGGGACTTCAGTCAGGATCGTTCTTTACTGCGCGAGCCGGGAGCGGGCAGACCAGGCTTCCGAAGCCGCTTTCCGAAAAATCGCGCGGCTGGATGCTACCATGAGCGACTACAACGAAGCCAGCGAGTTGAATAATCTGTGTCGGGGGTCGGCAGGCCGATGGGTGAAAGTTAGCGCAGACCTCTTTCGCATTCTTTCCATATCGCAGCGAATCGCAAGGCAGACAAACGGGGCGTTCGATGTAACCGCAGGGCCGATAGTGAAACTGTGGCGGAGAGCGATCCGCGCTCAGGAGCTTCCCGACCGGGACCGTATCGGCAGTGCGCTCGCGTTGACAGGCTTTGAAAAGATCGAACTCGATTCACGCGCTCGCTCCGTTCGACTTCTCAGCGAAGGGATGCAGCTTGACCTGGGAGGAATAGCGAAGGGGTACGCCGCTGATGAAGCGATGAGGGTTTTGCGAAGACATCGTATCGTGCGGGCATTGATCGCGATAGGAGGAGACATTCGCGCAGGCAGCCCGCCGCCGGGCAGGAAGGGATGGGAAATAGAAGTTCGCGGCTCCGACCCATGGGAGATGACGACTGTCACCCTCAGCGATTGCGGCATTTCGACCTCAGGAGACCTTGAGCAATTCGTCGAAATCGGAGGCATTCGATACGCGCACATCGTCAATCCGAAAACCGGAACAGGAGTCATCGGCCCGTTGAGCGCGACGGTCATCGCTCCAACTGCCACGCTGTCAGACGCGCTTGCGACTGCCTTGTGCGTAATGGAGAGTGAGCGGGGATTGCGCCTGATCGATTCGCTCAGAGGCGCAGCGGCACTGATCTATCGCAGTGGAGAGAAGGGAATCGAGCGTCGTGAATCGAAGCGCAGATTTCGCAAGCTGGCCGAAGACTGACTTTGAAAGATCAATCGAGGAATTCTCTTTCCCTTTTCATCACGAGATACTTAACAATCAGGATCAGTATCCCCGCCCAGGCGGCCCATAACATGATTGTGAGTCCTTCAGATTGAAATGGGCTTATATACAGGATTCCCAGCATTGCTAATACCCATAAAAAGATAATCAACACGGAAACCAGAACTCTTCCTGGGATTGTTTTCGGCTCATTCTGCCTGTTAACTCCTGACACACGTTCTTTCCTTCTTTCCTGCGATTCTCATAATAAGAGCACTAGTACCACCAGGAGGCTGATTCCAATATAGACATTCCCAAGGCCACGCGATATTTGAGTGATTCCTAATCCCGCGAGTAGCCAGATGAATGCGACCAGAATAATAGTTGGAGCGCTATCTATCTTCAGTCTCATCCCCATAAGGCATCCTATCCTGACATCATCAGCGTATTTTCAAAATGGCTCCATAAACTCTGGCAGCGGCGGCTGTGTAGCCCGACCGCCCCGCTTGCTTGCGCGACTCAAGCCCTTGCTCACGCGCGGGCTACCGAATTCCGCATTCCGCATTCGAAATGCCCATTCGCTATCGGAACCCCTTTTGCCCTGCGATGAATATCCGTTTAGCCGAAGCTGTCGGAGACGAAGATATAAGTTCCGCCATAGTGGTCAGAGCCATCGACTGCCGCAAGCGTGTCCTGCGCGCGCGGGTCGCGGCTCAAAGCGATGCCCTGTGTGACTATTCGCAGGAGAGTCTGAGGGCGCAGCGATTCAAGCTCTATGTGGTTGCCTTCTTCGAGCCATTTGATTTCTTCCGCTGTCAGCGCGGCGCGCGACAGTGGGGCGAGACTGTGAGAGGCAAACTCGGCTGACCCTGCGGACTGCTCGACGAACATGCGGCGGCCGATTACCTGTCTCGGCATCAGTCCGATGTCATAAACCTCGACCCCCGGCCAGTCCTTGAACCATTTCGGATCAGCGAGCAGCTTGCGTGTCATCTGAACGAAGGCAGGGCTGGCGTTGTGCAGCGAGTAGACTTTCAGAACAGGATTGCGGCGGAGCATCTCCATCACCGTGTGAAAAATATTGTTCGGATATCCATCGATGGCCAGCACCGCGCAGTTGTGCTCGAAGTGAAAATTGTTGGCGATGAGAAACTGAGCCACCGAATCGCGCTCGCAGACGACCACCCGATCAAAACTGTATGCCTTGATCTCTTCGCTTATATTGGCAGGCTCGGTCGGCGTCTTAGGCGGTTGCAGCATCTTCGCAATCTTTCCGTTGACCTTCTTCCATTGCTCGACCCATCGCTTGAAATCATCCACGTTGCCTTTGGTCTGTTTGCGTTTGAGGCGCTCGATTCGCCTGCGAACCTGCGGCGTAAAAAGCGCGATGCCGGATCCTATCAGGATCAGAAACACGATGAACCAGAAGGCAGACGGCGAGTTGACAAGTCCGATCAGCACTATGATGGAAAAAACGATCAGAGCACACCCGATTGCGTATTGGGCCTTAGGTTTGCCCGCGCGACGCTCTTCGAAGCAATAGAAAAGCTGCTTCTGCGTGAAAAACAGCGTGTTGTTTGCCGACGCTTTGGCAATCGCGTTTGCAAACAGCGCGTCCGTGAAATCCACTCCCTTATGGGTTTTGGGATCGAAGACGAACGGGTGATGACAGCTTTTGCACTTGCCCTGATTGGCCGTCCTGTCCTTGAGATTATTGTCAGTCTGGCACTTGAAGCATTTCAAAGCGTTACCCTCGCTCCTGATTTTCTATCAGAACTTCGTAACTCTCCCGCCGCCGGATCAAACGATGGCTTCCGCCTTCGAAGAGGACTTCAGCCGGTCGCGGGCGATGAAGAAAGTGAGACGACATCGCATACCCGTAGGCCCCCGCGTCGAGGATGGCAACCGCGTCCCCGACTTCGAGAGGAGGAAGCGCGCAGTTTCTTCCCAGATAATCGCGCGAGAAAGTTGTATTGCCGCACACATCGGTCTCGAAAAGCGAGTCGCTTTCCTTGAATGCGACTATTCTGCGATAGCCGCCATGCACGGCCAGCACTGCTATGTTTGCCACCGAAGTATCGACGCCTGCGATCTGTCGCTCGCCCTGCCGCTTCACAGACACGACTCGCGCAAGCAGCGCGCCGCACCCGGCGATGACCGCGCGCCCCGGCTCGATCAGAAGATTGATTCGGCGTGGGAGCCGCGAAAGATGTTCGTTCAACTCGCTGCCGAATTTGTCCCACTCAAACCGTTCGCGGTCAGCGTGATAAGGATGGCCGAACCCGCCGCCGAAATCGAGGTACTGCCAGTCGGGAAGTCGCAGGGAGGCTTCGATCACTGGCGCGATCGAATCGATGAAAGCCGAAGTCTGATTCGTCCCCGTGCCGCGATAAAAATGAATGCCCGTTATTCTGAGTCCCGCAGATGAGGCTATGCGAACGGCTTCGCTCAGTTCTTCGACGCGAACTCCGATGCGATTCCCCCCGGTCACCTCCGGCAGATTGAGACGGAGTCCGAGTCGGGGGTGCGCGCCCGCGCCTGAACA
The DNA here is from genome assembly GCA_964588615.1 of uncultured Clostridia bacterium. Classification (GTDB taxonomy): domain Bacteria; phylum Acidobacteriota; class Blastocatellia; order UBA7656; family UBA7656; genus UBA7656. The sequence continues at coordinate 23,791 of CAZPQE010000003.1, read as the reverse complement.
AACTTCGCAGAAAGAGCGCACCTGATCGAGGCTGTCGAGGTTGAATGCGCCGATGCCCCATCGAAGCATCCCGGCTATTTCGGCGCGCGAAAGATTGCTGCCGGTGTAGACGATCTGATCGGGAGCGAAGCCCGCTTTCAAGCCGAGGTAAGCGTCGCCCGGCGTGTTGGCATGCAGTCCCCAACCCTCGCGGAGAAATATTTTCATCAACGCAAGGTTGCCGTTGGTGACGCAGGCGAAATGAAATCGCGTTTGCGGATAAGGTATCGAAGAGGCGATGTGATGGATCGAACGCCTCAGCGCGTCCGCGTCATAGACATAAAGCGGAGAGCCGTATTCGCAGAGCAACTCTTCAACCATCTGCTCTGAAGTCTGGAGTCTGGAGTCTGGAGTCTGGGGTCTGTGATGTTTCACCCTTCACCCTTCACACTTCACCGCGCCAGGCCCACAATCGGCGCGGAAGGAGGAAATCATTCAACACGGGCTGTTCGATTTTTGCTCCGAGAACTTCTTTTCGCCACGCCTGCCACATCAGAAGCAGCCAGAGATTTTCTCCGATGCGACGGCCTCGAATGTGACCGCTCAACTCGCCCGATGCCAGACGCATCGCAAGTTCCGGCTTGAGTCCTTGAGCGCGAAGCGCCGACCGGCTCAACAGAGCGCCGACTCTTCGTCGCATCGGGCCGAGGCACCATTCCGTAAGGGGAACTCCCATGCCTCTCTTTTCCCGCCATACCACATCGGCAGGCAGAAGGTCTTCGACGGCCTTTTTCAAAAAATATTTCTCGCAAGGCCCGCGAAGGAAAAGCTCGCCTGCGACTTCGAATGTGTACTGCGCGAGCGGTTTATAACAGAACGGACTCCTGACCATCAACCCCTGCGCCTGAGCAAGAAGCGTGGCGCGCGGCTCTATGTTCTGCGCCCCCTTGAGAAGGAGATTCGCCCGCCGCAGTCTGTGAAGCATCGTTTTCGTATGAGTCGGGTCGAGAGCTTCTTCGATCCATTTCAACGGATCGATTTTTTCGATTTCTCTGAGAGCGGCAGAAGAAAAAACTTCTGTCTCATATCCGTGAAGGCGATGGAAAGTGCGCAGATACCAGTAGGGGAAATCTGACGGGACAGGGCTGTGATCGGTGTAGATGCCTGATGCGATAATCGGCTTGTTGGCCCAGCCCGCAAAAAGTTGATCGCCGCCTTCTCCGTTGAACACGATCGAGCAGTCGCGCGCAGCCGCTTCGCCCAGAAGAAACAACGGGACAGTCACGCCGTCGCCATAAGGCTGATCGAGCGAGCGCGCAGTCGCAGAGATTGCGCGGCGGATTTGCGCGGGAGTCGCAGGAACTTTAGTGAGAGGGATTTTGAGCGCGCCTGCGACCAGTTCCGCGTAAGGCGATTCGGGGAGACCGTATTCGCCAAAATCGAGAGTGTAAGCCCGGAGGCGCGCTCCTGCGCGAGCAAGCAGCGCGGCTGCTACGGATGAGTCCAGGCCCCCCGAAAGAAAAACGCCGACAGTCTCTCCTGCGTGCGGAAGAAGGCAGGCGATTGATTCTTCGAGAAGTTCTCTCAGTCGACGGATAGAACTGACTTCGCTATCGATGATGTCATCAGATTCGCGCCAGTCATCGATTCGTTTATGGTCTGAATGGAGCGATTGACCATCGAATTGCCACGAAGATTCCGCCCCTGCGACCATCGAAGCGATTCCTTCGATGACAGTTTCGGGCGTCGGCACATAAGAGAAACTGAGATAGCCATAGAGTGCGGCAAGAGAGATTTTTCGATCATTGACGACCGGAAGCAGTAAATCGATTCTTGATGCAAACCAGACCGCGTCGCCTGTGCGCGTCCAGAAAAAAGGTACGCGCCCGAACAAGTCGCGGCGGATCGAAAGGCAACTCGCGCAGATCTCTATCTCGATGTCGCGGTGATGAGCGAGGCCTGATGCGGAAAGAGACGCGGTGATGCGCTCCTGGGTCTGCAAGGCGCGGGCGTGATTTCCCCAGAAAACTATTTCAGAGAGCGGCGGTGAAATTCCATCAGAAGCAATTCGATTCAAGCAAGCGTGGTTTGCGGCAGAGGGAGGAATTTTTGCAAGCAGAGGTCTGAGGTCAGTTCCTGCCACAGGCGAAAAATAGCCGACGAGTCCGCTCATCATTCGACATCGAAAGTTGTTGAACTCAGTGTGCGGTCGCCCAGCAGCATTTCGACTCTCCAAGTCCCGCGCGGCGCTGACGGCCCTATCTGGCACTTGCATTGAGTAGGCCACACGCTCGCGGTCGTCTCCTGTGTCGAATAGCTGTTCTGTTTGAATATGTTTCCCCCTGGGTCTATCCAGTTGCAGCGAAGCGGAAGGTTTTCGCCCGTCGGCACATCCTTGAGCGTCACCCGAAAGAAAACCTCATCGCCAGCGCGCGAAACTTTTTCGAGGTTGCCTCCATCATCGACCGTGCGGGTGATGCGCGACTGATCGGCGGAGATGCGATCGTATGCGGCTGAACTGCGCCACATCGAAACCGAAATGAGCAGTATCACCGCAAAGACCGCCGCCGCGACCGCGATATAGATTCGTTTCTTCCGTTTCTGTTCCCGTTCCAGAGCTTCGCGGCGCTTCAACTGTTCCATCGCGTCGTCGAGCAAATCGACGGGGAGCGAAAGCTCCTTTAGCACCAGTGCGACCTGCTGGCGGTCGAGCGTCTGACGCTCCTCGTCTTCGCGCTGCTGGGCGAGCCGCGTAAGTTCCGCGACCACTTTGCCCACTTCGTCGTGCGACAGGCGTTTTTCCATAGATGAAGATGATAGCAGAAGCCTCGCTGAGGAAGTAGGTGAAGAGGCGCAGGGGAGCAGGGGAGTGTAAGGCGAACTGGCTGACAACTGACAACTGACTACCGCTGACAAGTAGAGGAAGTGTGAAGGGCGATGGTAATATCTCAGGCGTTTGCGAAAAACAGATGTTAGATATCAGATATTAGATGTTAGTGAGTCGGGCCGATTATGCGCTCCGACCTGTTTCCACTAACATCTATCCTCTAACATCCAACATCTCTTCACTCGCAGGCTGCAATTTCCTATCCAAGAGAGTTTTATTTGGACGAGCAGACCGATTTTATAATATTCGGGGCGACGCATATCGGCATCAAGCTTGCCAGACTGCTTGCGGCGCGCTCCTCCTCCGTGCTCGTAATCGATCAGGCGGCGGAACCGCGCGAGCCTCCGCAGGGCTGGGATTACCTGGCAAGCGACTTTTCGGTTCCCGATTACGCCCGCCGCGCGCGCGCCGTCTTCGCCGTCACTGAACAGGAGAGCCTCAACATCCGCATCGCGCTGGCCGTGCGAAGGATTTCAGAAGATGTTCCGGTCATCGTCACTCTGGAACAAAGTCGACTCGGGAAGAAGCTCGCCCGTCATCTCGACCATTTTTCATTCATCAGCCCGGCAGAGCTCGCTGCCAGAGAGTTCGTCGGAGCAATCGATGCTCCTTCGCCTGCCTCGCACGCTCACGCGCCGAGGGCAGGAGAATCTGAGGAGGAAATCGCCCTGCCTCACAATCCTGACCCGCTGCTCACCTACGCGATAAGCGCGGGCGGGTTGATGCTGTTGCTTGCGACCGTTTATTTTCATTTCGCAGAGCGATTGTCGTGGATGGATTCTTTGTACTTCGTGGTCACGCTGATGGCGACCGTCGGTTTCGGCGACATCAGCCTGAAAGAGTCGAGCACGCTGTCGAAGATCATAGGCATCCTTCTGATGGCGGCAAGCGTTACCAACACTGCTATACTCTTCGCGCTCGTAACAGATTCGCTTCTGCGCCAGCGGCTTGCTCTGGCCTTCGGGCGTCGTCGAGTCAAAGAGAGCGAGCACATCATCGTGGTCGGCATTGGCTCGGTCGGGTTCGGAGTCGTCGAAGAGTTGATGCGCAGGGGAGAGAAAGTCGTCGTCGTCGATACCGATCCGAACGGCAGGTACATGCCAGCGATCTATGCAAAGAGATTGCGCACGATAATCGGCGACGCGCGCTTCGAGCGCACCCTCAGAGACGCCGGTCTGCTCAAAGCGAAAGCTATGTTGAGCGTGACGAGCGATGATCTGACGAATCTGGAGATCGCCCTCAACGCCCGTTCGCTGACTCCGGCTCTGAGGGTAGTGGTGAGGATTTATGATCCTGAGCTTGCGCGGTCCCTGGATGAACGGCTCGACATTCATTTCGCTTTCAGCATGTCGACGATAGCGGCATCGGCTCTTTATCAACTGGCCGAGGGGTCGCCGCCTACCGAGAAGATGCTCAGAGACATGCAGCGCGAGACCGGCTATCTCAGATTGAATAAGTAAAGTGGCCGCTGGTCAGTAGTTTCAGCCAATGACAAAGGACGACAGACAGATGACGAATAAACAAAAGGGGAAAAACATGGTCTGGATATTGTTCGCTTTCGGGGCGGCTCTCTCCTGGGGGCTGTATGGGCCTTCATTGCACAAGGGGCAGGTTCAGCTTGGCAATCCCATGCGCGCGCTTCTGTGCGTGGGCGCGGCGTATTTTCTCATCGGCGTGCTCGTGCCTGCCCTCAGCCTCGGCGCGGTGGGCGAGTTGAAGGGATTCAATTCCGCAGGGACGACCTGGGCGACTATTGGGGGGGCGCTCGGAGCGATAGGCGCGATCTGCATCATACTTGCTTTCAAGACCGGCGGCGTCCCGGCTTACGTCATGCCGCTGGTGTTCGGCGGAGCGCCGTTGATAAACGTGATTTTCTCGATGGCGCTTCACCCGCCGAAGGAATCCATCAACCCGCTGCTTTATGTCGGCTACGTGCTGGTGGCCGCAGGCGCGGGACTCGTTCTGTATTTCAAACCGCAATCCTGAGACAGTGGTCGGAGGTCAGTGGCCAAGGGTCATTATTCCTTCAGCGCGTCTCCGCGTCTTCCTCTGCACCTTGCCGCTTCCTGCTTCACTCGAACTGCGATTTGAATCGGAGGAATTCATCGCGCAGCGCGGCGAGTTGGGCGCGAAGCTGCTCGGCTTCCTGTTCGAGTTTTGCGACCCGGTCGCCGAGGCCGGCGGATTTAGAAGCGGAAGATTCGACTCTGGCGGCTGATTCGAGGGCCTCGATATCTATGGGGCCTTCGAGCAGGTGCGCGTAGCGGGACTCGCGCGCGCCGGCGAGTCGGGGCAGCTTGACGGCCAGCGATTGAATATCGTTCTGGGTCAACTGCTCAAGGGTCTCTTCGACCTGCTCGATAGATTCGAAATCCCACAGCGATTTGACACGGGACCTGATCTCGCCTGCCGTCTGCGGGCCTCTGAGCATCAGCACGCACATGACGGCGACAGCGCGGTCGTGAAGATCGAATGCCTGCTCGAACTGATGGCCGTACTTGATGACCCGGCTGTCGGCTCCCTTGAAGGACCACACGAACCCTTTTTCGCGCAGGGTGTCCAGAGCGCGGCTCACGGTTTTTTCTTCATAGCTCACCACCGGGTCTCGGCTCGATTTCTGATTGCAGGCGTTGGTCAGCGCGTTGAGCGACAGGGGATAGTATTCGGGCGTGGCCACTTTTTTTTCTATCAGAGAACCAAGCACCCGAACTTCGACTTCATTGAGCGTCACCGCCATTGCTTTTTCCCTCCGTTGAATTCAGGCTGATAAATATACAGCCGCCTTCGCGGATGCGGAAGCTGTCGAAAGTGAAGAGGTGAAGAGGTGAAACATACCGACCACTGACCACCGACCACTGCTATCAACTGCCTTTGACTTTCTTCAGCACCCAGTGATCGGGGTCTACTTCCACGCTTTCGGGTGGTTTGGATGTGATGAGAGTGAATTTCTGTTTGCGCCTGTCATTGAAGATTGTGCGTGTCTCGGTTGTGCCGTCCGTGTAGTAAATCCTCACGTCGAGCGGCATGATGTAGACGCGCGAGGTCGCTTCATCCCTTCCGGGGATCGAGTGCGGCTGGGTTTGTTTAACGGTCAGTGAAATCGTGTGCTGGCCGAGCGTCTCGGATGGTCTGATCTTCGATGAGATTTTGTAAACGGGCCGGGCGGGGGCGTAAATCCACTGGCTGAAAAACCAGTCCAGCGATCCGCCGTAATGCTCTTCGCACACCTGCTGAAAGTCACTGGTCGAAGCGTTCGAGAAAGCGAACCTCCGTGCGTACTCTTTCAAAGTCTGAAAGAATCTCTCTTCGCCGAGCATGTGACGGAGCATGTGAAGCACCCATGCGCCTTTGGAATAAATCGCGCCCCGGTCATCGAACGGGTTCGAGAGATTTTCGGCGACTACCGTGCCGCGAAGATCTCCGTCGACCTCGCCGTCGTCGTAACTCTGGCTCATCAGATCGCCGGGCGAAAGCGCGAGAAAGCGTTCGAAGAACAAAACCTCAGAGTAAGTGGCGAATCCTTCGTTGAGCCAGATGTCGCTCCACGTCCGCATGGTTACGAGATCGCCCCACCACTGATGGCCGAGTTCGTGAGCAATTATCCCGCGACCTGAATTCGTCGCGCTGCCTGTGACGCCTGCGCCCATCGAGGTCATCGTCTGATGCTCCATAGCTCCACCCCAGGGAAATTCCGCCATGCCGTATTTTTCATCCAGGAATGGGTACTCGCCGTAGAGCCGCGCGAATATCTCCATCGCTGTGCGGGTGACGGAGAATTTCTGCCGCGCCTGCGCTTCGTGTTCCGGGTAGACCATGAACAGGAGGGGCATCCGGGTCGTGCCGTCCATCGAGGTGTAAGTGTCGGTGAAGGTGACGTAGTTGGTCGCAGCCACCGAAATGAGGTAAGTCGAGACAGGATAATCTTCGCGCCAGAAAAAAGTTACCGTGCCGTCGCTGTTTGTCTGGGTTCGTTCGAGCGTGCCGTTTGAAGCTGCGGCAAACCCTGACGGGACGGTCGCTTCGATCCGAGCCAGAGCCTTGTCCGCAGCGTCATCGATGCAGGGCCACCAGGTCGGGGCGGCGTAGGGTTCGCTCAGGCTGGCCATCACCGGGACGGCAGGGCTGCCGTGCTGGGAGGTGAGCATCCCTCCGCCGAGCAGGCTGGATGTTGTAGGCGTGCCGTGATAATCGATTGAGATTGAAAATTCCGACCCGGCAGCCATCGGCCTGTCGAGATTGACCGTGAGGGCGTCGCTGGTGCGTTGAAACTCACTAACGGTTGAATCGACTCGGACGGCATCGATTGTGAGATTTTCACGGGCGTTGACCGTGACAGATGAAGTCGGTGCGAGGGCCTCGGCTGCGAGCCTGACAGAGCCTCGGATTTCAGGCGGACTGAAACCAAGACGGATTTGAAGCAGATAACTCTTTACATCAAGCGAGGAGAAGGCGTCGGCAAGCGGGCGCTGGGCAGATGGTTGATCGTGACTCTTTTCTATCGCGTCGTGCTCGCGCCTGATCTGCTCGAATATGTCATCGCCTCGGGCGGCAGAAACGGGCATCAGGGAGGGCAGCGACATAAAAGCGACGACGGCGGAGACGGTCAGGATGCGACGGGTTTTCATAGATTCCTCCGGCGGCGGAAGCCGACCGGAAATTTATAAGGGATTGATTACCGGAAAGTCAAAAGCGGAGCCGGGGCGGGTCAAAGCAGATTGTGTAATAACACTGATGATGGTAAGGCATTCAACATTTTGCTTGACAAATTCGAGGCGGAGGTCTTATCATCAGGCCCGTCTTTGAGTTCTGGTCAGGAAATCTCCCTGGTCTGCCTGGATAGCCTGAGAAGTTCCTCTCGAAGGCGATTCGACGACAAACAGTCTGCCATCAGGCAAGCCGGAATATACTCGTTGACACAGGATTCCGCTTCTTGCGGAGACATTGACTCTTATTCGGAGTCTTCGCGCAGAATTTGTTTTTTCCCCTCACCTTAAAGACGCACCCGCCGGACGTCACCGGAACCGGCATGTTGGGGTGGGAGAACTTGCACAACCGGGAACCGATTTGACAGCCGGGCCTGGCGACTGGCTGTACCGGTTGACCTGTCGAGTAAGCTCATCAGTTATTCATCAGACAGTTCTGCGGGGCAGAGCCGTCTTTTCTCTACACGGAGACCGAAATGGCGCACCCACTGGGATCAAGCCTAGACAGCCTGATAGAACGGGCTTACCAGACGGGCTACTCTTTGCACGGAGACCTCGGCCTCGATCCGGGCGAGTTTGCTTCTCATGTCACACGGGTGGTCGAGAAGCACCTGGGAAAGAGGGCAGGGCGAGGGGCGATACTGAGTTTTATAGGGAACCTTCACACCAACGACCTCTACCTTTCGGTCGCCTGCGCTCAACGCTCGGTCATCGCCTGGAATCGCTTCATAGTCGCCTATAACAAATTCATCAACGACATGGCGATCTTCGTCTCTCCGTCTGCTGACGCCGCCCGCGAGCTTGCCGCCACCGTCCTCGTCGATATGTTCCTGCCTGATCGCGGGGGGCGAAGTCGCATAGGCTCCTACGAAGGTCGGAGCTCTCTGGCGACCTGGCTGCGTATGGTCATCGCCAACCGTGCCGTCAATGAGCGCGAGCGCAAATGGAACAGCGTCGAACGAATCGAAGAAGCCGTCGATATTCCCGATCTCTCCGGGGTCAAACGGATCGAAGAATCGCTCCGCTCCAGCCGGTATGAACGAATCATCGAGAACGCTCTCCGCAGGGCATGCCAGGAGTTGGCATCACGCGAGCGGTTGATATTGATGATGCGGTACAGCGATGGCCTCCAGGTCAGCCAGATAGCCCGGCTTTTGGGAGTGTATCCTTCGAGCGTGACCCGACAACTCGACCGGATTCAAAAAAAGCTGCGAGACAATGTAATACACATACTTGAGCACACTCACGGGCTGAAAGCCAGCGTTATCGAAGAATGTCTGGCCGATCTGATTGAAAACCCTTATTATTCGATACTGAGCATTATCAGGAGAATGTCTCAAAACGATCAGTAAATCGGCTTCAGCTCGTGCGAAATTGAACCTGAGCGCCGATATTGACCGGGAGGGCTTCGTTCAACGCAAACAGCCCCTTCTCCCGCTTCGATAAACCAGGTCCAGCCAGGCTTGTCTGATAGCATCCCTGTGGTTCGGGAAGGTGTCTGCCCGGATGGGGGCGTTATGTGGCGTTGAGGCAAGAGGTGACGGATTGGAACAGACGTGTCCGGAGACGGAAACTCTGGCAGCCTTTCTCGAAGGCAGCCTCTCGACAGAGCAGAAGACCTCTGTTGAAGCGCATCTGTCTAATTGCGAGATGTGTCGAAAGGCAGTCTCGCTTGCCCTGAAATCAGAAGACCGGATTCCACCACCCACAGGCTGATCCCATCAGCTTATATTTTCCGGGCGTTTCATTTTCATGAGGGTTTCGTAGAGCGCATCGATGAGTTGCAGGCTGGGCGATTCTGCGGCAGCCACCATTATCTCATAGCGTTTTTCGAGGCAGGCCGGGTCGTCAAAGGCAACGTCCTTTGCGAGGCGGACTGATTTGTCGCGGAAGGGAAGGACGGATGCAGGGGCTTGCAGAGAGGATTTTCTTTCAGTCGAATGCCTCTGTTGAATGTTGCCTCCCGCGCGGAGGGGGATGACCCTGGGCGACGGGTTGATTGAAGGAAATACGGAAGCCGGGGAAAAAGACCAGGCTGCGCCTTCAGGCTCGGGAGAGCCGATGGTGAGGAGCAGGCGCGATGCCGGGCGGTTTTTTTCAGCCAGAGTCCGGGCTGTTTCCTGCCATTCGGGGTAAGCCGAAACAAACGGTGAAGCCAGCGCGATATTGCAGTGGCGACGAGCTTCCTCAAACCTGCCCAACTCGGTCAACTCCACAGCAAGGCTGTTATGAAGTGCATGCCAGACGACCGGATGTTTATGACTTACGAATCGAGCAAGAGGAGCAAGGTTTTCCAGTATTCGAAGCGCGGTTTGATGTTCTCCTTCTACGCTCTTCACAACCGCAATCATTCGACTTGAGTCAATGGCTATCAGATGATTTCGGCAATCCCGGTGATGAAAGAAACGATTTGCCTCAAAAGATAAAGACAGCGCCGATTGAAGGTCTCCGCTATCGAAAGCGATAGCCCCTGCCGCCAGCATGGCGCGCGCTCTGTATTCGGGGGGCGCGGTTTCTGAGAGTCCCTCCTGCAATCTTCGAGCCTCGTCAAATCTTCCCTGCCGTTTTATGAGGAGGCCGCGGTAGTAAATCCCCCTGTGATGATACTGGTCAGGCAAGGGCAGATTTATCAATGCCTGGCTTATTTGTCCGAGAGCGACGAGATCACGCCGGAAGTACGCCTTGTCAGCAAGGGCGGTGAGATTTTCAGCAAAGTCGCAAAGGGCCTTTTTTGTAATTATTCCCAGTCCAAATTGCTGGTAAAATTCGCGGGTGCTGATTTCGCCAAAGGGATCGGCATACTTTCCCAGGGAGGAATAGGAAATGAAAAAGTGTCTGTTGTTTGCCGCTTTCTGCATGCTGATTCTGCCGCTTTTCGGGGCGGTTTCAGGATACCGCAAATCCACAGTCGCCTCTCCGTTCAACACTGTAGCCATAGCCGGACACTCGACGCCAAGCGGGTGGTGCGAATGCGGATGCCCGGGTTGCATCTGCGATCCCGGCGAGGTGCCGACCTGCAATAACGGATTGGTTGTGGAGCCTTCGCAAAATAATTCCGATCCTGTCAGCGCAGCGCCTGAGGAAGATACTGATATGAGCGAAGGGCTGATGCTGATAGCCGTGCTGTTTTTCCTGTGGGCCAGATTCCGGGCATAGCACTGCAGCCCTGATTCTGTCCGTTTCGAGCTAACCACGCACTGTCACCGGCGCGCTTGCGGCGGCAAGGGGAACTTGTGCGCTTTTTCCAGGCCCCCGATTCTATAACATTTTTCTTCGAATTACCAGCGTGATTTTTATCGCCCGCCGAAACATCAAATATCATCTCTAAGGGCTGCCGCAAAAAAATATCCCGACTCGCAGCAAAATCCCGCTCCTCGCCTGTCTATTTGAGAGAAGAGAGGTTTCGGGGACTGGCCCTGTGGCGGCTTCCTCCATCTGACCCTCTCCTCCATCAGGCGACATCGCTCTTTCGCCTCAACCGATAAGGAGGGAGACCATGCATCCGGATGAAATCAGAGACAGGATCAAAAAATCAATAGCCAGCGTCACCTGTATAAAACCTGAAGAGATATCGGATTCGGCGTCCTACTCGGACGATCTGGCAATAGATTCTCTTTCCATACTCGAAATAGTCGTCGACGTCGAATACCAGTTCCAGATAAAAGTTCCAGAGGAAGAACTTTCCTCTATCCGCACGGTCGAGGATACGGTCAACACTGTTCACAAATATCTCGCTTACCAGGCGGCCTGATTATGCAACCGCGAGTAGTGGTGACAGGAATCGGCCCGGTCACTTCGATCGGGACGGGGCGCGAATCCTTCTGGCGTGGCCTGCTGGCCGGGCGCTGCGGAATAGGCGATGTCGAGTCCTTCGACACTGCCGCCTACAGCGTCCACCGGGGGGCGGAGGTCAGAGAATTCGGCCCTACAGGATACGTTCTTTCGCTCGACCCGGCATTTCTCGGACGGGCCTCTCAATTCGCTATAGCCGCCGCCCGCCTCGCTTTGCTAGACGCCGGAATCGACCCGGAAGCGGTAGACCGGGAGCGAGCAGGGGTGGCCATCGGGACGACTTCGGGTGAGCCTCATCTGATCGAGCGATACGACGATGCCGAGGTGGCGGGCAGGATCGAAACCGTTGGAGCGGAGTTCATCAGCCTCTATCCGTGTCACGTCATCGCCGCACATGTGGCTGTCGAGTTGGGGTTTTCAGCCGTCAATATCACGATCCCTACGGCCTGCGCGGCGGGCAATTATGCTATCGCCTACGGATTCGATCTTCTGAGAGCGGGCCGCGCAGACCTGATGCTTGCTGGAGGATCGGATTCCTTCTCGCGAATAACTTACACAGGTTTCGCCCGCCTCGGAGCCATAGCCCCCGACCTCTGCCGGCCCTTTGACCGCAACCGGAAAGGCATGGTTCCTGGAGAAGGGGCAGGCCTTCTCGTGCTCGAACGCCTCGAAGACGCTCTGGCTCGCGGCGCGAGAATCTACGCCGAAATCGCTGGCTACGGACTCTCGTGCGACGCTCACCACATGACGGCCCCGCACCCGGAGGGCGCGGCCCGCGCCATGAACAGGGCGCTCGTCGAAAGCGGGCTCTCCCCGCAGGATGTGGATTACATAAGCGCGCACGGCACGGGTACGCCCACCAACGACCGGCTCGAAACCATTGCCGTCAAGAATGTATTCAATGGCGCGGCCTACAGTGTTCCGATCAGTTCTATAAAATCAATGCTCGGTCACACCATGGGCGCGGCCTCGGCTCTCGAAGCCGCCGCCTGCGCGCTGGCCGTCTTCTACGACCGCATCCCGCCGACGATAAACCTTCAGGAGCCTGACCCGGAATGCGATCTCGATTATGTGCCCGACCTGGCCCGCTCTCAAAGAGTCGGCGTGGCTATGAACAATGCCTATGCCTTCGGCGGCAACAATGCGTCTGTGATTCTCAAAAAGGTCTGAATGAGAAGAGTAGTCATCACCGGAGCAGGACTCATTTCGTCGCTTGGCGACAGGCCGGCCCTGTTGCAGGCGGCATTGTGTGAAGGCCGCAGCGGGCTTAGGGCTATCGAAGCATTCGACTCTAATGGTCTCAGGTGCCGAATCTGCGGGGCGGTTTCATCTTTTTCGGCGACTAAGTACCTCGGCGAAAAAAACCTTCGCCCCCTGGATCGGACATCGCAGATGGTCGCTTCGGCAGCAAAACTTGCGCTTGACGACAGCCGATGGTCGGAGGATTTGCGCCGAGAGCGCGAAGTCGGGCTCGCCCTCGGGACGATGTTTTGCAGCGTCCACACCATCTCGGAGTTCGACCGCCGCGCTCTTAGGGCCGGCCCCGCTTATGCAAGCCCCTTGGACTTCTCCAACACGGTGATAAACGCCGCAGCAGGGCAGACGGCTATCCGCCACTCGCTTCGCGGCCCCAACTCGACTATAGCCGCAGGCAGCGCGTCGGGGCTTCAGGCGATCATCTACGCATCGGAGATGATTCGCACCCGCAGAGCCGAAGCCATACTCGCAGGCGGGGCTGACGAGATGTGCTTCGAATCCTTCTTAGGTTTCCATCAGGCGGGCCTGCTCTGCGGGTCAGGTCACTTGCCAGAGAAAGTTGATTCTTCGGGCGATCACCCTATCCCCTTCGACCGCAGGCGGAATGGATTTGCGCTTGGAGAAGGCGCGGCTCTGCTGATGCTCGAAGAAAAAGAAGCGGCTCTTGCGCGAGGCGCGCGAGTGCTGGCCGAGATCGCAGGTCATGCCAGCCTGTTTGATACCTCACGCGGAAAAGAAGAAACGAGAGCCGTCGAAACCATCGCCCACGCGATGAGGCTAGCTCTGCGCGACGCGCAACTGACGACTGAAGAGATCGATTGCATGTCGCTTTCGGCAAACGGCAGTCCGCAGCGAGATCGACAGGAAGCGCGGGCTGCGGGTCGCCTGTTGGGTGGACGCGCGAAAGGCTTGCCTGTGACGGCAATAAAATCGATGCTCGGCGAAACGCTTGGCGCTTCGGGGGCTTTCCAGGCGGTAGCGATGATCGAGTCGCTGCGCGGCGGCGTTTTGCCGGGCATCGCCCAACTCGAAGAGCCTGACCCGGATTTTCCGCTTGAGGCCGCGACCTCACGGAATCGCAAAGGCGAATTCTCAAACGGCTTGATTTCCACCATTGGGATAGACGGCAACTGCTGCGCGGCTGTCATCGCCCGAGCTTAGGAGAAAATGTCAGCCAGAATTCTCGAACCGCGAGAAAGCGATCTCATCCCGCGCTTGAAAGGGCAGGGCTACTCGGTCGAGCACGTCCAGGCGCGCAGAAAGTGGATCGAAGGGAAGACCGGCGCGCAACTGCATCACGTCAGCGCGACTTCGATTTCGACCGAGGAGATGCGCGGCAACATAGAAAACCCCATCGGCGCGGCTCAGATGCCGCTCGGGGTAGCCGGGCCGCTGAGAGTCGAAGGCCAGCACGCGCGCGGGATTTTCTATGTTCCGATGGCCACGAGTGAGGGGGCGCTCGTCCGCTCTTACGAACGGGGGATGGTTACGCTCACTCGCTCAGGAGGCGTAAAGACGCGCGTCTACGCGGATGAAAACCGGGTCTCTCCCGTCTTCCTGTTCGATGACGCGGCAGAAGCATTCGACTTCGCTCAGAAAGTTCCGTCGCTCTTCGAAGAGCTTCGACAGGAAGCCGAAGCGACCACACGGCACGGCAGGCTGCTTCGCGTAGAGTGCCATCCGGTGGGGCGCGATGTGATAGTCAATTTCTGCTACTTCACTGCCGACGCTCAGGGGATGAATATGATCGTCAAAGCGACCGAACGGGCCTGTCGAGTGCTGTTTGCCCTCAGCCGCGCAAGGCGTTTTTTTCTCTTCAGCGGGTTCAGTTCCGAAAAGCGCGCGACCGCTTCGCTGCTCACCGGAGGGAAGGGCAAAAAAGTAATCGCAGGCGCGCGTCTCTCTGCCGCGCATGTCCGCGCTTATCTGCACACCACTCCTGAGCAGATGGCTGAGTTGTGGCGACACACCGTCATCGGACACTTACAGGCTGGCGCTATCGGTTACAACGGCCACCTTGCAAACGGGCTTGCGGCGGTCTTCATAGCCTGCGGTCAGGATGTGGCAAACATTGTCAACTCAGCCGTCGGCATCACCAGTTTCGAGTTGACCGATGAGGGCGATCTTTACGCAAGCGTCACCCTGCCTTCGCTCACCGTAGCGACCATCGGCGGAGGGACGGCGCTCGGCACATCGGGCGAATGCCTTGAAATGATGGGCTGCGCGGGCAGCGGAAAGGCCGCGAAGCTCGCTGAAATCATCGCTGCCGCATTGCTTGCCGGAGAGCTTTCTATGGGCGCAGCCATCGCAAGCGGCGAGTTCGTCGACGCGCATGAAACCTACGGGAGGAATCGACCAGATCAGGGGACAGGGGACAGGGAACAGGGGACAGGGAAGAGAGATTAGCGGGGTCCGGGGGCAGGCAGGATTGAAGATCAGGGTAACACAGGACAGGGAAGAGAGATTAGTACACTGCAACTTGTCCCCTCCTGTAACCTGTTCCCTATGAAAAGATGAAAAGACCATTCCGAGGATTGAGCCTGAGAGAAGGGCCTGAAGACCGATACGACGCCGTAATCATCGGCGCGGGCATCGGGGGGTTGATCTGCGCCAACCTGCTGGCGCGCTCCGGACTGCGGGTGTTGATGGTCGAGCAGCACTACATGGTCGGAGGCTATTGCAGCACCTTTCGGCGCAACGGGTTCACCTTCGACGCGGCCACTCACTTCTACCCGCTGCTTGGCAATCCGACTACGATAACCGGCAGGCTGCTCGAAGAGCTTGGAGTGAAATGCGGGTGGGTCAAGATGGACCCGGTCGATGATTTCCATTTCCCGGACGGGTCGCGCTTTTCAGTCCCGGCAGACTTCGGCGTTTATCTCACAAAACTCAAAGCCGAATTTCCGCATGAAGCCGCAGCCATAGACGAGTTCTTCTCGGTCGTCCGCGAGGTTTATCTTCTGGGGTTGCTCCGTTATTTCCGATGGCGCGAAACCGAACGCCTCGACCCTTATCGACATCTCACGCTGCGAGGAGTGCTCGACGATTATTTCTCCGACCCCAGACTCAAGCTCCTGCTTACGGGCGATTGCCCGCACTGGGGATCACCTCCCTCGCGCACTTCTTTCGTTTTCGACTCGATGCTGAGGCTCTCTTACTTTCTTGGGAATTACTATCCCAAAGGCGGGTCGCAGAATTTTTCCGACGAACTGGCGCTTCGCTTCGAGGAGCGCGGCGGACACATACTGACAAGCTCTCTGGTCGAGCGAATCGTCATAAAAAATAACGCGGCCTGCGGAGTTGAAATCCAAACCGGCCCGGTTCGAGATCGAGTCAGAAGATCGGTAAAAGCCGATCTGGTCATCTCGAATGCCGATCTGATGCTGACTTTGGAAAAGATGATCGGAGTGGAGCATCTCGACCCGGCTTACCTCCAGTCAGTTCGCTCGCTTCGCCCGACTTTTCCATGTTTTCTGACGCACATAGGCGTGCGAGGCATTGAGACCGAAACGCTGCGCCGGGCGCAGGGCTACTACTGGAACGACTGGGACTCGGATAACGCAGGGCGCGGGGCGCTCAGGTTCAAATTGTTCATCCCCACACTCTATGAGCCTGAGATGGCCCCGCGTGATTCTCACATCGTGATAGTCCAGAAAATCACCGACATCGATTATCGCTCCATCAGCGACTGGCCCGAGCACAAGGCAGCCATCGAGCAGTATGTGATGGAAAACATAGAGCGGATCATTCCGGGATTTTCAGAAAAGATCGTCGTCCGACTCAGCGCCTCGGCGCTTACGTCTTATCGCTTCACGCTCAATCATCAGGGCGCGATGCTCGGCTGGGAGATGTCGCCCGATCAACTGGGCAGCCGGAGGCCTGGGATCGAAAGCTCTGTAAAAAATCTCTATTTCACCGGCCACTGGGCGCAGCCCGGAGGAGGAATCACCCCGGTCATCGTCTCGGCGATGCGGCTGGCCCGCCTCATTTCGCAAGGCGCGACTTCCCCGTTCGATGTCGTGACGGCTTGCGCAGGGGCAGGCTCGTCGGTTTTTGCCGAAGCGATCTGATCCCATCGCAGGAGGAGAGGCATGAAAAGAAGGCTCAGGAAATTGGCTAAAATCTTCGCCATGCTCCTGGTCGTCCTTGCAGTCGGAGTGGCCATCGCCCTCTACGTGATGGCGCAAAAAGACCGCGAGCACGCCCGCTTTCTCAACGCCGGGAAATCGGTGAACCAGTTTCTCTCTGAATACAACCACGCGCTGGAGGAAGCCTTGAGGACAAAAGACCCGGCTCCGGTGATGAGCTTCTACTCTGAGAACTTTTCATCGCCCCTTCGCGGTCATTGGAAATATGAGCGGGACGCGAGCCGGGGGGACGTGAGCATCTACAGGCTCCGAAAAACGGGCGATGATCTCGGAGCGAAAGAAGACGTGCGGGCCGAGATCGAATCATATATCGAAGACCTGACTGCGATCAGCGAGTCGCGGTTCAAGATCGATATGATCGAGCGGATCGAACCCGAACGCGATGT
Source organism: uncultured Clostridia bacterium (assembly GCA_964588615.1). Lineage (GTDB taxonomy): Bacteria > Acidobacteriota > Blastocatellia > UBA7656 > UBA7656 > UBA7656. Next base: position 6,639 of record CAZPQE010000003.1, on the reverse strand, counting down.
CGTGCTGACAGTCAAGTTCATACTCGACGGCACGGATGGCGCGGGCGCTCACTTTCAGGATCGGAATTTCTATCGCTGGCATCTCACGAACCAGGACCCGACGGGCCAGAGTTATGACTGGAAGATAGTCGCCGACCAACTGGTCGAAGGAATCCGCGTGGCAGGAGACGGGAAGCGGTTCATCGAAGCCGACCTTGCCCATCAGGGCATCGATTACAAACACGAGCGCGATCCCAAACTCAACATCAAAAACGCGGACGTGCGCCTGAAATTCGGGGTCATGGAACATGGGTTCGGCGGAGTGAGCGCCACGGATTACGACAACGACGGGTTGAGCGATATTTTCTTTGCCGACGGCCTCCGCTCGCGGCTCTATCGCAATGAGGGCGCCAGAGACGGCAGCCCTTATTTCACAGATGTCACCGCGCGTTCCGGGCTTGATGGAATCGATCAGGCCAATGCCGGAATATTCGCCGACATCGATAACGATGGCGATCAGGACCTCTTCGTGGCGCGTTATCTGGCTACGAGCAAACTCTATGTCAACCGGGGCGACGGGACTTTCGCTGACGCTACGGCTGAAAAAAAACTCGATCTGGTCGCCCCTGCCATGAGCGCCTGCTTTCTGGATTATGACCTCGACGGGTTCGTCGATCTCTATGTCGGGGTCTACGGCAACGCCTTCACCGACATTCCACGCCTTCCATTCTTTGCCACCAACGGCGGCGCAAATCGCCTGTTTCACAACGAAGACGGGCGGGGATTTGCGGACGTGACGGAAAAGAGCGGGACAGGAGACACGGGCTGGAGCCTCGCGGTCGCCTCTGCGGATTATGACAACAACGGCTACCCCGACCTGATGGTGGCTAACGATTTCGGCAGAAAAAATCTTTATCGCAACAATGGAGACGGCACATTCACGGAAGTCGCGCGCGAGGCAGGCGTGCTCGATTTCAGCGGCGGGATGGGCCTCGCGTTCGGTGATTTCAACGACGACGGATTGATCGATGTCTACACCTCGAACATCAATTCCAATCAGCGATGGTTCGGCGAAGACATGACGGTCAGCCAATACACGAGAAACGTGTTGCGGTCGAAATGGTCGCTTCTGGACGCGGGCGAGTACTGGAAGGTCTATAACCTTTTAGGCTCGGACTGGATGGAAGTAGGCACGATGATCGGGGAGGGGAATTCGCTCTTCTGCAACAACGGAGACGGGACGTTCCGCGAGATGAAGGACTCGCACACCGGTCGGGCAGGCTGGGGATGGAGCGTGGCCTTCTTCGATATGGACAATGACACCGCGCTCGATATCTATGCCGCCAACGGCTGGATAAGCAACACGCCGGACACAGACCTCTGACTGCCGTTCACTTCGGGCGCGGTAGCGCACGTCGATCGGTACAAAGAGGGAATCTTCTTCAGCCAGGAGTTCGTCGGCGAAAATTCGTGGAACGGCTACGAGCGCAACTGCCTGTTTGCAAACGCCGGAGACGGGCAATTCATCGATGTGGCCCGACCGACCGGAGCCGACTGCATAAGGGACTCGCGGGGCGTGGCTATTGCGGATTTCAACCTCGACGGCAAACTCGATCTTGTAATCAACAACAACAACGCTGCCCCCACGCTTTATCTCAACGATCTGAGGCAGACAGGCAACTGGGCAGCCTTCAGGCTTGTGGGCCGTGAAAGCAACCGCGACGCCATCGGAGCGAAGGTGAAGCTGACCGTCGGGGGAAAGACCCTGCTCCGACAGGTCGAAGCCGGGTCGGGCTTCGCCTCCGAGATGATGCTTCCCGTCCACTTTGGCCTCGGAGCAGCCTCTCGCATCGAGAGGGTGGAGGTTCTGTGGCCGAGCGGACTGGTTCAGACAATCGAAGGCGCGGAACTGGGAGTGAACCGCTTCACGCGAATTGAAGAGGGAACGATGATAACCGCGAGAGTGAAGAGGTGAAGAGGTGAAGAGGTGAAAGGGAGCAGGGGAGCAAGGGAGCAGAGGTGCAGCGGGGCAGGGGAGCAGAGGTGCAGGGGGACAGGGGTGAAGAGGTCATCGATATACCGACCACCGACCACTGACCACTGACCACTGACCACTGACCACTGTTTTTATGAGGAGAAAGCCATGTCGAAGAGGAAGAAGCGATTGATTTATCTGCTCACGCCGTTTGCCGTCATCCTCTTGCTCGCGTTGTGGGGCAAGATTTACACCGACCGGGTTGAAGCCAGCGCCAAACTGCTGGCCGAGACCGGACAGGCGGCAATCAAGCTGCTGGGCGAATACCGCGCGGGAGTGGAAAAGCTCGATGTCGCGCAGGTGCTCGCCTGCTATGACGAAAAGTACGCAAGCGAAAACGAGGGCTACTGGGCGGAAGAGGAAGACCCGAAAGCGAGCCGCGACGGGGTTCGAGTCTTCAGATGGAAGCTGACGGATGAAAAGGCCTTCAGCAAATCTGATGTGGTTGAACAGGTCTCGCGCTACATCTCTTCGATCCGCTCGATAGAAGAAGGCAAATTCAAGCTTGATCGAGTCGAGGAGATTCCTGACGCTCGATCAGCGGTCATACGCTCGATGCTCTGGCTGCGCGGAACCCGCGCGACGGGCGAGCTGTTCGAGACCCGCGCACTGTTTCGCATGTGGCTGGGAGAAGAAAACGGCGAGTGGACGATCCGTCGTCAGACGCTCCTTCAGGGTGAAACCGTAACGGGATCACGCGACGGGTTTACTGACATTACTGCCAAAGCCGGAATCGATTTCCAGTCGCATCACAACCCGACCTGGGACCGCCCCGACTGGTATCCGTCGGCCTTCGAGATAATCAGGTACGGGCAGGGCGGAGTTTCGGTCGTCGATTACGACAACGACGGCTGGGAAGATATCTATTTCGCTGACGGCATAAACCCCCGTCTCTTTCGCAACAAGGGCGACGGGACTTTCACCGATGCGACTGAAAAAGCCGGGCTGCCGAAGGAAATGATAGGGACGAGCGTCGCTATCTTTGCCGACTTCAACAACGACGGCAGCAAAGACCTCTTCGTCGGCAACGGAACGGGCCCCAATCGATTGTTTCGCAATAACGGCAACGGCACTTTCTCGGACGTGACCGAGGGGGCGAACCTCGGAGGCTTGTTCGTCACCACCGCTTCGGTCGCCGACTACGACAACGACGGCAAACTCGATATTTATTTCGGGCGCTATCTCGATCCGAGGAAGAACCTTCCGACAACGCTCTTTTACACCCGCAACGGCGAAGGCAACGCGCTGCTTCACAACGACGGAGATTTTCATTTCTCGGATGTGACTCAAAAAGCCGGAGTGAGGGAAGGAGGGCTTACGCTCGGAATATCGTGGGGCGATTACAACGGCGACCGCCTGATGGACATTTACGTGGCCAACGATTTCGGTCGCAACGCATTGTTTCGCAACAACGGCGACGGCACGTTCAGAGACGTGAGCAAAGAGACCGGTACTCTGGATTTCGGTTTCGGGATGAGCGCCACCTTCGGCGACATCGATAACGACGGCGACCTGGACCTGTATGTCTCGAACGTGCATTCAGGCCAGCGATGGTACGGCCAGGCTACGACGCTTTATCAATACCTGGTGACCAGCGTCCGTCAGGGGACTATGCTCGAAGACCTGCCCATCTACAAAGAAATTTATTACAACGTGGGAGACGACTGGAGCAACTACGGCGACAAGATGGTCAAGGGCAACTCGCTGCTCATAAACAACGGCGACGGCACGTTCACCGACAAATCGGAAGAAGCAGGCACGAATCCCTTCGGATGGTACTGGAGCTCGACCTTCTTCGATTATGACAACGACGGATTGCAGGACATCTATGCAGTCAACGGATGGATAAGCGGCAGAAAGAAGGACGACCTCTGACTGCCCTACATACTGAGCGCGGTCGCGCACATAAAAGAGTACAAGAAGGGCAGGTTCTACACCGACGAGTTTCGCGGAGACATCTCCTGGAACGGCTATGAGCGAAATGTCCTGCTTCGCAGCGAGGGGGTTGGAGAAGACGGGGCGCTGAGGTTTACCGATGTGGCTTCCGGGCTTGGGGCCGACGACGAACGCGACGCCAGAGGGATGGCCGTAGCCGATTTCGATAACGATGGCGACCTCGACATGGTTATCAACAACAACCCCGGAGACAACGGCATAGAGGATAGGGCGCGGGCCATACTTTATCGAAACAACGTGGGCCAGCGTCGCAACTGGATAGCTTTCGATCTCAGAGGCACGCGCTCAAACCGCGACGCCATCGGCGCTGTGGTCAGGATCGAGGCCGGAGGCCATCGTCAGATGCGTTATGTGATTGCAGGCTCAGGCTACGCTTCGCAAAACACCTCTCGCCTCTACTTAGGATTGAAAGACAGCGCGCAGGTCGATTCCATCACCGTCGAATGGCCTGACGGGCAAGTCGAGCGGTTCGAGAATGTGAAAGCCCGACAGCTTGTCCGCATCACTCAGGGAGGAGGGCTGGCAGCGGCGGCTTTCGAGACCAGGCGCGCGGCGCTGTGAAGAGTGAAGGGTGAAGAGGTGATGAGGTGAAAGGGAGCAGGGGAGCAGAGGTGCAGGGGGCAGGGGTGAAGAGGTGATCGATATACTGACCACCGACCACTGACCACTGACCACTGACCACTGACCACCGACCACTGATCACTGCTTTGTCGGAGGAGTCTATGGCAAGAGTTCTGGTGATAGATGAAAGAGACGGATGGGCCGAGGAGCTGATCGAGCGGCTGCGCGAAAGCCCTCTGATCGAAAGCTGTCAGCGCGCGCCCGGCGCTGAAGACGGATTCGGCGGGGAACTGGGTGGGCAGTTGGCCGGTGTGCTCCACGACCTCCGAATCGATACTGTGGTTTATGCTCCTCCGCTCAAAGGGATGTTTCCCGACCTGATCGAAGCCGAAGCGGTATTTCAGCAGTGCGCCGATGCAAATATCAAAAGCGCAGTGGTGTTGTCGAGCGCGGCCATCTACGGCGCGAGCAATCACAATCCGGGGCTGATGTCGGAGTCGCGCGCGCTTCCGCGAAGCGGGGGCGCCAACTGCTGGGCCGATCTCGAAGGGCTGGCTTCGATCTACCTAGGCGGGCATACCGAAACCAACCTGACCGTCTTTCGTCCCGCGATGATGCCTCTGCGCGGAGGCGAGGATCATTTCAGCCGCCTCTTCGGCGCACTCATCGCGCTGAGGCTTCCGGGTCACGACCCCACGATTCAGGTTCTAAGCTCAGAGGACCTGGCCCGCGCTGTCCGCTGCGCGATTGAAAAACGGGCGGCGGGAATTTACAACGTCGCGCCCGCCGCTTGTATACCTCTTGGCAGGGCGCTGCGTATAACCTCTTCGCTTCGCCTTCCCATCCCTCGAACCATTCAGCGCGCGCTTCTCTCCCGCCCGGCGCAGTGCCTCGACTTCATACGGTACGCGTGGACTGTATCGGATGAAAAGATCAGGCGTGAGCTCGGCTTTGCTCCTCGATCGTCGAGCGCCGACGCGCTTGCTGCGCTTGCAGGAAAGAAGCGCGATTCCACTCCCAGGGATTTCGACGATTTCGGGATGGACGCCGATTATATAGCGGCCTTTGGTCGCAGGATGTTCGATTTCCTTGAAAAAATATACTGGCGGATCGAAGTCGATGGGAGAGAGAATCTTCCGCGAGAAGGGCGCGCGGTGCTCGTGGGAGTTCATCGCGGGTTCATGCCCTGGGATGCGGTGATGGCGCTGCACCTGATTATGAAAGAGACAGGCCGCATTCCGCGCTTCCTGATTCATCCGACGCTCATCAAGTTTCCATTCCTGTTCAACTTTCACACCAGGCTGGGCGGCATCATAGCCTGTCAGGAAAACGCCGATTACGTTCTCAGCCGCGAAGAGATGCTGGGCATCTACCCGGAAGGCATTCACGGCGCGTTTACGCTCTACCGCAACGCCTACCGGCTGGGCAAATTCGGGCGGGACGAATACGTCAAGATGGCGCTTCGCAATCGCGCGCCAATCATCCCGTTCGTCAACGTAGGCAGCGCGGAGATTTATCCCATACTCGGACGCATAGAATGGAAATGGTGGAAGCGATGGACCGAGTGGCCATTCCTGCCTATAACTCCGACCTGGCCGCTCATCCCTCTGCCTCTTCCGTCGAAGTGGCACACACAGTTCCTCGAACCGATCCACATCGAAGAGGATTATCCGCCTGAAGCAGCCGAAGACCGCGAGACTGTTCGAGCCATATCTCAGCGGGTCCGCGCCGCCCTCGAACTCGGCATAGCATGCCTGCTCGGTCGGCGCAGGCACATCTTCTTCGGTTCCGTATTCGATCACAACGTGAGCGAGCCGCTGGTGAGCAAACCGGCTAGATAAGGAAGAGTTTTCAGTTTTCAGTTTTTTCTGAATCATTGACCAGCACCGACCGACGAAAGGCAAATTTACCGGGAAAGCCGATGAATGTCATAGCGATAATCGATGAAAGAGACCATGTGGCCCGCGCTATCGAAGCGGCTGTCAGCCGGCAGCAGTCAGCAGTCAGTAGTCAGTGGTCGGTCGTCAGTGGTCGGTCGTCAGTGGTCGGTCGTCAGTGGTCGGTGGTCAGTGGTCAGTGGTCAGTGGTCAGTGGTCAGTGGTCAGTGG
>CAZPQE010000002.1:0-37689 GCA_964588615.1 uncultured Clostridia bacterium | reverse complement strand
AGCGAACCTGTGTCAGTAGATAGCGCGTGAGCAAGGGCTGAGACTGAGCCGCCCTCCCTGACGGTCGGGCTACTGACACGACTTGCTTCGAAAGCTCAGTTTATGACCGCGCGCAGTATAACACGCGCGCGGCGGGCGAGACACTCTCAAAAGGGTTTGTCGAGGATTTCAAAGTGGCTGTATAAACTTATTGAAGAACTGAAATATGAAAGCAATGGGGTTTGTCACAGCGGGCGGGCTTAGTTCCCGAATGGGAACCGATAAGGCGTGGCTCGTTCTCGGAGGCGCGACGATAATCGAGCGGGTCATCACCGCCCTCAAGCCCGTGACAGAAAGCCTGGCGATCATCGCCAACGATGATCAATACCGACGTCTCGGCCTGCCTGTAATTTCAGATGAGCATGAGGGGCTTGGGCCAATCGAAGCCATCCGCATGGCGTTGACCCACAGCCGATACTCGCGGGTCGTGCTTGTGGGGTGCGATCTTCCTTTCGTCACCTCTGAATTTCTCGATTACCTCTTGAAACGGTCGGGCGGAGCAGATTCGGTCGTGCCTGTCAGCAGTGAGGGCCGGGCGCAGCCTCTCTGCGCGGTCTATTCGACTGCGGTGATTGAAACCGTCACTCGCCTGATAGAGGAGAGAAAATTCAAAGTGATGTCGCTGCTTGAGGCCATCGAGACTCGGTTCATAGGGTTTGAAGAAATAAGGGAGATGGAGGGGGCGGAGCTTTTTTTCGAAAACGTCAACACCCCCCAGGACTATGCCCGCGCAACGGAGAGGGTGAGGCGCGAGCGGGGTCTGTGAGATTTTTGCTGCAAACAGCCCTTAAATTAAAAAAATGCTTGCATTATCTCCCGATTGTTGAATATACTTCGCTCGTTCTGACTCAAATTGCCCCCCAGGCTTTGCCCCGTCAGGCAAGGATCGGGCATTTCGGCAGGGTTGTCCCGGTCGCGCTCACTGCGCCACTGGCTGGGCATGCGCGAGTCAGCCTAAAGAAAACAACTACATAGGAGAAAAGGGATGTCCTTTTTCTGCCGCCTCACACGAAGGCATTACTGGTGTACTCCTCACAGGTCTGCTGACAACAGGTTGGTTCAGGTGTGCTATGAATGCGGGGCCGAACGTCCTGCGCGCGAACTTCACAACGAAGGCATGCCCGAATACTTCGCTTCTTCTCCCGGCCCCAATGATGGAGCTATTACCAGGCCATCGATGAAGCCGGTGCCGATCAGGCGTCCGAGTATCAATCCTCCCCCTGAGAAGATAACCGCTGACGCAGTAAAGTCAGTTGCCGTGAGCAAGTAGGCTCGTATTTCTCATCGAAGCTCAAGGGGATCGCTTCCGTCTGTGCGCAGAGGTGTGTAATGGCGACGATTGACCTGTAGGTTGAACCTTCATTCCCTTACTGGGCGTTTTATTCCGAATTTTTCCAGCCGGTATTGAAGTGTGCGGAAAGAGAGCCCCAGCAGCTTCGACGCCCGCGTAATATTCCAGTTGGTCTGTTCCATGGCCTGAGTTATGAGCGATCTTTCGAGGTCTTCGAAGGAGATGCCTTCGGGCGGGAGCTTGAAATTGAAGGCCGCCGACGGAGTTCCCTCCTGTCGGATTTCGACCGGAAGGTCTTCGGCATCTATGGTGTCTCCCTCGCACAGCAGCATCGCCCGCTCGATAGCCGATTCCAACTGCCTCACGTTTCCCGGCCAGGAATAATTCTGAATCAGGTTGCGCGCGCTGGCGGTCAATCCCCTGATGTGCCGCTGAGAATTTCCGCTGTGCTTGCCGATGAAGTATTCGACGAGGCCCGCGATGTCATTTCTGCGAGAACGGAGCGGAGGAATGTTGATGGGGATGATATTGAGGCGGTAGTAGAGGTCTTCGCGGAAACGTCCGTCTTTGGTCATCGCTTCAAGGTCGCGGTTGGTGGCGGCGATGACCCGGACATCGACCTTGATGGGCCGGGCCGCTCCCACCCGCATTATTTCTTTTTCCTGAAGCGCGCGCAGAATCTTGGCCTGCATGGTGATGCTGAGGTCGCCTATCTCGTCGAGAAACAAAGTGCCGCGATCGGCGATTTCGAACTGGCCCTTCTTCTGGGCGTGCGCGCCGGTGAACGAGCCTTTTTCATGGCCGAATAATTCCGATTCCAACAGGTTTTCGTTGAATGCCGCGCAGTTGACTGCCTGAAATATCTGGGCTGCGCGGGGACTCGACTTATGAATTGCCCTGGCCACGAGTTCCTTGCCCACGCCCGACTCGCCGCGAATCAAGACGGTCGAAGATGACCCGGCGACTTTCAGAATCATCTTCTTGACCCGGGCCATCTCATCAGACTCGCCGCGTATTTCGTCATCGATTCCGCGAAGGCGACTGAGCGCGCTTTCGACCACCTTGAGCAACTGCTCGCGGTCGACAGGTTTTTCGAGATAATCGTAAGCTCCTCCGCGCAGGGCATCCTTGACCGATTCGACCGAGCCGTGAGCGGTCATCATGATGACTATCAGCGAAGGATCATGTTTGAGCAGTTCTCCGAGCAGAGTGAGGCCGTCCATCCCGGTCATCTTGTAATCGGTCAGCACCAGGTCGAATTCATTTTCCTGCACGAAGCGCAGAGCCTGCTCCCCGCTTTGCGCCGTTGTCACCTGATGCCCGTCGTCTTCGAGTATCAGCCTGTAAATCTCCCGCTGGTTCCTCTCGTCGTCAACGACCAGAACTTTGTTTCTCGACATGGACACATTCTCCATTTCCGCTCTGAACGGCGTGATGTCGTCAAATCTTCATACTGCCTGAGTGGGCGACCTGTTTTTCATTCATCTTCATGAGAACTTCGCTCGACACGGGAAGCTTCACTGTAAAGGTGGTCCCGTGTCCGAGACGGCTTCGCACTTTGATGGTTCCCCGGTGATCTTCGATTATGCTTTTTGTGACGGCGAGGCCGAGGCCGAACCCAGAGACTCGGGTCGAAAAATAAGGCTCGAATATTTTCTGGATCGCCTCTTCGCTTATGCCTATGCCGGTGTCTTTGATGGTGATTTTGATCCAGCCGTCGGCTCTCTTGAGTTCGGTCGAAAGCTCTCCGCCCTGCGGCATGGCCTGAAGCGCGTTGATGACTATGTTCGACAGGCAGGATTTGAGCCGTTCGCGGTCGCCCATCACTTCGGCGTCGCAGTCGTCGTCTTCGACCCTCAGCGTCACTCCCTGCGCGTCGGCCTGAGAGCGAACCAGGGTCATAGTCTCGCTGACCAGTTCTCTGACATCGAGCGGTCGGAAAGCCATCTGCGACGGGCGGCCATAGTTGAGCAGATCGTTGACCAGATATTTCAACCGGGCTATCTCGTCCTTGATCGATGAAAGTATCCCGGTGAATTGTTCTCTCTTCCTTTCATCTTCGGGGGCGTACTTGCTGCTGACGTGGTCTATGGAGAGATTGATGACGTTGAGCGGGTTGCGGACTTCGTGAGCGACCGACTGGGTGAGTCGTCCGATTACTGCTGCCCGTTCCGACTGATTGAGTTTTTCTTCGAGCTCGCTCTTTATCTTCAAGCCGGAGATCATTTCGTTGAAAGTGGCCGCAAGCTGTCCCACTTCGTCCGGGCGCCTGATGTTGACTCGAAAATCGAGCGAACCCTCGGCCACCCGCCTCGCGGCTCGGGCCAGTTCATCAATCGGGCGCGAAAATTTCCATCCGATCCGCACCACTATAGCCAGAGCAAGCAATAACAATCCGGTCGTCGCCGCCAGGCGATAATTCGAAAGCGCCCTCTTGCGATTCGACAGTAGTCTGGAAGCTGTCGCTATGTCCCTGAGTATGGGCTGCTGCGAAGTGCTTATGATTATCCAGTGCAATCCCTTGCTGGTCATCACCGGGTGATAATAACTTCGCGGCATGTCCTCGTGGCCTTCATACTCGTGATGCACAGGGTCTTCGGCGCGGACTTCGGACACTTCGCTGTCCGGCAGAGAGATGAACTGCCCGACCATCTCCCGATCAGTGCAGTCATTGACCAGCCCTTCGTGGGTCGCAATGATTATGTTCTCGACCGTGCGGGGCAACTGATCGGGCTTGACGCGGTTGAAAAGATAATCGGGGCTGTTGAGCGTATCGAGGGCCAGCGTGAAGGCTCTGGTAAGATCGCCATAGCCGCTGTTGACCGCTTCGCTTATCTGGATGTTTTGCGCCTCTATCGCTTCATCGGCCCGCCTGCTGGCCCAGCGGTCGACCAACACCACCACGATGAAGGTAAGAACCAGAAACAAAGTCAGCAACAGCATGAGCCGCGCTCGAAAGGTCATCAGGAATTTGACTTTTTTCGACATACTCATCACCCAGAGGCTTTGATGCCGCCTTCATGCTTATTGTTGCGCTCTCTCTCGCTCCTGACGACTTATCATAGCACAGCCAAAGCGCAAGCGATCATGTGTTTATCCAATTCCCGGACGGCCTCACGGATCAACCAGCGCAAAGGCGGGATTCAGAATCCGCCCTTCCTGCCAGGTTTGTTTGTAGCCATATCAAGGGCTTTCTTCCATCTCTGCTTTTCGGCCCGTTTTGCTCCAAGTCGCTGCCGCAGTTCGAAGAAGTCGCTTTCCTTCTGAAGCTTTTCGAAGCTTTCAAGCCGCGCGCTATCGATCACACCTCTGTCGAGAGCGTTTTTGACAGCGCACCCCGGCTCGCTTTTGTGAGAGCAGTCGCTGAAGCGACATTCGGAAGCCAGCGATTCCACATCGTCGAACACTTCTTTCAAGCCGTCTTCAGCGTCCCATAGCTGAAGTTCCCGCATGCCCGGAGTGTCGAGCACGAGGCTCCCTGTGGGAAGCAGTATCAGATCGCGGGTCGTCGTCGCATGCCTGCCGCGATCATCGTCGGCTCGAATTTCAAGCACCCGGCGGAGGTCGCTTCCAACGAGCCGGTTTATCAAAGTCGATTTTCCGACTCCTGACGAACCGACCAGAGCGATCGTCCGGCCTTCGATGAAGTATTCATCGAGTTCTTCCAATCCGCTCCCTGTTACAGAACTGATTGCATGGACGTTGACGCCTAAGGCGACCGCGCGAACCGATTCGATGCGGTCATCAGGGTCCGAGCAGAGATCGGACTTGCTCAGAATTATCGCCGGTGTCGCTCCGCTGTCCCAAACTGCGGCGACATACCGCTCGATTCGTCTGAGGTTGAAATCCTGGTTGAGAGATACGACCACGAATGCCGTATCGATATTGGCTCCAACGATTTGTTGCTGAGAGCGGAAACCGGCCACCTTGCGGGCGAATTTGCTCCTTCGCGGCAACACTCTTTCTATGATCGCCTTGTTCTCTGCGAGAAGAGGCCGCGCGACCACCCAGTCGCCGACTGCGGGCAAATCCTCCCGCGAGCGCGCATCGTGGCGCATACGCCCGGAGGTCTCGCCCCTGAGTTCGCCGTGTTCGGAATAGAGCCGCAGCGATTGACCGTAATCCGCCGCGACTCTGGCCGGACAAAGCCCTGTCACGTCTTCGCTCCTGAAATGGGCTTCGAAGAAGCCGTTCCATCCAAAGGTTTCCAGTCGAATGCGCTGACTGCCTTCGCCACAATAAGTTTTCACTTCGATGCCTCCTGATTGTCACCGTCAACGATGGTCGAAGCGACGAGCCGCAACAGGTCGCAAACCTGTCAGCCTCGCAACGATGTTGAAGAAATATTCGTGATTCGGATGCGGGAGAGATGCCGGAATCGACAGGGCAGACACACTTCTCCTGTCTGCGCGAACCGGGCAACTCGTTAGTTGGTAACAATCATAGGCCGTTCCTCAGTTGATCTGCTGATCGCTCCAACTGAGCAAGGGCGATAATACATCACGAGCAATGTACCGCACAATATCAAAATGTTCGCACTGTAATCAGTGGAAACCTCCGACAGGGATGAGCGGAACCCGCGGGATTATTTTGACTGATCCTGTTCGACTTCTCTCTCTTACTTTGTTCCGGCATCGGGTGGTATACATTGAGTCGAGGTCAAGCGATATGCCATGGTCGTTGCGAATGCTCATCTACATCACGCTCGCTGCGGGACTGCTTCAATGGTATGTGGCCGTCCGCGTCACTGAGTCAATCAGTCTGCTGACCGGATGGAAGAAGATTCGAATCAGAATCTCTGCCGTGCTCGTCGCCCTCTGGCTCATCGCCTACCCGTCTGCGATGCTCTGCGGCTACTGGTTCGATCTCGACGGTGTAAACCGAAACCTACAGCATTCGAACGCTCTGCTCGACGCCCTCATCACCTACCCATACTGGATAGGAATCATTCTGGCTTTTCAGCTTTCGATGGTTCTTCTGGCCATCGATGCGCTCAGATACATTCTCTTCCCCTTTTATCGAAAGCGCCGCGACCGCTGGGCGAAGGCGCAGGCGTGGTTTGCGGTAATACTTTTCTTCGGGGGCATTCTCTATTCGAGCCTCCGCGTCTACCTGGACACCTTCACCATCCGAGTGAGAGAAACACAGTTGCAGATAGATAATCTTCCCGCAGAGCTCGATGGTTTTCGCATCTTACAGATAGCAGACCTTCAGGCCGATGGTCGAACCAACGGCAGCAAACTTGAAAACTACATCGCCGAGGTCAACCGTCTTGATCCCGACCTGATAATATTCGGCGGCGATCTGGTCACGTCAGGTCTCGATCACATAGAAACCGGCTCTCAGGCTCTTGGCCGCCTGAGAGCCAGACGCGGAGTCTATGCCTGCCTGGGCGATCACGATTATTTTTCCAATCCCGCTCTGGTCACTTCGAGCCTGGAAAGAAACGGAGTGACAGTCCTCAACAACACCGCCACCGTCATTCCGGTCGGCTCCACTTTCATTTCCATCACCGGGCTGACGAATGTCTATCGTACGCGGCCCGCGCAAAATACGCTTCAGACAATCGAACAGCAGCGCCCTCGCGGGCCTGTAAACATACTGCTCACTCATCAGCCCAGCCCGGACATAGTCGCCTACGCCACGCGAAACGAGTATGAATTGTTGGCCGCAGGTCACACCCATGGCGGGCAGATAGTCTTTCCGCTGCCGGGATTCCTGCTCACGCCATCTTCCTTCGAGACCGATTACGTTTCGGGTTTCTACAGGGTCGGGCCGACGATGGTCAGCGTTACAAACGGCCTCGGCCTTACGCTTGCCCCTGTGCGATATCACGCGCCTTCGGAAATCACGCTCATAACCCTCAAGCCCTGAATGCGCGGTTTCACGCACCCAGGGCGCAACTTTCCGCACGATGATTGGGGAACACATTCTCTACATCTGCAAAATGTGTGTCATTTCACGGCACGGGTGTTGCCTTTTCGAGTATTCGGCTTTGTCGTCAAACAACGTCGCGGTGAGGGATTATGAAGATACTGGTTGCGATTGAATCGTCACCGATGGCTGAGACTGTTATGAACGCCATCGAGCGCCGACTCTGGCCTACAGATGCGGTCTTCTGCGTTTTGAACATCGTCGATTCGCGCGCCGTATCTTCGGATTTCGTCGATGTGACGGCTTATGCTCAGACACAGATGGAGGCCGCGCTGGAATTCGTCCGCTCTCAGGCGTTCAGGCTCTCTGACCGAGGGCTGGATGCCACAGCCAAAGCCATCGAGGGCTATCCTCGCACAAGCATCATCGAAGTAGCCAGGGGATGGAGCGCCGACTTCATCTTCATAGGCTCGCACAGACGCCTCAGCGTGACTGATTTCCTGCTGGGCAGCGTAGCGTCCAATGTGGTGAGAAGCGCGCCCTGCTCTGTCGAAGTAGTGCGCCCGTCGCGCGCCTACGATGTCGAGCGAGTGCTGATAGCCGTCGATGGTTCGGATAATTCCATGGCCGCTGTTCGCTCGATAGCCGCCCGACCCTGGAATCCTGAGACTGAGTTCAAGGCGATAAGCGTCATCGACCGCGCCTTCCATGACGCCGCATGGTTTTTCAATCAGGAGATGATCGAAAAAATAGACGAGAGGCTCACCCAGGAAGCCAGACAGACCGCTCAGGCCGCAGCGGAAATCCTCCGCGCTGCCGGGTTGAAAGCCATTTGGGAGGCGATGTCGGGCAATCCCAAAACCGAAATCATCGAGCAGGCCAGACACTGGAGCGCCTGCCTGATAGTCGTCGGGTCGCACGGGCGACGCCTCATCGACCGCGCCCTTCAGGGGAGCGTGGCGGAAGCTGTAGCTATGCAGGCGCCTTGCTCGGTCGAAGTCATTCGCCCCTTGTGACGACGGCTCAGGGCCATACGAATACAAGCAGTATTCCGGCTGCGAAGGTAACGCCATAGAACAAGATGATTCTCGACAGAAGATGCCGGTGTCCGATTGCCGCGACTGTAGCGCCTTTGAAGAAAACATTCGACATAAGAGCGATGACGATTATCCTCCACCCGTTGTCGGAATCGAGCCTGCTGGCGCCCACAAGTTGCGAAGTGGAAAGCGTGATTGCATCAACATCCGTAAGCCCCGACAGCGCGGCCACCATGTACAATCCCCTGTCGCCGAAATTGTCTTTTGCCGCAGCGACCGCAAGCAGCACGACGGCATAAATGATGCCGAACACTATCGCGGCTCTGAGTTCGGAGGGGTTTTCCTGCTCCGGCATCTGCGTCTGTTCGCTTCGCCCGCGATACCAGAGTATGGCCGACATCACCACGAACATCAGCATCAGAATCAGTATCGGCGGGTAGGATGACCGGAGGAAGCCCGGCTCGACTACTGCAATTTCAAGCATCACTCTGGCAAAGACGACGGTCGAGGCGATCATGATTATTATCGAAGCTGTTCGACTGCGCTCCGGGTCCTGGGCCGCGCGCCTTGAATAGCTAACGGTCGTCGCCGTGGAGGATATTACTCCTCCGAGAATCCCGCCTAAAAGCACGCCCGCGCGCTCTCCGAAGAACTTGTAAGCGATGTAACCGGCAAGACTCATCCCCACGATCAGCACGACCATCCACCATATTTCTCGCGGATTGAGCACCGAGTAAGGGCCATAGGTTCTGTCGGGCAGGACGGGAAGGATGACCAGCGATATGAGAGCAAACTGCATGATGGCTCTGAGGTCTTCATCGCCCAGCTTTCGCGCGATGCCGTGAAGTTGTCCCTTGTATTGAAGCAGGACTGCCGCCCCCGCGCCTATTGCGATGGCGATGACCTCCGAGCCTATGACCAGGTAAGCGCCGACGCCGAACATCAGCAGCATGGCTATCTCTGTTGTAAGGCCGGGGTCGAGCGATCCGGCCTTGAACTTGGCGATGTTGCCGACGACGATCAGTCCCGCAAGCGCGATGAGACCGGCGGCGATGACCCAGCCGCTGAACTCGCGTGCGAGCATGGCGCAGAGTGCGCCGAGTATGGTCACGAGAGGAAAAGTGCGGATGCCCGCCAGTTGAGAGGCCGAATGCTCGCGCTGAAGTCCGACGAGCAACCCCAGCCCCAGCGCGATTCCGAGTTGCCTGAATAGGAGTGATAGTTCCATCCCGCCTCCGCCGCACTATGAAATCATTCATCAACGCAAATCCGCAAGGCCGGTTCATCAGGGCGACTGCGGTATCACATCTCAAAGCACTTTCTTTTCCGGCGGAAGCCTTCTCATCCAGGGATTCTGAACGCAGGCGCGCGATTGGGGAAGGCTCGATTCAGGATTAGTCAGGTGCGTCACTGAAGGCAGCGAGCTCGTCTCGAAGTCGATAAAGCTTCCGGTGAAAGCGACCCTGCCTTGTTCGAGCACCATCAGCCGCAGGGCTCCGGCCTGTTCCGTTCCCCGACGGCGGATGGTTATCTCTCCCCGGTCGTCTCTCAGGGCATGGAATTTGACGAGATGAGGAATCTGGTTCAACTCCTTCGTCACCAGAAGCGAACTGATGCCCTGAATATCGCGGGCGCGGATGATGAGGTCGAGAACCTGACGCGCATTTATCGGGTCGAGTCCCGAAGTCGGCTCGTCGAAAAGCATGATGGGCGGCCAGCCGACAAGCGCGCGCGCAAGCTCAAGGCGTTTGCGCATGCCTATGGAAAGCTCCTCGGGCAGCTTTTCCATATCCTCTTCGAGGCCGACGAAACGGAGAATCTCACTGACAGCCGCTTCGACCCGCGACTCTTCCCATTCGTGCTCGACGAGGCGATAAGCAGTGTTTTCATAAACCGAAAGCCCGGTGAACAACGTGTCCTCCTGAAACACCAGCCCCATCACTCCGCTGCGCAGAGAGAGGATTTCAGTCTCGGTCATTCGTCCGAGTTCTCTTCCCTCAATCAGAATCTGTCCGCTGTCGGGCTGCAACAAGCCTATGGCCAGTCGCAGCAGGACGGACTTGCCCGAAGCGGAATCGCCGGTGATTATGATCATCTCTCCGCTGCCGAGCGCGAAAGTGACATCATCGAGCGCGCGGCGACCATCGAAGTTCAGGCACACGTTTCTGAACTCGATCACCGGTGGTTTCGATTCGTCATCCATACTCGCCCCCATCTCAAAATTTCTCAAGCAACACCAGAATTCCTATGACGATGAAGGCCGCCCCTGCCGCGCGCTTGATCCATCCCAGAGGAAGATAGTGGCCGAGCAATGCTCCGGCAGCTACGCCCAGGGCCGAGACGCAGGCCAAAGCCAGTGACGCGCCCAGAAGCACAGACCAGGGCTTGCCCGACTGCGAAGCCATCGTCATTGCGGCAAGCTGAGTCTTGTCTCCCATCTCGGCCAGAAAGATCACGCCGAATGAGGTCAGCAATACTTTCCAGTCCATCCCGCCTCCGTTCTATCCGCGCACTACTTCCACCGAGCAATGCGCCCGCGCGGCCACAGACGATGAGATGCTGCCGATGAGGAATTTTTCTATTCGCCTCAATCCCCGCGCTCCGACGAATATGCAGTCGGCTTTCCAGCTTTCGGCCTCCTCGACGAGCGCGCGTTTGGGGTCTGCTTCTTTGATTATCGCTTCGACCTTCAAACCGGCGGAGCGAAGCTTTTCGGCTTCAGCATCGAGCATCTTCTGAAGCCATTCCTGTTCATCCTCAAAATCCTCTTCGAACCATTCCATGGCCGGAGCCATCAACGGAGCCAGCGCAGACACAAGCCGCGCCTCGGTCCCCTCCGGCCATCTCCTCTTTGCTACGGCGTCAACTGCCGCTTTCGATCCCGGCGAGCCGTCGACTCCGATGACCAATCGCGCCGCTTTGTCCTTGTGTGCTCCCGATGCGCGGGCGATTAGAACGGAGCAGTGAGCATCGCTCATGACTTTCTGCGACACGCTGCCGAGAAAAAATCGCCCCAGCGCGCTCCGGCCATGCGAACCGACTATGATGAGGTCTGCTCCCCACTCTTCCGCCTTATTGATTATGGCCCAGGCAGGCGAATCTCCGTCGGATGATGCTGAAAGCGTCCAGGCGGGAAAACGTTTTTTCACCATTTCGGCTGCCTGCGCAGCCAGCGAGTAAGCGTCATCGACTGCGCGAAAGGCGCGCTCGCGCCATTCTCTTGCGGCTGCCGGTGTCTGCACCGAAAGCAGCGGCTCGGCTATTCCGGGGACGGGCGGAATGGGCGGCGGCAACACCACATCGGCGACCGTCAGAATCATCGCCACAGATTCCTCGGGCAGACCGGCCCTCGCCATCTCGTTCAACGCCACGTCAGCGCACTGCGATCCGTCGTAGGCTATGAGGATTTTCATCTTCTGGTTCATAACGCTCCTAAGAAAAAATTCTGGGGTCCAGAGTCTGGAGTCTGGAGTCCGTTGTTTGAAGCCACTACCTGTTTTTCATCCTTTCAGCGCGTTGTAAAATCGACATGATGACTCCTCGGAAAAGGCACTTCATCCTTATCAGAGAGTCAACAGGCTGGCAGCCCGTTGTACATCTTCGGCTCCTCGAAAAGGGCACAGCCGGCTGCTAGACCGCTGTCCCTCCAATTTTAATGCTTTCAGGTCCCGATCCTGTTTTGCATCGACCACTCCTTTATCAACAATCTCGAATGTTGATTGAGGCAATGATTATGCCGCTCAATAAGGGCGACTTTCGAAGGGAATGGGCCGGGGTATGTGGAAAATGCCCCGTGACAGGCGAAGAATTACGCAAAGGCGAACGGCTTTTGAATCAGGCGGGAGTGATCGGATCAGTTGATGGAGGAACTTTGCGATGGAGATTTCGCTTCGATCTGTTGTTTTACAGACAGCCCTCTGCGTTGCAGGGCTTCAACATCTTGTTTTTCGAGCAGAAAGTTTTTAGAAAAAGGCGAGTCGGTACTTTCGCCTTTTTCCTTTTGCCTTTTGTCCTGCGGCGCAGCCGCGTTTCGCGCTCTGAGGATTCGAAACCCTATCAGGGCTAGGGTGAGGAAAGGCACGCTCAACAAAAACAGGATGCCGCGATTGAAGCCCTCTGAAAGGGCCCGCCCTTCCTGGGATGAAGTGAGCGCGGCTTTGCACATCGGGCATTGAGCGCAGGCATCCGAAGCCAATAACAGCATCAGCAAGGCAGCCGCAAGAAAACAGAAGTGTCTGATCGAAAATTTCATTCCTTCAGCCTGATGAAAGATTGAGTATGCGCATTCCATCGATTGCGATGAGCGCATAGAGGCAGGCGGCGACGAAAAGAATGCTGACGACGATGGTGAGGATGAGCGAAAGCCTCTCGTACCTCAGATGCATGAAGTAGCCGCCGATCAGAACGAGTTTGACCACCATGAAAGCCAGCAGCAGGGTGATGATCGCCATGCGGGGAATGGCCGCATAGCCGACGAAGATCATCACCACCGTCAAAACCAGAAGCGCAAACCATGTGATCCAGTACAAACGATAGCCCGGCTGATGAGTGGTTTCCGACATGACTTTCTTCCTTTCGCTCAGATCAGATAAAACAGCGTGAAGATGAGAACCCATACCAGATCGACGAAGTGCCAGTAGAGTCCGGCTATCTCCACGCCGCCTGCGCGCGACCGCCCCATCAGGAGCCTGACGGCTGTCGCCGCAAGCACGATCAGGCCCGTCAGGACGTGCGATCCATGAAACCCGGTGATGAGGAAAAAATAAGATGAGAAGAGCGGAGCGCCCCACGGGTTGGCGTCAATCGTCGCCCCCTCGGCAATCAGGCTCGACCATTCGTAAGCCTGCATTCCGAGAAATGCCGCCCCTCCCAGAATCGTAAGCCCGACCCATCGCAGGGCCGCGCCTCTGTTGCCGCGCTGCGATGCGGCGACTGCCGAGGCCATCGTGGCGCTCGATGAAATGAGCGTGAAGGTCATCACCGTGATGAACTCCATGTGAAAGACCTGCCCCCTGTCGGGCCAGGCCGCGCTCGTCACCCGTGCAAACCCGTAGCTTGCAAGAAACCCTATGAAGAGCAGCGCGTCAGTGATTATGAACAGCCACATGAAGAGCTTGCTCCACCCGACGGCGAATGGAGAGACGCCTCCGCCCCATGTGGATTCAATCACCTCATCGCTTTCGAGTACTTCCAATCCGCCTGCTTCGCTCATGTTCTTTCTCCAATTTTGAGTGCGATCTGTCACATAAAAAACAGGACTGCCAGAAGGCAGACCCACAGGCCATCGACGAAATGCCAGTATGTCGAGCAGAGGTCGATCCTTCTGCTCAGGCTCTCGGATTGAGCGACACGCTGCGCGACCAGATAGCCGAGGAACGACAATCCTCCCAGCAGGTGCGCCGCATGCAGTCCGGTCAGGATGAAGAAGAAAGATGAATGCGGGCTGGTCGGCAAATAGAATCCCGCTTCGACCATCTGCCGCCAGGCGATGAGTTGCCCGGCGACGAACAGCGCGCCGAGCGCGGCGGTTGTCGCAAGCCAGATTCTCGCGGCTGAAAACCGCCCGCGTCGAAAGATAGAGCGCGCTAGTTCGATAGTGATGCTGCTTGCGATCAGCACTGCGGTGTTGATCCACAGAAGATCAGGCAGAGGCATCTCTCTCCAGTCTCCTCCTGCCCGCCGGACGAAGATCGCGCTGGCAAAACCGGCAAACAACATCACCACCGTCGCAAGAAACGCCCATAAACCGAGTTGGCCGGTCTGGATGCCGAGCGATGTGTCTTGGGCTGTTTCCGGCGAAGGAACCGGCTCGCGCGCGTCTCCCTGAGTTTGGATCAGGGCGACCCGTGCGTCGATTTCCAGATCGAAGATTCCCGGCTCAGTCTGTTGCATCGATAACCTTTCTTCAGGCGGTCACCGGAACTTCTGATGGAGTGACCGTCTGTGGGGTGAAATCTTCATCGGCCTCCGGCACGCTGTAGTCATAGGGCCAGCGATAGACAGATGGAAGGCGATCGGGGAAGTTGCCGTGAGGAGCGGGAGAAGGGGCAGTCCACTCAAGCGTATTCGCCAGCCAGGGATTCCGCTCGGCTCGCCGCCCCTTAAACAAACTCCAGAAAAAATTGAACAGGAAAAGTATCTGCGCCGCGCCGAGTATGAACGCGCTGACGCTGACAAGGATGTTGAGGCCCTGAAAGCCTTCGAGGAATTTATAGGCTTCGAAGTTGTAATATCGCCTGGGCATTCCTCCGATGCCCAGCACATGCTGGGTGAAAAATATCGTGTAGTATGTCACCAGCGTGACCCAGACATGAATCCTGCCCAGCGAATCGTTCATCATCCGCCCGAACATCTTGGGGAACCAGTAGTAGATTCCGGCAAACGTCGCAAACAGCGTCACACCCCCGATCATCATGTGAAAATGGCCGACGACGAAATAGGTGTCGTGAAGCTGGATGTCGCTCGTGGCATTGCCCAGAAAGATGCCGCCCAGACCTCCGGTTCCGAATAGCGAGATGAGTCCGATGGTAAACAGCATGGGAGTGGTCAGCCTCAGGCTTCCTCCCCAAAGGCTGGCTATCATATTCACTCCGATTATCGTCGAAGGAATGGTGATGGTGAGAGTGGCGATTGCGAAATACTCGCCGATGTATGGACTCATGCCGCTCACGTACATGTGATGTCCCCAGACGATCATAGACAGAGCGGCGATCAACAGCAGCGAATAAACTGTCAGCTTGTATCCGAATATCGGTTTTCGGGTGAACACCGGCAGGATGTCGAAGGCTATGCCGAGAGCCGGAAGGATGAGCACATAAACCTCAGGGTGGCCGAGGAACCAGAACAGGTGTTGCCACAGCAGAGGAGTGCCTCCGGCGTTGGGCAGGAGTTTGTTGCCGAAGAAAAGCCCGGCGGGGAGGAAGAAACTCGTTCCCGCGTGGCGGTCGAACAGAAGCATGATTGCGGCAGCGGTGAGCGGCGGGAATGAGAGCAATCCGATGACCGACGCTATGAAGAACGACCACACGGTCACCGTCATCCGCATCAGCGACATTCCGCGAGTGCGCAGGTTGAGAACGGTGGCCACGACATTGAGCCCGCTCATCGTGAACGAGGCGATGAACAGGGCCATTCCCAGAATCCATAGAGTCTGCCCGAGCCCTGAGCCTGGGACTGCGCTTTCGACCGCGCTCAGAGGTGGATACGAAGTCCAGCCCGCAGCCGCCGCCCCGCCTTCGACGAAGAATGAAAGCACCATGATGGTGCAGGCGGGAACTATGGTCCAGAACGAGAGCATGTTCAGAAAGGGGAACGCCATGTCTTTTGCGCCTATTTGCAGAGGCACGATGAAATTCCCGAAGCCGCTCACTAAAGCCAGCGAGATGACGAAGAAGACCATCAGCGTGCCATGCATCGTCACCAGCGAGAGATAGAACTCAGGCTTCATCACTCCGTCTTCCATGCCGTAGGGAAACAAGTTGCCGAGCAGAGGCCATTTCTCAGCGGGCCAGGCGAGTTGAAGACGGATCAACATGGCGAGCGCGCCCGCGACTAACGCCATCACCATGCCGGTGATGATGTATTGAATGCCTATGATCTTGTGATCGGTGCTGAAGATGTAGCGGCGTATGAAACTCATCTGCTGATGTGAGTGGTCGAGTTCCTGAGCTTCGATCATGTCTCCTCCGAAAACGTGCGAAAGGCCGACAGCCTGCTGCTTCCAAAATTTTCATGCTTTCCAGGCATCAACAGTCTGGCAGCCCGTTCTGCCTTGCGACCCTTTCGGGTTTAGATCAGAAAAACGTCTGCTGCTGGCCGAGCCATTTTTGAAACTCCTCCTCGCTGACCACATCGAAGATAGCCCGCATCTGGTAATGGAAGAGTCCGCACAGTTCGGCGCACGCCAGTTCGTAGTTCCCTTCTGCGGTAGGGACGAACCAGAATTCGATGGTCATTCCCGGCACGGCGTCCTGTTTGACGCGAAGGTTGGGAAGATAGAAGCTGTGCAGCGTGTCTTTGGAACGAAGCCTGATGCGCACAGGGCGATTGACCGCGACGACTATGCGACCCAGCCCCACGATGTCGTCTTTGGCCGCCGGGTCAGTCTTATCGATGCCCAGCACGTTTTCCATCGAAAGCAGCGAAGGTTCGCTTCGCCCGAACGCGCCGTCTGCTCCGCCATAGCGTACATTCCAGGCAAACTGTTCTGCGGTCACTTCGATAGTTACGGCAGATGAAGGGGCGGCCGAGGCGTAGAGCTTTCCCCAAACGGGAAGGCCGAGTATCAACACTCCGCCTTCGGCCACCAGCGCCATCACGATGACCGGCGCTATAGACCATCGTCGCTCTGCTCTGGCGGTAGGCAATCGATAGGTGACATCCTCACGGCGGCTGAATCGCCAGATGAAATATCCGAGAAGCGCGTGTCCGAGCACGAACAGAAAACCGACGGTGTAGAGCAGATAATAGATCATTCTATCTATGCTCGCGCCGTGTTCGGAGGCAAGCGAGGGGAGCCATCGCCTCGCCGTA
The DNA here is from genome assembly GCA_964588615.1 of uncultured Clostridia bacterium. Lineage (GTDB taxonomy): Bacteria > Acidobacteriota > Blastocatellia > UBA7656 > UBA7656 > UBA7656. The sequence continues at coordinate 20,916 of CAZPQE010000002.1, read as the reverse complement.
AGAGCCACCGCAAAAACCGGAATAAGCCAGATGGTCAGGGGTATGACTATCCGCATGAGCAGACTGCGACCGCTTCGCGTGTTTTCCACTCGATTCACCTCTATCGGAACTGATAAGGAATGACGCCTTCGCGTTATGAATCATGAAATGCGAAGGCAGGATTCTTTTTATCAATGAAAAAGGCGCGAGGCGATGACGGCTGTCACGTGGTCGAGTGACTGCTGTCACCCGGCGACGAAGGAAGGATAAAAAAAGCCTGCCACAGGCACCATCCCCCAAAGCCTGCGGCAGGTTTAAGTGAAGCAGAACGTCGCGTGGCGCAGAGCCTTGCCATCACACAAGCTCCGCTTCACCGCAAAAACCGTAAAGCTCCGTTTCACGGTCAGCCTAGCTATCCGCGTTCGATTTTAACTATTTCGAAAACAAAAGCAGTGCAGCCTGTCACCCTTCGACGTGCCGGGGGTCACGGCGAAGGAGTATATTCATTGAGAGGCGAAGCTCATGGATGCGAAAACCAGGAAGATTATCGAGTAGACTATTTCAAGCACGCCGATCTTTTTCAGGTTGAGCCCGGCTGGAGGAACGAACATCGACCAGAAAGATCGAAACAGGGCCGGGGCGAAGGCGATGAAGGCGAATATGCCTATGTTGCCGGTTATGGCCAGAGATGCAAGAGAAAGGAGCAGAAACAAATGATAGAACGCGCAGTGCCGCCACAGCCTGCGCTTCTCCCGCTCTTTTCGCGGGTTGACGCTGTAAACCCGCAGCCTCACGTAAAAGACGCTGCTGGCGAAATACAACGCGCACATTGCCCACAAACAGAGAGCTTTCAAATCAACTCGGTTTGTTTCGACATAAAAGGCCGCAGGCGCACTAAGAGTCAGGCCGAGTATCGCCATTATCTCGTTTGCCACCGTCCGGTCTTCGCGCCTCGTCGCCTGCTCGGCGTTGACGACGAGAAGCGATGCCGCAGCCGCTCCTAAAAAAATCACCCCTCGAAGATCGTAAACTACCAGCAGGGGCAATCCCGCCAGCGCGGCAAGAGAGACGAGAATCAACAGCCACTTGGCTTCTGCGCCCTGTTTCTCTTTTTTTCTCCACGCCCGCCAGCAGGCATGAAGAGACGGGCGTGAGATGAAAAGGAAGGAAATAGAGAACAGCAGCAGCAGCGAAGGGAGAGAAAATTTTCCACCCACAATGACGCCGACGATGAAAGGGACATAGAGCATCGCCCACGCCCCGTGCTCTTTGGGCAGCTTGAAACTCTTTGATCGCATCTCGTTAAATGGCCCACGCCCGTTCAAGATCGCTTGCCATGCGCTCGTATTTTTCGACCCCGTCAGGCCCCAGTTCCGCTTCCGCTTCCCTGAATGCCTGCCCGATGGATTTCTTATCGTCATCGTCGAGAACTTCATCGGCAAGGCGAAACAACATCTGGTCTTCAAGCTCGATGTGTCGGGTCAATAATTCTGTGAACCGGCGCGAGTCCTCTACGAACAACTGAACGGCGACCTCGTTGCCATCGCTGAATGCCGCTATCGCCTGGCGGAGTTCGCCGAGCAGATTTCGCTCGATTTCGTGCTCCTGTTCCATCGCTCCCAGAGGGCCGCCTTCGCGGGTGATCCCTCGCAGGTGCAGCGCGGGGAAAAGATAATCTTCTTCCTTGCGATGATGGAAACGGTCAGCGAATGCGGAGATGAAGTTGACGACATCGGCGAGCGATTCAGTGGGGACTTCCCCTCCCGCCTGGAGCCTCAAACACATTCCTTCCAGCGCGCGGAGAACCCTCTCTATCACACGATGCTCATGTTTCAAACTGTGCAGGGGTTGCGACATGTGGAGTCTGCCTTTTCAAGTCACTCGCTCAGAGGATTTGAGCATCCTGATGATCGTCGTGTTGCTCCGGGCCGTAGCTTTGAGCGCGGTCCAGCCGTCTTTATTTCTGGTTCTCGTGTCGGCTCCCGCGTCGATGAGCGTTCTGACGACATCAGTATGTCCTTTCGAGGCGGCCTCCATCAAGGCTGTCCAGCCGTCGTTGTCCTGCGCGTTGGCATCGGCTCCTCGGACGAGCAAAGCCTTGACCGTTTCGAGATGTCCTCCGAAGGAGGCTTCGATGAGAGCCGTCCTTCCGTTTATGTCTCTGGCATTGACATCGATCCCTTTTTCGAGAAGCGCCATCACGGCGTAGGTGCTGCCGATCATCGCTGCGCGGATCAACGCTCCGAGGTCTTCATCCGTCGAACTATCCATCTTCGACCCAAGGGATGCCTTCACCATCTCCATGTGAATCTTTCCGGGCACGAACGGCGAGCTTTCATTCTTTATTACACTCATAGAATTTCCCTCGGCTGAAATTTCGTCGGAGTCTTCTCCTCTGCTCATATAATTGCCTCATAAGGCAGGAAAGCGGCAATGACGCCAGGCACGATCCGGGGTGACTGGCATCACGGTCAACATCCTGATTCGATCGGGGGATCGGGCAGACAGCGCGCTATCAATTCTTCCCGCTCATCGCTCGATGCCACAGCGTCGAGCGCAGGATAGAAGATCGTCTCCTCGCGCGAGTTGTGATGTTCCATCAGGAGTTTGAACATCGCTTCTTCGTCGAGCAGCGAGAGAACTTTTCGCTTCAACCCTTCTGGCGCGGTTTCCATCTCATCGAGCTTTTCATGAAACCTCGAAACGAACTGCAACATTCTGCGGTGCTCGCCCGTGAAGAGTTCCACTGAGCAGCCCGGCAGCGGGCCTGCCCTCTCGAATATCGGCAGCATCAGTTTCTCTTCGTCCGTCATGTGCTCGACGAGCATCAGTTCGAAGAGGGTGAGGCGCGCTCGCGCAAGTTCCACGTCGAGCACGAGCAGGGCTTCCTGATGCTGAAGGAATGATTCATCGATGCGGCGGTGAATTTCGAGCAACGAGAGAAAACTCTTCTCAGCGTCAGGAATCGACGGTGTTGGCTCCTGTGTCAAGAAAATCCTCACAGGTAATCGAGGCGATGAGAGATGGCCAGTCGTCCGTTGGAGGGTGCCAAAACACTCGATGCAATCCGGCTTCTGCCCGCAACGGACGACTGGCTTGAGTAAACCTCACATGCCTGAATCAGGGGCTTCCAGGTCGATGGCACTGGGAAAGAGGATGTTGTTTTCAAGGTGTATGTGTCGATGAATATCCTGTTCGAAAGCCTTCAATCCCTGGTAGAGCAGTTCATAACTCGGGCAACCGTTTTCGGGCAGGGCGAAGTCGAGGCTTGCGGCGCGTATTGCGCGAAGTATCTGGCCCGCGTTGTCGTGTTCGAGCGTCATCATTCTGATCGGGCTTCGCACCGTCCCGAAGAAAGCATTGGGGATCGGGTTCTGTCGGCTGCGAGCCTCTTCCATCTGCTCGATGTACGGAAAGAGAATCTGCTCCTCTTTGTGCATGTGAGGAAGCAGATCATGTTCGAGCGACTGGAAAAGCGACTGAATGCGCAGCAACTCCGGGTGATTGGCTGAATGGGCCGAACAGACTTTGGCAATCAGCGGGCTCAATCGTCCGAGTTCGCGGCGGGTGAAGGTGTGGTGCTCAACGATGATGTAGGCGATCAGTTCTCTGAGCGGCCTCTGTCGCCAATCGATGAAGCTTTGATCTTTTTCACCACTCGATTGTCCGATCTCTTCGAGCAGAGGGATTATCTGCTCAACTGGTTTTCCTGCCTGGGCGCAGGCTTCACGAAGCGAGCGGCTTCCGCCGCAGCAGTAATCTATCCCTATTCGGTCGAACACCTCAGTGGCGCCGGGAAGCCCCAGCGCCAGTTCACGCACAGTTCTTGCGGCATTGATCGTCATAGAAATCCCTCTGGTAATGCGCAGCAGGCCTCTGGTCTGCCGGGTTCAACAGTTTTCATATTTTCAGGAGGTGAACAGGCTGGCAGCCTGTTCTACCTTGCGATTCCTGTTTTCTTCCATGTCAGAAAAAACCCTGCCGCGCGAGGCGGCAGGGTAAAGCAGGCAGTCAGCACTACATCGTCAGACAAGGAAGTTAGAGAAAAAAGTCTCAGCAACTATTTCGGAACCTGATGGCCCTCCGCGCTTCCGCCGAACTGGTATTCGCGGATTTCAGGCAGATTGTGAGGCGGGCCGAGCATCACGCTGCGGACGAAGAATTTGTCGCTTCTGGTCCGCTCCACCGGCTTGCAGTGAAACTCGATCACCAGCGCCCCTTTCCTGTTGTCTTTGTACTCATAGACCTCAGTGCAGGGCTCCCCGCGAGCCATCCTTTCATCGTCGTGGACGAAAAGATATTTGCCCGACAGATAGATATCCCTGAGCTTGACCCGGCTCGAAAACTCCACGACTCCTGTTTGCTTCTTTCCAGACACTGCTTTTCCATCAGGCGCAAAGGCGATCAACGCGCCTGCCAACACTATCAATGCAACGAGTCCGAACTTCTTCATGGCACTACCTCCTGGCTGGCTTTACTGATCTGAAACACTATGATTTATCTTTATTACCCGACCATCGACTTTAATAGTAAGGGGCGAAGGTGGGCTATGCCACCAGTCACCCCTTGATGTGACAACCGTCACGCATGACCCATGGACTCAAGAGCCTTCCTGTCGAGCACGGTCACGCTCGATCCTTTCTGCTGGATTATCTGTTTGGCCTTGAGATCGGCCAGCATGCGGGTGACGGTCTCGCGGGAAGCTCCAATCATCTGCGCAATCTCTTCGTGCGTGAGCAGCACGCGCAGCCGTATCCCCTGATCTGTCACCCTGCCGTCGTTTTCGCACCATTCGAGCAGGAGTTTGGCAAGCTTTGCGGGAGCCGAACGCGCCAGGCCCAGAGAGCGAACCTGCTCATAGGCGATGTGGTAGTTGTTGCTCAGGTGCTCGGCCACCCGCAGCGCAGCTTCAGCGTTTTCGGAGAGAAAGCGCATGAAGTCTTCGCGCTTGACGAAGTTGGCCTGGCAGGCTTCGAGCGTTTCAGCCGTGACTTCATAAGGCCGGCCTGAAATCGTCGCGCTCAATCCCATCACTTCGCCTGCTCCGGCTATCTGAGTGATGATGGTCTTGCCCTCGCTCGAGCAAGTCGACAGCTTCACCCTCCCTGTGCATAAGACATAAATGCCGCGAGGCGATTGCCCCTCGACAAATAACATCGCGCCTTTCGGGTAGACCGTAGCGTATTTTATCGCTTCGAATGCCTGAAGTACCGGAGGCGAAAGATTGCAAAAGAGCCGGTCTTCCCGAAAATGACAGTTGAAACAGCTTTCGACTATCTCTATCCCGTAAGGCGATTTCATAATGCTTCTCCTCGGTAGTCAGCGATCAGGATCAACCTCGGAGATAAGAGCAACAGGCGTGCCGGTTCCTTTGACGCGGTTTTCAATGTGATGGCCGAAACAGGAAGCTTGGGTTGCGGGGTTTCACTCAATCGGGTGGGGAACTTCTCGCAATGGCTCTAACCCTGGCGAGTCGTTGTAAGCGTTCAACCTCACTGCTCCGATTCGAGATCGGTCACGCGCCGGTCGAGATCGGTTATCCGTTCTTTCGTCTCGATAGTCGTCCTGGCTATATCTATCGCAAACGAGCGGGTGTTTTCGCTTATAGTTATCAACTTCTCAACGGCTTCTCGAATCTCCTGTCGATCCGATTCGGCCTGCGCTTCGAAGCGATCCATTCTCTCATCGGCTCTGGCGGAGGTTTCGCGCATTTCGCGGCGATCCGATTCGGCCTGCGCTTCGAAGCGATCCATTCTCTCATCGGCTCTGGCGGAGGTTTCGCGCATTTCGCGGCGATCCGATTCGGCCTGCGCTTCGAAGCTATACATTCGCACATCGACCCGGACGAATCCCTCCTGCATTTGCGTCTCTACCTGTGCGACTGTGTTGGAGAGGTCGGAAACTACTGCTGCCAGAGTCATCACGTCGCGGCTTGTTTGGGCCTGAGTCTCGACCATCGCCACTATCTGCCGGTTCGTCTCCGCCTGCGCTTCCTTGAGTCCCTGAATATCAGCCATAAGCTGCGCCTGACTGTTCAACAAAAATTCAATCGCTCGCTCCATCTGCTCTTGTGTCATTCATTCCTCGCTTTCTTCCTCAATCATCCTCCGCTCTGGCGTCATCCCGGGTCGCCCCATCACTGCGGCCCGCCCTTTGACACTCACGCTTCCATACCACTCTGTCTTACTCCGCGTGCGTCCGACCTGCCGCATGCAAGCTTTAGTCTTCCGCCGCTATTCTCCCAAAGGGGGATAGGAATATCAACATATCGCTACAGCCCCGTTCTCAGAGCGTCCTGGTTGCAGGTGGATTTTTCCAGAAAAGGCCCTGCTACTGCAGAAAACCAGAGCGGCATTATCCATGAGGTACTGCTTCAACCTGAGATAATGATGTGCGCCTGCCAATCACATTGCAGGCGCGGCTGGCGCATCAGAGCGAGAATCGGACTGATTGATTATGAAGGGAGACTCTGCCTGAACCGTGCCGATGAAGAATATCCTACTGCCTCAGCCCCCCGAGCAACACGCCGACGCCGTAGGCCAGAAGGGCGGCCAGAGACCCCAGGATGAATGTCTCCATCCCCGACCTCCACCACGAAACCATCGACCAGCGGCTCTTGACGCTGCCGATAGCAAAGAACACCGCTCCGGTCAGCCCAGCCGAAATGAGGAAGGAATCTCCGGCTCCGAAAAAATAAGGCAGCAGCGGAATCAGCCCGCACACCATGAACGCGCTCAATGTGCCTGCCGCCGCAAGCCAGGGTGAGCGCATCTCGATCGGCAGTCCGTATTCTTCAGTGAGCATGGTGTGAACCCACCGCTTTCGATCCGACGTTATGAGTTCCACCACCCGCTCAAGGTCTTCTCCGCCGAATCCCTTTTCTCGAAATATCTGGCGAATCTCTTCACGCTCTCCTTCGGGAAACTGATCTATGTGATCGTACTCGATGGCTTCGAGCCTCTGCCGCTCTTCGTGCTCTGTCTTCGTTCCCAGGAAGTTGCTGGCCGACATCGAGAACCCGTCAGCCAGAATGTTTGCCGCCCCGATTATCAGCACTACTCTCGCCGACAACTGCGCGCCGGCAACTCCTGCGACCACAGCGAAAGTCGTCACCGCCCCATCGATTCCGCCGTAAACCCAGTCGCGGAGATAACTCTGTTTCGGGCCGGCGGCCAGCCGCTCGTGAATCGCTTCGGGTGAATGGTCGTGGTGCATAGGGAGAAACTAGCGGCAGGTCTCTTTCATAGCAAGGCTGAAGCGATAAACAGGTAAGAAGCGACGCTCAGGAGGTCCTGGACGACCGTTGCCCCAGGCCCGCTGGCAAGCGCGGGGTCTGCCCCTAGTCTGGCCAGACACCAGGGAAGAAGGCTGGCCACCTGGGTCGCTACCAGAGCCGTCACCACGACGGTCGCTCCGACGACTGCGGCGACCGATCTTCCGCTCCCTCCGATCCACAAAACGAGAGTGGACATCGCGCCAAGCGAAAGCCCTATGAGCAATCCGAGGCTGCCTTCTCTGATCATCTGCGAGACCAGTTCGACCCTCCCATAGGCGAGTCGGCGAACCAGGACGGTTTCAGTCTGAGTCCCTATGGCATCGGCCATGTAGACGACCATCGGAAGGAAGAAGGCTACGGCGACTTCGCGCCTGATCGATTCCTCGAAGAGGCTTGCGACAGCGCCGGCCATCATTCCGCCCGCCAGTCCTATGATGAGCCAGGGAAGTCGCGCTCTGAGAGCCTTGAGCGGAGAATGCTCCTCGGTCGGGGCCGGATGAATCGATCCGACTCCGGCCATTCGGAGCGCGTCATCGACATGCTCTTCGTGAAGCAGGGCCAGAAGCTGGCCGATTGGAATCGCGCCCAGGAGTCGCCTTTGAGAATCGACGACTGCGACATCGGCATCGTGTCTTTCGACTGCAAGGAGAGCCACTGTTTCGGCGCTGTCATCCATCCGCACTTCGAGAGGAGGGTCGCCGCAGAGAGCGGAAACTTTTTCCCTCGCGTCTGAGGCGACCAGATTTTCTACAGGAACCTGCCCGGCCAGACGCCCGTCTTCGTTGACAAGATAAATGTGGCTTGCCTCATCGGGTGCTTCGCGGCGCAGAGTCGCAAAAACCGTTTCGACAATCGCCTCTGGCGCGACCCTCGGCACTGCCGCAGTCATAATGTCGCTCGCCGTGCGCATAGCCGTTCTTCAGACACAGGGCTTCAGTATGCGGCGTGAGCCAGCTTGATGACAGGCTGATGCCTGACAGCGCGGCTGACAATCAGGCAACCGATGGCGAAAAGAGCAAGCAGGACGAACCCCCAGGTAAATCCACCCATCACCTGCCTTATCACCCCTACGACCAGAGGCGGAAAGAATCCGCCGAGACCGCCAGCCGCTCCCACAAGCCCGGTCACGCTGCCGACCGACTGCGGGAAGTATTCGGGAACGAGTTTGAACACCGCTCCGTTTCCAAGCCCGATGGCTACCGCCATCCCTAACGCCCCGACGGTGAAGGTGCTCATCAACGGGCAGGCCAGAAATATCGCCATCACCGCAGTCGCAGGAAAAACCCACATCAGAATCGTTCTGCCTCCGATGCGATCACCAAGCCATCCGCCAACAGGCCGCATCGCCGTAGCCAATAAAACAAACCCTGCCGTGCGCATCCCCGCATCCTGCGGAGTCAGCTTGAACAGATCGGTGAGAAAAATCGGCAGGTAGATGCTCATCGCAACGAATCCGCCGAAGGTCAGAAAGTAGTAAAGACTCAACACCCAACTCATCCTGTTGCCGAGAGGCTTGAACATCTCCGAAATCGATTTTGCCGGAGCGCGTCGCGGAGCGTTCTCCGCCTTGAACCAGAACATTGCAAGCCATACGAAAAGAATCAATCCGAACGTCCAGAAGCCCCATCGGAATCCGAGCGCGGCAGCAAGCAGCGGCGAGAAGAATGCCGCCAGCGATTGCCCTATGTTTCCCGCTCCGTAGATGCCCAGCGCGGTTCCCTGCTTCCGAGCCGAATACCATCCGCTGACGAACCCTACGCCTACAGAAAAACTCGCAAGCGCGATCCCGATGAAGAAACCGCAAAGCAACAACTGCCAGTACTCGCTTACGAATCCCATCAGAAAAGCGGGTATGATCGAGCAGGCCATCACGATTGAGAAGATGAGCCGCCCGCCAAATCTGTCAGTGAGCATCCCAAGCGGTATTCGCCCGACGCTGCCCAGCAGCACCGGCAGCGCGATGGCCAGGCTCACCTGCATGGGATCGAGTCCGAGATTTTTTTTCAGTATCGGCATCATCGCTGAAACCGACCCGAAAACGGCAAAGCAGATGGCAAAGGCTCCTGTGCCCAGCGCCAACTGCAAACTGTTTCCTGATGGCATGAGTTCTGTTTTGGTTTCGTTCATCTATTTCCTCCTCACTTGGAATCCGGGAGACGCACTCTCTCGTTTCGAGCGTAGGAGCAACAATCGAACCAGAGAAGAAATGCCGGATCGAGAAGAGCGCAAATCGGGGATAACCCTCCCTGAGTGATTGAGTTGCAGGGACGAGTAGTTTTGCCCCTCGCCCTCAGGGTTCGAGCCTGGGCGACTCCCTTGCCCAGACTATGAGGAACTTTGCGCAAACGGCTGCGAATAAATTCACAGGCCCGACATCTTGAGGGCAACAGACGAGGTTCGATGCGGAGAGGCATTTTCTGATTCGCTCTTAGGGGCGTTCTATATCGATGAAGGATTTTGTAGAGCAGACGCACACGGCGACGCGATCGCTCGTCCCGATGATGAACCTGGTGAGGCTGTGAACGACGATGTGCGCTCCGAGACATAACGGCGAAATCATCAAAGAAGTGAAGGTCGAAGAGTCGGTCTTCGTTGGGTTCACATCGCCGAACCCTCCGAACATCAGATAGTCCTGAATGTTGCTTCCTGTATCGAACATGTGATGCCTCACGGTGTCAATGAATCGGGTTTCATCCTTCGAGAGCATCTGTGGGATTTCGCAAACGCAGACGCTCGACTCCATCTCTGAGTATCCGACAAAGAGTATGCCGCGATCGTTTGGGCATCAGGATTGCTCTCATCACCAGGCAGCCTGCATCTGTCAGGCGGGAGGAACTGTCATGAAAGTGCTCGTCGCAATCGATTCTTCTCCGTCTTCTGAGTCCGTACTCCGAGAAGTGAGGCGAAGGCTCTGGCCTGCGCACACCGAGGCGCGGCTGTTGACCGTCGTCGATACGTCGGATTTTGCGGGCATCAAGGGCGACCTTGAGGATTTCATTCTCAGCGAAATGAATGCAGCGCGGGCTATGGTTGAGTTTGCCGCAGAGAAACTCTCCGGGATGGGAATAAGGGTTTCGCAGGATGTCATCGACGGCTATCCATCAGACGGCATCACGGGCTATGCCGGGCAATGGGGCGCTGATTTTATCTTCGTTGGTTCGCACGGCCACAGCGCTCTTGCCAGATTTTTCCTCGGCAGCGTTTCGGCATCCATACTCCGCCATGCTCCCTGCTCGGTGGTGATCGCAAGAAATCCGGTTCAAAGCTCTGTGATGAAAATCCTTCTCGGCGCTGACGGCTCGGACAGCGCGCTGGCCGCAGCGCGGTCAGTGGCCTCAAGGCCCTGGCCGGCGGCGACCGAGTTCAAAATCGTGGGGGCAGTCGAACAGGTCATTCCCGCAATCGATCCCTGGTACGCGGGAGGGATAGCCATTGAGCGAATACGTCAGGAGACTGATCGGCTCGCTCGTTCTGGCGTGTCGGCTGCACAGGAGGTTCTGCGAGATGCGGGATTGAGAGTGAAGGCCGAGGTTCTGGAAGGCCATCCGAAAACGGTGTTGATGGAGCAGGCCCAGTCGTGGGGGGCTGATCTGATCGTGGCAGGCTCGCACGGGCGTAAAGGAATCGCCCGCGCTCTGCTGGGCAGCGTCTCGGAAGCCTTAGCCATGCACGCTCACTGCTCGGTCGAAGTCGTCCGCCAGACCAATCGACTTTACTGAAGGAGGGTTTATGCTGCCGATAAGGAAAATTCTGTGCCCGACCGATTTCAGCCAGCCCTCGAACGAGGCATTGAAGCAGGCCGTCGAGTTGGCCGAGCATTTCGGGGCCGAGTTGATGATCGTTCACATCATACCGCGCATCCCGCTCCCGGCCTGCGACCCGTCGGATTATCCCGACCTTGAGACGAGGGATTTCAATCTGTCGGAGTATGAAGATGCGTTGAGTCGCATAGCTCACAGAAAACTGCGCGAGATAATCTCCGCCCAACTTCCCCATCACATCCAGTCTTCGCCGGTCGTCCTGTCGGGAGACCCGGCCAGCATGATCGCTTCGACAGCCGCCGACTCAGAAGTCGATCTCATAGTCGTAGCCACTCACGGCCACACCGGGTGGCGGCATTTCGTTTTCGGCTCGGTCGCCGAGAAGATAGTGCGCCTCTCCGCCTGCCCTGTGCTTACGATCCACGCACCTTCGAAAAGGGAATAGCAAAAACATGAAGGGCGCATGCACGACCTGGCAGTCGTGCATGCGCCCGTCGGGCTGGAGAGCGAAGTGAGGAGGTGATCTTACAAGTTGCTGACGATTCGTCTCATTTCCTCAGCCCGACATCTCTTCCATGAGGGATGACGTGCCGTGTCATTCGACCTCATCCGACCTTGATGTCAATCGCTTTGGGCTTCGCTTCCTCAAGCTTGGGCAGCAACACCTTGAGCATCCCGTCTTTGAACTCGGCGGTCACTTTTTTGGTGTCGATGCTCACAGGAAGCGTGAAGCTCCGCATGAACTCGCCATAGGAGCGCTCTATGCGGTGATAGTTCTCCTTTTTGGCTTCTTCTTCGAACTTCCGCTCGCCGCGAATCGTCAACAGGTTGTTCTCGATCTTTATGTTGACGTTCTCCCTCTTGACTCCCGGCAACTCGGCTTTGACCACTATCGCGTTATCCGTCTCGTATATATCACAGGACGGAGTCCAGGCGGTCAGCGCGAAGGTTTCCTCTCCGGGGAGCGCGAACGTGCCGAAGGTCTCTTCGAACAGGCGGTTGATTCTGTTCTGCCAGTTGTAGAAAGGGTCCCGAGCCAGCAGGCTTCCGAATCCTTTCACAGGGGCCAGTCCTGTTCCTGTAGTCATGTCTTGTTTCCTCCTTTCTCAGAGACTTGATACAGGACGAGCAAGCAACACTTTGTTTAGGGGTCGCCTTCCTCATTGAAAACTCTAACAGAGCTAATGCTGCTTGCTCGCCGCCATTGGTTTGAGCAATCAATGTGCCGACTCCGACAGCCATGTTCCCGCTGTGTCCGACAGGTGTTGCCATCACAAGTTGCGCTCTTTTGCGCAGAGCGGCTGGGGAACTTCTCTCAGCCTGCGAAACATTTCCCATACCCCTCTGCGTTTCAAATCATTCGATGGCCATCGCAGTCGGCACGACTGTTGCACTTTTGTTTCCCTGAGTCAGGGAATTCCTGCAGAAGCAATGGGGCAGTCGATGTAGAACAGGCTGCCAGGCAGTTGACTCTCTGCAAGGATGAAAAATTGAAGAACCAGCAGGCTTCCATCCTGCTTTAGATTTGCAAAGGAGATTGGCCATGAAAGTTCAGGACATTATGACGCGAGAGGTGAAGCGATGCGGGCCGGATATCAATCTTGCCGCAGCCGTCGAACTTATGTGGGATAACGATTGCGGCGTTTTGCCTGTAGTTGACACGGATCAAAAGGTCATCGGCATGATAACTGACCGCGACATCTGCATCGCCCTCGGAACCCGCAACCTGCGAGCCTCGAATATCACCGTCGGAGAAATCATCAGCGGTGAAGTATATGCCTGCTCGCCTCAAGAAGACATACACGAGGCTCTGAGCGCCATACGTCAGCAGAAGGTGCGTCGCCTGCCGGTCATCGATTCCGACGGAGTTCTTCAGGGGATACTCTGTTTCAACGATATAGTGCTTCATGCCGACAAGTCCGACGCCAAAAAGGGAATCTCTTACGAGGAAGTAGTCTCGACCCTCAAGGCCATCTGCGATCACGGAGCTCTGGCGACGACAGTTCACACGGCGCGGGTCTGAGACGGAAGGAGGCGCTATGGAAAAGCAATTGAGTGACGCGATGATACAACAGGAAGTCCTTCTGGAACTAAAATGGGACACCCGCGTAGATGAGAGCGAAATAGGAGTAGCGGTGGAAAAAGGAGTCGTAACCCTGAAGGGCACAGTGAGCAACTATGCAAGGAAGCTGGCCGCTCAGGAAGCGGCTCACCGGGTGGCTGGAGTTCTGGATGTGGCAAACGACATTCAGGTGCGTGTGCCGGGCAGCCTCACTCACTCCGACACCGATATCGCACAGGCCGTTCGCCGCGCGCTTGAGTGGGATGTGTGGGTTCCTGATGAGCAGATTCGATCAACGGTCTCCGGCGGCTGGGTGACGCTCGAAGGCGCGGTCGAATTGCTCAGAGAGCGCAATGACGCCGAGCGCGCAGTGCGACATCTTGCAGGCGTGCGGGGGGTCACAAACAAGATCGTCGTCGCCGCCCCTTCGATCAAACCCGATGATGTGCGCGATGTGATCGAAGAGGCGCTCGAACGCCGCGCCGAACGTCAGGCCGACCGCATTCAGGTAGCGGTTTCGGAAGGGAATGTGATTCTTTCAGGCCGGGTGCGATCGTGGGAGGAGAAGCGAGCGATACTCGGAGCGGTCAGCCACGCAAGAGGAGTGAGCGAAGTGACTGACCGGCTCGTCATCAACCCGTATATGTAATCGGCAACCCTGGCCCGATTCGTCAACGCCTTGAGGCCGAAGTTTCACTCCTGAGATTTCCGCCTCAAGGCGGGACTACGAACTTCATCGCCCTGAAACCGGAGGCTGGCAAATCCGCATCCACGCTCCAGCCCCGATCGCGCGGGCATATTGATTGCATTTTGCTCGTGCGCGCGTAAGTTTCGAATTGGGCTGGATGGAAAATGAAAAAAACAAAGAGCATCACCGATCCTTCCTGTCAGGACACTTTCGAAAAAGGATGGGCAAGCGCCAGAGGCTTCATTCTCTGGGGACTGCTTGTATTGATTACCGCCATGGGCCTGGCCTCCTATCATTGGTTCGGAAAAACTCAGACGCAAACCTCAGAGCAGCTATCGAGCCAGTCGCCGGAGAAAGAAGACCCGTTTTTCTCGCTGATGTTCGGCTCCGACAGCGACCCATCTGCCTCCGGGCAGGAAAGCTGGAAGGTGACGATGGCGAAAGTAACTCTCAGGCTCACCCTTGCCGCTTTTCTCGCCTCTTTGCTCGCCTTCCGTCCTCACAGGCAAAGCCCTATCCTTCAGCGCAACCCTTACGTTGCCCAGACTCAGATACTTCTGGCTGTAGTCGCCTCGGCGCTGATGATGGTCGTGGCTGACAACGCCGCTCGCGCCTTCGGAATATTCGCCGCAGCCGCGCTGGTGCGGTTTCGCACAAACATCCGCGACCCAAAGGAAATCACCGTCCTTCTGGTGAGCCTCGGCATAGGGCTATCGACGGGCGTGGGCAAATGGGAACTCGCAATAATCTTCAGCCTGTTCGTGCTGCTGCTGCTTTCCGTCCTCGAACTCTTCGAACCTGCCCAGATTCACCGCACTCTGGAACTCAAGATAAGAACCCACGACACGGATGTGACTCACGAAAAGCTCAAGCAGATATTCGACCGCCATCACTTCAAGGCGGAGATAAGAGAACTGGATTATCAGGATGAAGCTAACCTCATGGGAAAGATCGTTTACCTGGTCAAGGTCAATCCCGGCCTCAGCACCGAGCGGTTGAGCGAAGAGATATTCGCTTCCGACGTCGATCACGTCGATAGCGTCGAGTGGAATCAGAAAAAAAGCTCGACCTATATGTACCGATGAGCCGAGTCAATCATGCAACTGGTTCGACGCGCGGGCGCAGGCAAGCAATGTTCTCACCTCATCGTCCGAGGTTTGAGAGAAGTCTTCGTACCAGCGGCCAACCCCCTCGAACGCTTCAGGAACCAGCAGGCATACCATCTCATCGACCTCCTGTCGTATCTCGAAGCAAGTCGAAGGAGGAGCTACGGGAACGGCGACGACCACTCTTGCGGGCCTTTGTCGCCGGAGCGATTCTATTGCCGCGCGCACAGTCGATCCTGTCGCAATCCCGTCATCGATGAGTATGACCGTCTTCCGTTCGATTGAAGGAAATGGCCTGTCGCCTCGATAGACAACTTCGCGCCGCGCGAGCTCTTTCATCTCCATCGCGGCAACCGCCGAGATGACTTCAGGCGGGATGTCGAGACCCCTGACCACATCTTCATTGAGCACGCAGATGCCGCCTGAAGAGATGGCCCCCATGGCCAGTTCTTCCTGTCCTGGCACTCCCAGTTTGCGGACGAGGTAAACGTCTAATGGCAGGCCGAGAGAGCGCGCCACTTCGTATGCGACAGGGACGCCGCCGCGCGGGAGAGCGAGTATTAGCGCATCCTCGCGCCCGCCGTAAGCAGCCAGTCTTTCAGCAAGCTGGCGGCCCGCTTCTTCTCGGTTCCTGAATCGCCTGGACATAATCATTCAGTCGCGATGCCACCACACGCGGGCGATTTTGTTTTCGTGCGAAAAGCCATAGTGAACATCTCCGCCGTAGGCTTTTTCGAGCGCGTGTCCGAGCCTCTGCGCGAGATGTTCGGTGGTGGTCTCGACCGTCAGCCTCTCCGAGTCTCGGTTGTCTATCTTGAGAATTCGGGCGAGCGGGTTGTCTTCCTCCGCTCTCTTTGCCTCGTTGCGCAGCAGTCGTTGGAGGTCCTCGCCGTGCTCGGCGAGGAAATTCCCGTCGAGATAGACAAACCCCGCCGGGACTCCCTCTTCGATCTGTTTGCAGGCCGGGCACAGGATTCTCACCGACGGATGCCATCTTACGTCCGCGCAGGCAGCCGGCTCAAGCACAGACTCAGACCATCGCTGATGCCGGTAGACCGCTCCGCACTGTTTACAGACCGCAGGTTCGGCAGGCTTGAGCGGCGGGCGTCCTGCGTGATCTACTCGTTTAGTGAAAGTCGTGTTGGTGTATCGCTTACTTGTGCGCATGCTCACCTCCATGTCGGATGGTTCTCGGAGCAGATCAGAGCGTGGGTCTGGGGGCGCTCTTTTCGGATGCCTGCCGACACGCAAGACACAGAGCGGTTGCCGGATCATTTTTCAGTCGCTTCCTTGCGATCTTCTTTCCGCACTCAAGGCACAGGCCGTAGCTCCCCTCATCGATCCGCTCCAACGCATCTGCGATCAGCCGAAGTCGTTGAATTAGTCTCTCACGATGCAGGTACTCTACTTCGCGCAGTTCGCGTTCGGCAGGCGAGTCTATCTCCTGCCACCCTTCTGCCAGTTCCTCGCCCGGATGCAGTTCGAGGTCGAGCGCGGCGGTTATTTCGCGCTGCTCAGACTCAAGCTTCTGCTGAACCTGTCTCAGGAGCCTCTGGTTTGAAAGAGTTCTTTCGATAGCTGTGCGCATAATGACACTCCTTCTTTGAAGTCTAGCAAGGGATATGCCTGCGGCAAGGGGCTTGTTTTTTTCAGCGGGATGACCAGGGGGTGGGGTGATTCCCGCACTGCGAGCGACAGGCTGCGAAATAATCCGCCTCAATTCCGTATGCGGGATGTCGAATAAAGAGAGCTTTCCCCCATTCCGCATTCAGTTATCGGCGATCATGTTAGAAAGCGCCTTGAGAAGTTTGTCGGCAGTGTAGGGTTTGGGGAGGAAGGTAGTGATGCCGAGAGCCAGGGCCTCTGAGTTTTTGCCTTCGGATTTCAGCCCGCTGGTTGCTATGATCTTCACCTGCGGATTCATCTTCTGAAGGGCGCGAATGGTTGCCACTCCGTCCATATAAGGCATGCCCATATCGGTCACCACAAGGCTGATGGAATCGCGGCGCTGGGCATAGATGGCCACAGCCTCAGTGCCGTCTGAGGCAGTCATGACCTGGTAGCCGTAGGATTCGAGCGTTCCTTTGGCTATTTCCCGGATGGCCGCTTCGTCATCGACTACGAGAATCATCTGCCCCTGTCCGCGAGGGAGGTCATCCTGAATCTCTCTGGTCTTTGCCTGCTGCGCAACTTCGGCTGCCGGTATGTAAATCCTGAATTCGGTTCCTCGCCCGATCTCGCTGTAGACGTTGACGAATCCTCCATGGCTTCTGACAATCCCCAGCACGGTCGAAAGCCCCAACCCTGTTCCTTCTCCCTGTTTCTTGGTCGTAAAGAACGGCTCGAATATCTTATCGATATTGGTTTCAGGAATGCCCATTCCGGTGTCTGCTACCGTGATGCACACATAACGGCCCGGCCTGGCTTCCAGTATCATCCGCGCGTAGTGCTCATCGAGCGTCGCGTCTTCGGCCCTGATCGAGATTCGTCCGCCCTGCGGCATGGCGTCTCGCGCGTTGACGCAGAGGTTCATCAACACCTGATGCAGTTGAGTGGCGTCTCCGACGATCGCGCTCAGTTCGTCAGGGATAGAAAAATCGATCTCGATGGACTTGGGCAATGTGTCTTTGAGAATTCGGGCGATTTCCTTAATGATGTGTTTGGGCTGAAGTATAATGCGCTCGCCCTCGATGCCGCGCGCAAATGAAAGCACCTGGCTGACGAGTCCGGCCCCGCGCTCGGCGCTCTTCTGAAGCATCGCCAGAAGGCGCTGGCTCTCTTCGTCGGCAAAGCGCATCTGGAACATTCGAAGGGCCATCATGATGGGCGAGAGAATATTGTTGAGGTCATGGGCGATGCCTCCTGCAAGCGTGCCTATGCTCTCCATTCGCTGGGCGCGGAGGAACTGGGCTTCGAGTTTCTTCTTTTCAGTGATGTCCGAGTTGATTACAAGAATGGATTTGGGCCGATTGTTTTCGTCGCCGACCAGCGTCCAGTGGCTTTCGACCATGATATCCCTTTCGTCTTTGGTGACGTGTCGGAGTTCCCCGCTCCATTCTCCGCGCTCGAACAATTCGCGCTTGGCTTTCTGATACTGAGAGAGGCTTCCGCGATAAAGAAGGGTGGTAATGTTTCTGCCGACGGCTTCATTTGCCGACCATCCGTAGATGCGTTCGGCTCCCCTGTTCCAGAACAGTATTCGGTCATCGAGGTCGCGCACCAGGATGGCTTCGAGCGCGTGGTCGAGCAGCGTCGCCTGCTGATGAAGTCTCTCTTCGACCTTTTTGCGCTCGGTGATGTCGTTTCGGATAGCGACGTACTGGTATGGCTTTCCTCTTTCGTTGAGGAACGGGACTATCGTGGTATCGACCCAGTAAATGGAGCCGTCTTTGGCGCGGTTCCTCAACTCGCCTTTCCAGACTCGTCCGCCTGCGATGGTCGTCCACAGATCGCGCATGAATTCCTTCGAATGATAGCCGGAGTTGATGATCCGGTGATCCTGACCCAGAAGTTCCTGGCGGGAATACCGGGAAATCTCGCAGAACTTGTCGTTGGCGAAATTGATTATGCCTCGCTGATCGGTTATGGCAACTATGGAGCTTTCGTCGAGGGCGAACTGTATATCGGCCAGTTCCTTGTGAGACCTCCTGAGCGATTCTTCAGCCTGTTTGCGTTCGGTGATATCTATTCCGACGCCGATGATCCATTCGGGCAGGCCGTCTTGGCCGGCAGCGACGCTGTTGCTCCAGGAGATGAGACGACGCTGGCCGCTTTTTGTGAGCCAGTGATTTTCAAAATGACTCGGCCACTGGCCATCTCTGAGCGAGTCGAAGACCTGTTTGACCGGCTCGATTTCTTCAGGCGCGAGGAAGAGGTCCCACACCCGGCAACCGATGATTTCCTTCTGGCTGTAGCCGGTGGTTTGTTCGCATGCGCGATTGAATCGAACTATGCGCCCCTCTCTGTCAAGCACGACTATCAGTGCTCCTGCCGTGTCGAGTATCGCCGACAGCAGATCAGGCTCTCTGCGCCCCCGCGAGCGTTTTCCTTTCGTTGTTCCTTTCGTCGATACGGCCATAAGGGTTTCGCACGGAGGATTCGGAATTCAACCCATCCCCTAACGCATTCTATAGACCCGGAGGCAGGCCGACAAGTTTCGACTTCAGGCTCGCGGCCAGACATTATTCGGAATGCGAATTTGGAACAGGGAAGAACTCTCTTTATTAGGCATTCCGCACTCCGCATTCGTCACTCCTCATTCGGCAAAGTCTGGACTTGGCGGCAGGCGTGTGATAAAAGCTGACTTCGAGGAATCCCGGACGCCGATGGAGTTTTATACACAGGTTCAGAATCTCTCACTCATCATTCAGCCCGGAGACAGCTTTTTCCCCATAGTCGACGCGATAGATCACGCGCGCCACACCATCAAGATGACCATATTCCGCATGGACGATCCGATAGTCCGAGACGCATTGAGCGCGGCGGTCGGGCGACGGGTCAGGGTGCAGGCGCTGGTGGCCAGAGAATCGAAGGGGTGGATCAAGCGCAACAAGAAGCTGGCCGACGATCTGGTGAAACTCGGAGTCGAAGTCAAATCTCCCCGCTCGAAGGATGATAACATCCATAGATATCACTACAAGTTCATGACCGTAGACGATGCCCAGGCGCTCATCCTCACCTTCAATGCCACACAGAAAAACCTGCACTATGCGCGCGATTTCGGACTGCTGTTGAAGGATCATCAGATCGCCACCGAGCTTAATCGGCTCTTTGACGCCGACTGGCAGGGGCGCCAGTTCCATCCGGTCAACACCCCTCTGGTCATCAGCCCTGACAACAGCCGCAGGAAGCTTTTAAGGCTTCTTAGTTCTGCCAGCCGTACTATCAGGATCATGGACGCCAAGCTTCAGGATCAGGAGGTGATGGGATTGCTGCTGCGCAAGGCTGCTGCCGGGGTCGACATCAAGGCGATCAGCAACGAGGCATTTTACGACGAGGTGGTTCCGAATTTTCACGCGCGCAAGCTGGCCCGGTTCAAGCTCCATGCCAAGTGCGTCGTCGTCGATGGCGGGCGCTTTTTCGTGGGCAGCCAGAACCTTAGAAAAACCAGTCTGGATCGGCGGCGCGAGGTCGGCGTCATAATCGAAGACCCGGTGATGGCTCGGCGCATCGAGAGGGTATTCGACGAGGACTGGGTGAATGCTACGGAATCCCGCTCGCTCAACGACAACCGAGGGCGGAATTGACCTGTCGGAGGTGCAGAATTAAGATGGTCGAGAAGAAGCGCAGCCATCATAAGCAGCGCAAGTGGACTTGTCCGCGCTGCGGCGCGGCGCGTATGCAGCAGCAGAAGGCGCGACGACAGAAAGAGGATCGAGTATGAACAAACCGCGAACCACCAGTTTTCATACAGGCGATGAAGTGAGCTACGCGATGCCCGGAGGGATGCTTTATGGAACGATAGCCCGTCTCCTGGGATCGGGCGACGATGCGGCGGTGGAAATAGAATTCGAAGACGGGCGGAAAGAAATAAAGAAGGTGCGAGACCGCGCATTGAGCCTGCTCCGCCGGGCCAGCGGCAGGAGCGAGGCTGAAGAAGCGCATACGGACCGCCAGCGCCTCCGCGACCCTGACATCGAGCGCATAAGAAGAAGCGAGCAGCGCAAGCGATAAAAAGAAAAAGCGGGAAGCTCTGAAGCCTCCCGCAGATTGAAACGAAAGATGGAGCTGAGGGGGATCGAACCCCTGGCCTCCTGATTGCGAACCAGGCGCTCTGCCAGCTGAGCTACAGCCCCTTGTCAAACCGAAGCCAAATGGTACGAAAGGACCTTCGGGGCTGTCAAGCAACACATTCCTCTCAGGGCGCGATTTGTCGCAGGGCGCAATGACTATGATCCGGCTGCTCAAAGAGCCAGAGTCGTCTCAATCACTCCCCTGCCTCGTCCTTTGTCATCTGTGTCATTATTCTTCGCCGGTTTCCTGCCGAAATCCATCGAGTGAGGAAAATGTAATGTATTTCAACACCGGTTGTAAAAAAACTGCTT
>CAZPQE010000001.1:0-42743 GCA_964588615.1 uncultured Clostridia bacterium | reverse complement strand
ATAACACCGCCTGACGGCGGTAGATGCAAGCCATTTATCGCCGTCTTCACTGGTCACAGATTTTCTCGATAGTCTAAACTCGAATTTGAGAGAGATGATTTATGGAAATCCGTCTCAGCCGTTGCGCGCTTCGCCCCTGGCAGCAGGGAGATGAAGAGTCTCTGATTCATCACGCCAACAATCGGAAAATCTGGCTCAACGTGCGCGACGCCTTCCCTCACCCTTACACGATGGACGATGCGGTTGAGTGGATAAAGGGAGCCAATCCGCCTGACTCTATAACGAACTTCGCCATCGTCGTCGACGGAGCGGCAGTGGGCGGGGTGGGGATGATTTTGAAAGAAGATATTTATAGTCGTTCGGCGGAAATCGGCTACTGGCTCGGAGAAGAATTCTGGGGTCGAGGGATAGTGACGGAAGCCGTCCGCGCGATAGTCGATTATGCGTTTGAGAATTTCGATCTGTGTCGCCTCTACGCCGGAGTGCTTGAATGGAATCCGGCATCGATGCGCGTGCTCGAAAAAGCGGGCTTTCAACTCGAAGCGCGACTCCGCAAAGCGGTCACCAAAGACAATCAGACAATGGATGAATTCATCTACGCGATAGTCAGAGAGGATTAGCTCGTCAGAGAATTTCCACCTTCGGCGCGATTGCAGATTTCGGCATCAGCGCGGGCCAGTAGGCTACTATCTCTTCCACTTTCGGCCTGCCGCTTCCAAGTCCGCAAACCGCAGGCGGGCCGCTTAGTCCCAAAGGAGCAAGCTCTTTTGTGAACCGCTCGACCATAGCTTTGTTTTCCGAACGCACCGCGACGCGCAACAACACTTCAGCAATATCTGATGACGGCTCGCCCGCAATCTCGCCGTGACACGCATCGACGCCTATGAATTGCGAGAGCATCGCGTCGAATCTGAGTCCCAGCGCCTCCAGACGACGGCGAAGCATCTGATCAGCAGCCTTCGCTTTTTTATATGCATCGGGCCACGAATAAATCAACGAGCCTGCAGCTTTATATCCGGCAGAGTAGCTGATCGATACTTTATAAAACTCGGTCGCCGCTCTCCCTCCGACTCCCGACACGCGCACGCGATTATCTCCCGTCTGCTCAAGTCGGATCGTAGTGAAATCGGCTATGCAGTCGGGCGTGATATACTCTTGCGGGTCGCCCATCTCGTACATCAACTGCTCTTTGACCGAGGCAACTGTCACTCGTCCGCCCGTGCCCGCGTGCTTGGTCACAGTGAAAGTCCCGTCTTCGCACGCTTCGACGATTGGATAGCCGATGTCCCACAGGTCAGGTATCTCTTCCCACGCGATCTGACAGTTGCCGCCCGTAGTCTGCGCGCCGCATTCGATGATGTGTCCGGCGATGGTTCCCGAAGCAAGCCGATTCCAGTCCTCCCATTTGAATTCATGCATCATCGGCCCGAGCGCAAGCCCTGTGTCAGTGCATCGACCGGTGATGACTATCTGCGCACCAAGATCAAGAGCTTCGGCAATCGGAGCCGCGCCTAAGTAGACATTGGCGCTCTGCACTTTTTCTCTGATCGTCGACAGCGGTTCGCCGGTGTCGAGGTTTTTGAATTCGATCCCTTCGGCGATCATCTCATCAAGGCGATCCATTATGTCATCGCCCGCGACAACGCCGATCTTCACCGCAAGGCCAAGTTTGTGCGCTGTCTCGGAGACAGCCGCAGCGCAGCCATGAGGATTGACGCCTCCGGCATTTGCCACGACTTTGATATTGCCCTCGACGCAACGGGGAAGCACGCGCGCCATCACAGGAACGAAGTCGAGCGCAAACCCCAGGCGAGGATCGCGCGACTTCTGTTTCTGCATGATCGACATGGTGATTTCGGCCAGATAATCGAGCGTGAGGTAATCTATCGGCCCGCGTTCGACTAACTGCGCAGGCGCTTCGAGCCAGTCGCCCCAGAAGCCCTGACCGTTGGCGATGCGAATGGTTTTCATTGCGCGTCCTTCGGTGGATTGACAATCAGAACTCGGTTCAGTACTGTCTCAAAAACTTTTTAAGCCGTCAACGACTATGCAACCTATAAAATCGCACACGGACAAAAACTCCGACACCTACCGGGCCAACTACGCCGCAAATCTCGAAAGCGTTGAAAAGCTCCGAGCCGCTCTCGCATCGACTACGACAGGCGGCGGAGAAAAGTATGTCAAACGACATCTCGCGCGTGGTCGCCTGCTTCCCCGCGAGCGCATAGAGATGCTGCTCGACGAGGGGTCTTACTTTCTGGAGATCGCGCCGCTTGCAGGCATAGGCATTGAAAACGAATTTCCAGGAGCGGGAACGGTCGGAGGCATAGGACTGGTCTCAGGGCGAGAGTGCATCATCGTCGCCAACGAAGCCACAGTCAAAGGCGGGGCGGTGAGCGAAATCGGACAGTTGAAAAATCGCCGCCTTTCAGATGTCGGATTCCAGAATCGATTGCCTTCAATATCGCTTGTCGAATCGGCAGGCGCAGACCTTCCGGTTCAGGCGAAGATATTCGTCCCCGGCGGTCGAGGCTTTCGAGAAATCACCCGCCGCTCGAAGGAGCGAATACCGAGCATCTCGGTCGTGTTCGGCAACTCGACGGCAGGCGGGGCGTACCTGCCCGGCATGTCTGATTACGTGATAATGGTCAAGCGGCAGGCTCAGGTTTTCCTGGGCGGGCCGCCTCTGGTGAAGATGGCAACGGGCGAAATAGTCGATGAAGAATCGCTCGGCGGCGCGGAAATGCACTCGCGCGTGTCAGGGCTTTCGGATTATCTGGCCGAAGACGAACTCGATGGACTGCGACAGGCGCGCGACATCGTAAGCCATTACTCCGATCCTCCGCCCAGGCCGCGACTCAAAGCAGTCGAAGAGCCGATCTACGACATGGATGAATTGCTGGGCATCGCTTCAGCAGACATTCGCGTTCCGTTCGAAGCGCGCGAAGTGATCGCCCGCATAGTCGATGGGTCACGGTTCGATGAGTTCAAAGCCAGATACGGCACAACACTCGTTACGGGCTTCGCTCACATTCACGGTTTTCAGGTCGGAATACTGGCCAACAACGGCGTGTTGATTTCGGAATCGGCAAACAAGGGCGCGCAGTTCATACAGCTTTGCAATCAACAGGACATCCCGCTGGTCTTTTTGCAGAACATCACCGGTTTCATGGTGGGCCGCGCTTATGAAGAACAGGGAATCATCCGCAACGGCGCAAAGCTTATCAATGCAGTGTCGAACTCGACCGTTCCGGCAATCACCATCATGATCGGCGGTTCGTACGGGGCGGGAAATTATGCGATGTGCGGGCGTGCTTACGAGCCGAGGTTTTTGTTCACCTGGCCCAGTCATCGCATAGCAGTGATGGGGCCTCAGCAGTTGTCGGGGGTGATGGAAATCATCAAGCGCGATGCCGCCGCAAAACAGGGCGTGCCGGTAAACGATATGGAAGTGACTATGATGAGGAAGATGTTGGAAGACCAGATCACGCGCGAGTCTGATTCTTACTTCGCTACGGCCAGGCTGTGGGACGACGGCATAATCGACCCGCGAGAGACGCGAACCGTTCTGGCAATCTCGCTTTCAGCCGCCTACAACCGGCCCGTAGAAGGCACGATGGAATGGGGAGTGTTTCGGCATTGAAAGAGGGGGACAGGCGGAACTGTTTTCCCCCAAAGGTGTCCAAACGAATCATGAGTAACAAAACAACTTTCTTGCCTTTGATGATCCGTTTAATAATATTTTGCATTCTGGTTTGTTGCTCAATCTTCACGGAACAAGCAGCATCTCAGACAGATCGCATCGAGGGGCGGAGGCAAGAACAAAAGGAGAGCGCGGATGCAGGCTGTCTCGCTAACGACAAACCAAAACCGGATGTAACATTTCGGCTCGGAATTCTCAATGGCAAGGCTATGAAAATGCCTAAACCGATATACCCTGTCGAAGCAAAAAGAAAAGGCATAACTGGTGAAGTAAAGGCTGAAGTAGTCATCAATATCAACACTGGCGTTATTGAGTGGGCAAGAATCCAAACAGGAGCCGTTATACTGCGAGAGGCTGTTGGCAAGGTGATTTGCGGAGCAAGATTTTTGCCGACCAATGATGTAGATGGCAGAGCATCAGGTTACTTGATTTACAACTTTCATTCTCCGCGGAAAGCTTCTTAACCTGACACTTAAAGCCGAGCGCATCGCTTTTGGAAAAATGACCGGAAAATCATTTCGCAAAATCCTCATAGCCAATCGCGGAGAGATAGCTGTCCGCGTCATTCGCGCGTGTCGCAGGATGGGCATCGCTACGGTTGCCGTCTATTCGGATGCTGATGCAAATTCCCCGCATGCGCGGTTCGCTGATGAAGCCGTTCGCATCGGGCCGGCAGCGGCGAAGGATTCTTATCTTCACATCGAAAAAATAATCGAAGCGTCGCGGCGAACGAAAGCGGATGCGATTCATCCGGGCTATGGATTTCTGGCCGAAAATGCCGAATTTGCTGAAGCGTGTGCCGACGCGGGAATCGTTTTCATCGGCCCTTCGGCGGACGCGATTCGACAGATGGGACTCAAAAGCACAGCGCGGCAGTTGATGTCTCGCGCCGGCGTGAGAGTCGTGCCGGGCTATGACGGAGAGGATCAAAGCGTCGAGACCCTCAAGGCAAAAGCGATCGAGATCGGATTGCCCGTGTTGATAAAAGCCTCTGCGGGCGGAGGCGGCAAAGGGATGCGCGTCGTGAATGAAGCCGGAGAGCTTGAGGACGCGATCCGGTCAGCAGCGCGCGAGTCGGAAAAAGCGTTCGGCGACGGCTCGCTGCTTCTTGAGAAATATATCGACCGCGCCCGTCACATCGAATTCCAGATTTTCGGCGACACTCACGGAAACCTGATTCACCTCTTCGAGCGCGATTGCTCGATTCAGCGACGACATCAGAAGATCATTGAAGAGAGTCCTTCGCCTGCTCTCACCCCTGATCTCCGCAAGCGAATGGGCGAAGCGGCCCTCGCCGCCGGGCGGGCGATAGGTTACTCGAATGCCGGGACAGTCGAGTTCATACTCTCGCCCGAAGGCGAGTTCTATTTCATCGAGGTCAACACCCGTCTTCAGGTCGAGCACCCCGTCACAGAAATGATTACGGGGCTCGATCTCGTCCGCCTTCAGATTGAAGTCGCCGAAGGAAAACCGCTCAGTGTGAAACAGGAAGATGTCATTTCAAGAAGTCACGCAATCGAAGCGCGGCTTTATGCCGAAGACCCGGACAATGATTTCCTGCCTGCTACGGGGAAAATCTGCGACTGGCATCTGCCTGCGCTCGATGACGGGTTGCGCGTCGATACGGGAATCGGAACGGGGACTGAGACAGGGATTCACTATGACCCGATGCTTGCAAAGCTGATAGCGCGCGGAGAAACCCGCGAGGCTGCGATTCGGCGGCTGGTTTATGGTTTGAAGCAGTTGTCGGTTCAGGGCGCGCAGACGAACCGCGATTTTCTGATTCGACTTCTTGAGACGGAAGATTTCCGTCGAGGAGACGTACACACCGGATTCATCCGCGAGCATCTCGGCGCGCTTGTCGGCGTGAAGGATGAGGCAATCGACGCGCAGGCGGCCATCATCGTTGCGATGTATCTGCAAAAGAGTTGGCGCGCCGAAAACAAAACGCTTCCGCGCATACCGACCGCTTATCGCAACAACCCTTACCGCGACCCTTCGATCAGATTTCAGATTGGAGAAGAAGCCTTCGAGGTTTCATATCGCTGCCTCCGCGACGATGTTTATCAGGCCGGTTGCGGGGAGTGGCAGATCGAAGCGCGGGTGTTATCATGCGAGCCGGGCCGAATTCGCCTTTCGCTCGACGGCATTCAGCGCGAGTTCCGCGTCGTGGAAGCGGGCGATATTTTCTATGTTCATTCGATGGATGCGGCGCGAGCAGTCCTAAGACTCGACCGTTATCCTCAGCGTCACGCGGCTGCCGAGCATGAGACGGCCAACGCGCAGATGCCCGGCCAGGTGTTGAAGATTCTGGTGGCCGAAGGCCAGCGGGTCGCGGCGGGCGACGCGCTCATAATCCTTGAAGCGATGAAGATGGAGCAGACCATCAAGGCAGCTTCGGACGGACTGATCGAAGCGATACTGGTCAAGGTGGGCCAGGTGGTCGCTCCGGGCGAGCCGCTGGTGCAGATCGCCGCTGCCGAATAAAAGGGTTGAGTTCGACAGCCAGTTCCTTCAAAGTTGAGTGGTCGGCGCGACGGTCCCGGACGCTTCTTCAACCGAGTTTCAAACACTGTTGCAAAAATAACCCTGGAGGAATCCCTTATGGCACAGGCAATCAAAAAGGCCACCAATCCCGAATACCCTTACTTCAACGAAGAACACTTCATGCTGCGCGATACGGTCAGGCAGTTCTGCCTCAATGAAATCACTCCGCACGCCGAGGAGTGGGACGAAGCCGGAATATTTCCGAAAGACCTTTTCAAAAAAGCGGGCGAACTCGGACTCTTCGGCATCCGCCTCGATCCCCGATACGGAGGCAGCGGACTCGACTGGTGGGCGACTGCCGCATATCTCGAAGGTCTCTCCTACGCAAACAATGGCGGAGTGGGAATGGCCTTGATGGTGCAATCCGATATCACTCTGCCTGTGCTCGACGAGCTCGGAACCGATGAGCAGAAGGAAGAGTTTTTGCGCCCGGCAATAGCCGGAGACCGCATAGCCGCGCTCGGAATCAGCGAGCCGGGCGGCGGGTCGGACGTTGCCGCGCTCACCACGCGGGCGCGCACAGAAGGCGATGAACTGGTCATCTCAGGCCAGAAGCTGTGGATCACCAACGGCACGCGCGCTGATTTCATGATACTCGCCGTGCGCACCGCCGAAGACCGCTACAAGGGCGTCTCGATGGTTCTCTTCCCGACAGACGTGAAAGGTTTTTCCGTAGGCAAGAAGTTGAAGAAAGTCGGCAACCTGTCATCAGACACCGCAGAGCTTTTCTTCGACAACTGTCGCATACCGGCGCGCTACGTGCTGGGAGAACTGAACAAGGGTTTTTATTACACGATGCACAACTTCCAGGGCGAGCGACTGGCTTCGGCCATCGGCGCTGTAAGCTCGATGGAGCGGGCCATGGAGTGGGCCATTGCATACGGCAGAGAGCGCATGGCCTTCGGCAAGCCGGTCGGAGAATATCAGGTGTGGCGTCATCGCTTCGCCGAGCATTTGACGAGCATCGAGGCGGCAAAATGGCTGACCTATCGCGCGCTCGATCTTGTCAATCACGGACAGGCGGCGGTGCGCGAGATAACGATGGCCAAACTCTTTACGAGCGAGCTTGCGCAGAAAGTGGCCTACGACTGTTTGCAGATATTCGGCGGATTCGGCTACACGACCGACTATCCGATCAGTCGCTTCTGGCGCGACGTGCGACTGCACACCATCGGCGCAGGCTCGTCTGAGATCATGAAGGAGATCATCGTCAAGCAGGAGAAGCTGTAGCTTGTCATTTGTCCTTTGTCACTGGTCAGTTGTTTGATTGATTCGATGTACAACAGGCTGGCAGCCTGTTGATACATGGAAGGCATGAAAATTTGGGGAACCCGCAGGTTTCAAGCCTGCTCTATAGTGATCAAGAAAATGTTTTCGTTCGTAGTACCGGCTTGAGGCGGAAGTTTCGCCTGCTAATACTTCCGCCTCAAGGCGGGACTACCAACTTCTTTTTCTTGAAGTCTATAGCTTTTTGGGAGGAGTTATGTTGATGAAGCGATTGTTCGTCGCAGTCTTTCTTTTTTCTGCGCTCGTTTTCGTAGCGTTTGCCGACGGAAACCGGGCATCGGAGATGACGGCAGCCGAGCGGGGGCGATACAACCTCACCCATCGGCCTTACGGGTTCCCTCTGCTCAACGAGAAAATGTTCTCGCGCCTGTGGACTGTATGGGAGCCGGAGTGGAAATCGAAAATAAACCCTGAAGACCCGGCCCGCATTCGCGCGCTCACACTTGAGCGATACGGTTTTTCGGAAGCGCCTTATGAAAACGGCGGAGCGCCTATGCAGTTCGTCTCCACTCAGATGGGATGGGTGCAGACCTGCATGCTGTGTCACGGCGGTCGTCTTCCCGGCACAGGCGAAAGTTTCATCGGGACTCCCAACTCGGAACTCGACATGCAGACGCTCTACGAAGACGTGGTTAAGCTGACCGGACTCAAGGGGCCAATCAATATGAGTTTCGGCATGAGTCGAGGACGGACGAACGCTTTCGTCTTCAGCATAGAACTGCTTCGACGCCGAAACGAAGACCTCTCGACGCGTGCCACTCCGATGCCTGTGGGACAGTATCAGGACGCCGACCTCGATCCCATACCCTGGTGGCATCTGAAAAAGAAGACCGCGCTTTATGTCGATGCCGGTATCAAGGGAGATTTCACGCGCCCGATCATGCAGTTCACGATGGGCGAGCCGAGCGGCGAAAAAATCAAATCGTGGGAAGCGGATTTCAAAGACATACTCGCCTATCTTCGAACCATCGAGCCTCCTCGTTATCCCTGGCCTGTTGACGCGAAACTCGCCTCGGAAGGCAAAAAAGTATTCGAGCAGAACTGCGCCGCCTGTCACGGGACTTATGGGCCGGATGGCAAGTATCCGAATCGGGTCGTGCCGCTCGAACAGGTTGGGACTGATCCGGTGAGGATCAAGGCATTGACCAGAGAGTTTCGCGCCTATTTCAACAGAACGTGGTTTGCGGCAAACGCCCGCGCCGAAGAAGACGCTGTGGGATATGTCGCTCCGCCGCTCGACGGGGTGTGGGCATCGGCTCCGTATTTTCACAACGGCTCGGTTCCGACTGTTTATGGCGTGCTGACAAGTGAGGCTCGACCGAAATACTTCCGTCGCACAGGGATCAAGGATTACGACACACGCGATCTGGGATTGAAAGTCGAATCGCTCGCGGCTCCCGCATCGAAAGACCTTCCTGCTGAAGCTCGCCGTCGGGTGATCGATACGACTCTTCCGGGGCTGGGCAACGGCGGGCATTCTTTCGGATTTCATTTGACGGAGAAACAGAAGCGAGGGGTGATCGAGTATCTGAAGACGCTTTAGATGAAACTACCTGCTCTTCAACAAGCGATTCACAGTCGTTTGCAAAACTTGTCGCGGCCAGATGGGGATATTCCTAAGAAGCCTTGCGCTCCAGGTCGGCGATTCTATCCCGAATTTTTTCTATCTCGGCCCTGCGATTCAAGTCTTCACTGGCGAGAATACTGAGCTTGCGGTTTATCAAGTCAAACCCTTCATTCATCTCCTTACGCAATTCCTCGCGGAGTTGTCGAATCTCGACTCTCAATTCATCGCCGAGACTGTTAATTCGATCAAGAATAGCTTCGACCCCCGGCTTCGTTATCTTGTCTGCGGGGACTTCGCTTTCAGGCAATATCAGGGTCTTATCCTCATCGCTCATCGGTTATTCCCTCGCTCATCTTTTCACCGGCAAGCTCATTATTCAGCATAAGAGGTCGCTCTTCAATTCAAAAGGCGATCCTGTCATAGTCGAGCCAATTCTGCTCCCAAAGCCGGGGACAGTTCAAGGCGCTGTGGTTGACGCGCAGCCCGACTGCCTTTGCGCAAAGGAAATGGCTATACTCGTTCTTTGAAACGACCGATGCCGAAATGACCACCAACCCAGGAGGTGTGTTTATGACATTTGCCGCAAAGCTTTCGATACTGAGAAAGCCGTTTCATTTCATCCCGCTGCCTTTGATTATTTTCTGCATCGCAGTCCTGGCGCTGGCGCGGCAATCTTCGCCCGATACCGAACACATAATCACTCAGGCAGCCCGACAGTCGGAGGAATATAGCGCGAAGTTCAAAGACCTCACCGCTGAGGAGACCAAAATCACCGAGATTTTCAGCCCGTCGGGCAAGCTCGAACAGCGTCGAGTCATCGTGTCGGATTTCATAGTCTACGAGTCGCGCCTCGACCAAAAAGACACCTTCGAGTATCACAACATCCGCGAGGTCGATGGCAAGGCGATTAAAGACCGCCAGCAGCGCGTGATGGGTTTGTTCGAGTGGCTTTCGAAAGTCAAGTCCGTAGAGAAAGAGCTTGAGCGGATCAACCGCGAGAGCTATCGCTACGACCTGCAATTCTGGATGAGAGGCTTCACGCTCAATCAGGGAGTGGCGTTGAAGGAAAAGCATCGCCATCGTTACAGCTTCGAAGTCGCAGGCAGAGAGATCGTCGATGGAACCGAAATGATAATCGTTCGACAACAGCAGACCACAGGCGCTCCGGAGGCGTACAAGGTCAGTTTGCCTCCGGAATTTCGAGACCCGCAGCCTCGATGGCGAGGCACACTCTGGCTCGATGCGCGAACATTCCAGATATGGCGAGAAGAGCGCGAGATCATCGTCCGACATCCCAAATCAGAGTCTCCGCTCACCCTGGTGCGGTACGAACAGAACTACGGGCCGAGCGATTTCGGCATACTCGCCCCCAGAAAATTCGTGTTCAGTTTCTTCACTCACTTTCAAAACAAGAGTAAGCCCGAACTGCTGCTCCACGGGCGGCTCACCTACACCTACACCAGCTTCAAACGCTTTCAGGTCACGAGCGAAGAAAAGCTCGACAGGCCGGTCACTGACAAGCCGCCCGAGAGCAGGAACCCCTGAGACGGCCTTTCAGAAGACATGGATTTCTTCAAGAATGCGCTTTCAAAAACCGGGCGTTCGGATATAATCTGTCTCACGCGATTGGAAGGGCGCGTGGGAGATCAAGTCATGTCTGTAACATTGGCAAACACCGACCTGCACGGCAAGGGAGTACGCAGTCACCGCACAGGCCCGTTCACCCTGTGGGAGCGACAATATGCGGCCAACTTCCAGTCGCCCAGGCACGCCCACGACAACGCCCTCTTCTGCTATGTCGTGCGCGGCGGCTACACTGCCACCTACGGATCCAGGACTCGCGCCTGCCAGCCTTCGACTTTCCTGTTCCACGCCGCAGGCGAGACGCACGCGGAGCATTTCAATCGCGCGGGCGGATGCTCGCTCATCGTCGAGATAGAGAATTCGTGGCTCGATCGTCTGCGCGAGCACTCGCGGATAATAAGCACCTCGGCTGATTTCGACGGCGGCCTTCTCATCGTGCTGGCCCGCAGGCTCTATCGGGAATTTCTCGAAATGGATGAAATCTCCCCGCTGGTGATCGAAGGACTGATCTTCGAAATGGTAGGCGAGACCTCGCGCTCCGCCGCCTGCCCTTCGATCTCGCGGCCCCCGCTGTGGCTCGAACGCGCCAGAGAGTTTCTTCACGACCGGTTCAGCGAACCCATCACGCTGGCTGAAATAGCTCAGGAAGTCGGCATCCATCCCGCGCATCTCTCGCAGGTTTTCCACAAACACTACAACTGCACTATCGGAACTTATCTCCGGCGGCGGCGAATAGATTTTGCCTGCCAGTCGCTCGCCTCAACCGATCTTCCATTGAGCCGCATCGCGCTCGAAGCCGGCTTTTCGGATCAGAGCCATCTCACCCGCACCTTCAAACAGCACATAGGCATGCCTCCGGCTCAATACCGCGATTTGCTTCGCAAATCCTAATCGCGTTCAAGCGACCTTACGCTCGTTCAATACACGCCAGCCGCTCCGGTGTTTTACTAAAAGCGTGTCTGCAAACTGAGGGACGTGTCGGTAGCCCGCGCGTGAGCAAGGGCTTGAGTGTCGCAAGCAAGCCAGACGGTCGGGCTACTGACACAGCCGTCGCTTCCAGAGATGGCAGACACGCTCTAATGGACGGACAGGAGTATTCTGCCTTTGAATGATGTCGGGCATCAGGATGAAACGTATTCACATTATCGATTCTCACACCGGCGGCGAGCCTACGCGGGTGGTCGTCAGCGGATTCCCTGAACTGGGCAACGGCTCGATGGCCGAGCGATTAGACAGGCTCAAAAACGATTACGACCATTATCGCGCGGCTGTCGCCTGCGAGCCGCGCGGGTCGGACGCCGTAGTCGGCGCGCTGCTCTGCCAGCCAGTCGATTCGAGTTCAGCGGCAGGAGTGATCTTCTTCAATAATGTGGGCTATCTCGGAATGTGCGGACACGGAACCATCGGCCTCGTAGTCACGCTGGCTTATTTGAATCGAATCTCTCCGGGCGCTCATCGCATAGAAACCCCTGCGGGCGCAGTCGAAGCGCGCCTCGACGAGTCAGGCAAAGTGACCATCAGAAATGTGCCGAGCTTTCGCACATCTGCGCGCGTCGCCGTCGATGTAGCGGGATACGGAACCGTCTGCGGCGACATCGCCTGGGGCGGCAATTGGTTCTTTCTGGTCGAGGATCATCCTTTGGAACTGTCGCTGGCCAACCTCGACGAGTTGACCGAATTCGCCTGGCGCATACGCCTTGCGCTCTCCGCGCAGGGCGTCACCGGAGAGCGCGGTCAGGAAATCGATCACATAGAATTATTCGGCCCTTCCGCAATCGAAGAGGTCGACAGCAAAAACTTCGTGCTGTGTCCAGGCAAGGCTTACGACCGCTCGCCCTGCGGAACCGGCACGAGCGCAAAGATGGCCTGTCTATACGCCGACGGAAAACTCGCGGAGGGACAGGTGTGGCGACAGGAGAGCATCGTCGGCAGCGTATTCGAAGGCAGCGTTTCGATCATCGATGACAGGATTTATCCGAGCATCACGGGCATGGCGTTCATCACCGCCGAAGCCGATCTCATACTCGATGAGCGCGATCCATTCTGCATGGGAATTGGCAGATGACGCGGAAGTCTTATGACGTGGCGATAGTCGGCGCAGGCATAGTCGGCGCGGCCTGCGCAGCCGAATGCGCGCGCGAGGGTCTGAGCGTCGCAGTCATCGAAGCCAGCATGATCGCGGGCGGCGCGACTGCCGCAGGCATGGGCCACATCACAGTGATGGACGATTCCCCGGCTCAGTTCGCGCTCACCCGTTATTCGCAAACTCTGTGGGATGAACTGGAGATGCCTCTCGATGGCGAATACGATCCATGCGGCACGATCTGGGTAGCGACTGACGCGGAAGACATGACGGAAGCCAGGCGCAAGGAACAGTTTTATCGCGCTCGCGGCATCACGGTCGAAATGCTCGATGAAAAATCTCTCTACGAGACGGAGCCCAATCTCAGGCCGGGACTTGCAGGAGGGCTGCTCATTGCTGGCGACAGCGTGATCTATCCGCCCGCTGCCGCGAGGTTCATCCTGAAACAGGCGCGGGGAGCCGATTTGATGGTGGGCCGACCGGTCATCGAAATCACCGACGAGGGCGCGAGGCTCGCCGATGGTTCTTTTATCGGTTCCGCCGTGACCATCAACGCGGCGGGCGCGTGGTCTTCGGCGCTCACGCCAGGGCTGGACGTGCAGAAGCGCAAAGGGCATCTGGTAATCACGGATCGCTATCCGGGATTCGTTCGCCATCAACTCGTAGAGCTTGGCTATCTCAAGAGCGCGCACTCGCACGACGCCGCTTCCATAGCCTTCAACATCCAGCCGCGTCGGACAGGGCAGATGCTCATCGGCTCGTCGCGGCAATACGGAGCAGAAGACACGAAAGTCGAATCGCGCATATTGAGTCGAATGCTCGATCGCGCCTGTCACTATCTGCCCGGTCTCGAACAGATTTCCGCCATACGCGCGTGGACGGGATTTCGACCGGCGACCTCGGACAACCTGCCGCTGATAGGCCCTCACCCCCGGCAGGAGAATCTTTATCTTGCGACCGGACACGAGGGGCTTGGAATCACGACTTCGCTCGGCACGGCGAGATTGCTCATCGATCAGTTGCTTGATCGGGAATCGGCTATCCCGATCGCGCCTTTTCTGCCCGCGCGTGAGGAGGTCGCTCATGTCTGAGATAAGACTGTTCATCAATGACCGGGCGATCACTGTCGATGAGGGGTGCATGGTTTCAGCGGCGGTGATGATTGCGGGCGTGACCGCTTTTCGACGGTCGATCAGTGGAGATCCTCGCGGCCCGCTCTGCGGCATGGGCATCTGCTTCGAATGCCGCGTGACGATTGACGGACGGCGGCACTCGCGCAGTTGTCAGATACTCTGCCGCGATGGAATGCGAGTGAGGACTGATGATTAAAATCGATAGCGACGCGCTGATAGTGGGCGGCGGCCCTGCCGGGATCGCTGCGGCTTCAGTTCTGGCCGAAAGCCTTCATCGCGTCACCATCATCGATGACAATGCCGGAGCGGGAGGTCAAATCTGGCGAGGAGAGCATGCGAAGCCAGTCACGATTGAAGCGGCGCGATGGCTGGAAAAAATTCGACGCTCGAATGTTCGATTCATTCACGGCGCGAGAGTGTTCGATCAAATTCGACCGGGGCTGCTGCTGGCCGAAAGCGAAGAGGACGTTTATGAACTGAACTATTCCAGCTTGATTCTTGCCACCGGCGCGCGTGAGCGATTCCTGCCTTTCGAGGGCTGGACGCTTCCTAATGTTTTTGGCGCGGGAGGACTTCAGGCTCTCGTCAAATCAGGATTGCCGGTAAGCGGCAAGAGAGTCGTCGTCGCCGGAAGCGGGCCTCTGCTTCTGGCCGTAGCGGGTTATCTCAGCAAGCGCGGCGCTCAGGTGCTGGCTGTCGCCGAACAGACACCGCGCAGTCGAGTGATGCGCTTTGCGTGGTCGCTCATCAGACAGTCGGGCAAAGCGATGCAGGCTGTCAGATTGAAAAGAGAACTGCGAGGCATTCGGTATTTTTTCGACTGCTGGCCAGCGCGCGCCGACGGGGATGAGAAATTACAGAGCGTCACGCTGCGCGAAAAGGGACGGACGCGCAGGATCGAGTGCGATTATCTCGCCTGCGGATTCCACCTCGTCCCTAACCTTGAGCTTGCTTCTCTGCTCGGATGCGAACTGCGAGATGGGAGCGCAGTGGTGAATGAATTTCAGGAGACTTCCGTCGAGGGGATTTATTGTGCGGGCGAAGCGACAGGCATCGGCGGGCTTGAATTGTCGCTGATCGAAGGCCGGATCGCGGGTCTGGCGGCTGCGGGCAGAAGGGATGAAGCGCGAAAACTGTTCGTCGAGCGGGAAGGCCATCGTCGATTTGCCGATTCGCTCAACCGCGCTTTCGCGCTGCGCGATGAATTGAAATCGCTGCCTGATGCGCAAACCATCGTGTGTCGCTGCGAAGATGTGAACTTCGAGCGATTGAAAGAGCATGACTCGTGGAGAGCAGCCAAGCTTCAGACGCGCTGCGGCATGGGGCCGTGTCAGGCGAGGGTGTGCGGCCCTGCCGTCGAGTTTCTTTTTGGCTGGAGAGTCGAATCCATGCGCCCGCCTGTTTTTCCCGTGCGGCTGGGAAGCCTCGCTCAAACGTCAGCCGCGTCTGTAGACGAGGCGCACTGTAAGGATGCGCAATGTGTCAGTAGCCCGACCGTCAGGGAGGGCCTCTTTGATTGATCGTTGCTTGCGCGCGGGCTACTGACACACACACAAGGAGATTGAAGAATGACGATGGAATGGAAAGGCGTGATGCCTGCTATCACGACCTGCTTTGATGAATCTCTCGAAATCGATCATAGCTTCGTGGCCGAGCATTGCCGCTGGCTCATCGATAGCGGCTGCACCGGAATAGTCACGCCCGGATCGCTCGGCGAAGGCGCGACTATGACGAGCGAAGAAAAGAAGGCCATCTGGAAAACCTGCATCGATGCAGTTGGCCTCAGAGCGCCGGTCGTTGCGGCTATCTCGGCGCTCGGCACACGCGAAGCCACAGAGCTTGCGCGCGCGGCTCAAGCCGCAGGCTGCGAAGGGTTGATGGTGCTTCCGCCTTATGTTTATCGCGGCGACTGGCGAGAGATGAAGGCTTATATTTCTGCGGTCGTCGGCGCGACTCCTCTTTCGTGCATGCTCTACAACAATCCTGTAGCTTATGGCACTGACTTTCTTCCTGAGCACATTGAGGAGCTTGCCGCCGAGCACGAGAATCTGAAAGCGGTCAAAGAATCGAGCACCGATGTGAGGCGCGTGACCGCGATCCGAGCTCTCGTCGGTGATCGCCTCTCGCTCTTTGTCGGAGTAGATGACGCGATAGTCGAAGCCGCAGCCGTCGGCGCGACCGGATGGATAGCGGGGCTGGTCAACGCTTTCCCGAAAGAGTCCGTAGATTTGTTCGACTATGCAATCAGCGGCGAAGACGAAAAAGCATTCGAACTTTATCAATGGTTCCTGCCGTTGTTGAGGATGGACACTGTGCCAAAGTTCGTTCAACTCATCAAGCTAGTCCAGCAGGAAATCGGCATGGGCAGCGCGCGGGTGCGGCCTCCGCGACTTGAGCTTGTCGGCGCGGAACTTGAAGAAGCGAGAGCGACGATTCGCGCGGCATTGGAGCGCCGTCCGTCGATTCAGGTTTGAAAGGGGCAATCAGTGGCAGAACTCACAGGCAAATCGATCATAGGTTTTCAGAGAGGAGCAGACAGCGCAGAGACTTTTTTCGCTCTGGCCCCGGCGTCGGGCGAAAAACTGCCTGCTGCTTATCACTCGGCTACTGAGTCGGAAATCGATCAGGCGGTTCGACTGGCTGACAGCGCGTTTGCGGTCTATGGCCGCGCGTCGGGAAAAACTAAAGCCGCTTTCCTCAGAAAAATCGCCGACAACATCGAATCAATCGGCGAGCCTCTCACTTCGCGCGCCGCTCGTGAGACCGCGCTCGCTGTGGCTCGCATTCAGATGGAAACCGCTCGCACCTGCAATCAGCTTCGAATGTTCGCCGATCTCGTCGAAGAAGGATCATGGGTTGATGCAAGGATTGATCGCGCCGACCCCGCGCGCCAGCCCGCGCCAAAGCCCGACATCAGATCGATGCTCAGACCTCTGGGGCCGGTCGTCGTTTTCGGCGCGAGCAATTTCCCTCTCGCTTTTTCAGTCGCAGGCGGCGACACCGCTTCCGCCTTAGCCGCAGGCTGCCCGGTCATCGTCAAAGCTCACCCGGCTCATCCCGGAACTTCTGAGATGGTCGGCCTCGCCGCGCAGGAAGCCGCGCGCGAGTGCGGACTTCCCGAAGGAGTCTTCTCGCTGATTTTTGGCGCAGGCAATCAAACGGGGTTGTCTCTGGTGACTCATCCGCTTGTTGCGGCGGTCGGCTTCACAGGCTCGCGCGCGGGCGGGCGCGCATTGATGGAAGCCGTTCGCGCGCGGCCCTGCCCCATTCCGTTTTATGCCGAGATGAGCAGCATCAATCCTGTCTTCATTCTCGCAGGCGCGATGCGCGAGCGGGGCGATCAGATAGCCGCCGGGTTGCACACTTCGGTCACTTTGGGCGCGGGCCAGTTCTGCACCAATCCCGGACTCGTGGTGATGGCCGACGACGATGCGGCGCAGAGCTTCACTGAAAGACTCGCTGGTCTGATCGATGGCGCTGACCATTTCACTATGCTCACGCCGGGGATTTCGCAATCATACAGCGCCGCCGTGCGCGCTCGCTTCCGCGACGACAGAGTTGAAACGATAACGAAAAAAAAGATCGAAGAGGATTCACCCGATTGCCGCTCGACGGCGGCGTTGTTTAGAACCAATGCCCGAACTTTTCTCGAAAATCCCGAACTGAGCGAAGAGGTCTTCGGCCCTTCGACTCTTCTGATCGCTCATCGCAGTCGTGAAGAGATGCTCTCGGTCGCGCGCTCGATGGAAGGCCAGTTGACGGCGACTGTGTGGGCTGCGGAAGAAGACCGGCAGGAGTGCGGAGACCTCATTGCCGTGCTTGAAAACAAAGTCGGGCGGATCGTCATCAACGGTTTTCCAACCGGAGTCGAAGTCTGTTCGGCGATGACCCACGGCGGCCCGTTTCCTGCGACTTCAGACGGGCAATCCACTTCTGTGGGAACGCGGGCGATAAATCGCTTCGCGCGAGCAGTGTGCTATCAGGGCTTTTCGGATTCGATGTTGCCTGATGAACTCAAAGACGAAAACCCTCTCGGCGTGTGGCGAACAGTGGACGGTCGTTTGACGCGCTGAGTCAGAGTATTGATTTCTGGTTCACCGCAGAGCACGTAGGGGATACATCCGATCCTCTGCGTCTTTGCGCCTCTCTGCGGTGAACCAGTTCTGCGCGACAAGCTTATGCGGTTTCATCCGTCGCGCTCAAGCCCGATACGACAGTGGACTTCTCATCCTTGCTGCCGGAGATAAAAATGCAGACCGATTTCCGACTTTTGAAACTGATTCTCACCTGCTTCTCGCTGCTTATTTTGCTGCGCGCTGATGCGCACGCGCAGGACGAGGCGTTGAAATCGCGCCCCGAACTCACCAACTACGAAGAGACCAGTCGATACGATGATGTCACTCGCTTCATCAGCGAACTGCAAAAGCGCGCTGACATATTGCGCGTGGAGACATTCGGCTACTCGCAGGAGGGCCGCCCGCTGCCGCTGATGATCCTGGCCGATCCTCCCATCTCTCAACCGCGCGACGCTCGGATTTCAGGCAAGCCCATAGTTTTCATAATGGGCAACATTCACGCGGGCGAAGTCGAAGGCAAAGAGGCGGCGCAGCACCTTGCCCGGCGCATCGTCTCAGGCGATCTGCGCCCGCTGCTCGACCGGATAATCATACTGATCGCGCCAATCTACAACGCCGACGGCAACGAAAAAATCAGCCTTCAGAATCGCGCCGAACAGAACGGCCCTGTCGGCGGAGTCGGCAGGCGCGAAAACTCGGCAGGTCTCGATCTCAACCGCGATTACATGAAACTCGAATCGCCCGAAGCCCGTTCGCTGGTGCGATTGTTCAATCGCTGGGACCCGCATGTGACCGTCGATCTGCACACCACCAACGGCTCGTTTCACGGCTATCATCTGACTTACTCGCAGCCGCTCAATCCGTCCTCCGATCCGAGGATCGTCAGCTATCATCGGGAAAAAATGCTTCCCGTAATCACCCGCGCCATGCTCGACCGGCACAAGTTCCGCACTTATTTCTATGGCAACTTCTCGCGCCCCCGACCCGGAGAGAAGGACGCTCGCTCGTGGCAGGCATTCACGCACGCGCCGCGCATAGGACAAAACTACATAGGACTCCGCAATCGATTGACCATTCTTTCTGAGGCATACAGTTATCTCGATTTTCGCGGGCGGGTGAAAGTCACCGAGGCGCTGGTCGAAGAGATATTCAAATACTCGGCCTCGCACGGGGATGAAATCCGTCAACTGACCAGCCGCGTCGATTCGGACACCGTTCGACGAACTTCATTTCAACTCGGCGTCGAATATGAAATGAGGCCGCTGCCAAAGCCGGTCGATATTCTGGTGGGAGAAGTCACCAAAGCGAAGAACCCGCGTTCGGGCGCTGATATGACCGTCATGGTCGAAGGCAAATTCACGCCGACCAGAATGCTCGACTACGGCGCTTTCGTCGCAACCCGCTCGGTTGCCGCCCCGCGCGCTTATCTCTTCCGACCGGAAGCGGGCATGAAAGTGGTTGTCGAGAAGCTGCTCGCACATGGCGTGACGGTGGAAGAGTTGACCGCGCCGCTCACGGCTGAGGTCGAGAGCTTCGTGATTGGAGAGGTGAAGCGAAGCGCGCGGGCTTTTCAGGGGCATAACGAAGTCAGGCTCAAGGGCAGCTATAAAAAAGAGACGATGGAATTTCCTGCGGGAACCGTTCTTGTGCGCTCGGCGCAACCGCTTTCGACTCTGGCTTCTTACCTGCTCGAACCCGAAAGCGATGACGGACTGGCAGCATGGAATTTTCTGGACGCTTATCTCGAAACGGGAAAAGTTTATCCGGTCTACAAAGCGATGCAGGATGTAAAAGCGTCGGGCCGGGTGATCGAGCGGCAGTGAGGGAGGGATGAAAATGATTAAGAAATGTAGCTGGCGGTCGGTCTTACTGCTGTTGATTTTAGCGGGGCTGACTTACGGTCAGAGCGCGCCTTATTACCAGCCGCATTTTCCGCCGGAAGAATTCCGCGCGCGATGGCAGAAACTTTTCGATCGCATCGGCGACAAGGCCGTAGCCATCGTGCAGGGCATGCCGCTTACGAACGGTTATATCTTTCCGCGACAGACCAACGAGTTTTATTACCTCTGCGGGATCGAAACTCCTCACTCTTATCTGCTGCTCGACGGCAGAAGCCGCCGAGTGACGCTTCTGCTGCCTCCGCGCAACGAGAGCCTTGAGCGAGCCGAGGGCAAGATACTTTCAGCCGACGATGCGGAACTCGCTCGCTCGCTCACGGGCGTCGATGCGGTGTTGAGCGCGCGGGCGATGACTGACGACTGGATGCGCGATCTGCTCAATGGCCAGACTGCGGTCTACACGCTTTTCACCCCGGCAGAAGGCAGCGCGCAGAGCCGGGGAGAACTGCTTGCCGCCAACGCCGCCATCGCTTCGGATTACTGGGACGGGAGGCCGTCCAGAGAAACGCATTTCACGGGACTGTTGCGCACGCGGTTTCCGCGAGTCGATGTGCGCGACCTCACTCCAGTGCTTGACGAGATGCGCAGCGTGAAGAGCCCTCGCGAGGTGGCTCTGATTCGCCGCGCCTCGCAACTTGCCGGCCTCGGATTGATCGAGGCGATGCGCAGCACGAAGGCGGGAGTATATGAGTATCAACTCGACGCGGTCGCCCGATATGTGTTCCTCGCGGGCGGCGCGCGGCTCGAAGGCTATCGCTCGATCACCGCTGCGGGGACGGAAAACATCTGGAACATCCACTACTATCGAAACAACGGGCAGTTGAAAGACGGCGACCTGGTGCTGATGGATTACGCTCCCGACTATGGCTACTACACAAGCGACATCGCGCGGGTGTGGCCAGTCAATGGAAGGTACAGCCGCGAGCAGAGAGAGCTTCTACAGTTCGTGCTTGAGTATCGCAACGCGATCATGAAGCGGATTCGTCCGGGGGTGACAGCGAGAGCGATCATGGAAGAAGCACGCGAGGCGATGGAAGAAGTGTTTCGACGGACGAAGTTCTCAAAGCCGATTTACGAGCAGGCGGCGCGAAAACTCGTGGCGACTGGCGGAGGCGTTTTTTCTCACCCCGTAGGACTCGCCGTTCATGACGACGGCGGCTACAGTCGGGACGCGCTCAAACCGGGTCAGGTTTTTTCAATCGATCCGCAGCTATGGGTCCCTGAAGAAAAAATCTACCTGCGCTATGAAGATGTTGTCGTGGTGACTGAAACAGGAGTCGAGAACTTCACCTCTTTTCTGCCCTCGGAGCTTGACGAAATCGAGCGTCTGGTCGGGCAGGGAGGCTTGCTGCAAAAATTTCCTGTCGCTTCCGAAAAAGAACTGCTTCAGAAAAAATGAAAGGAGCATCCCATGCCCGCGCATATAACAAGGAGGAATTTCGTCGCCGCAATGGGCGCAGCCATTCCGCTTGCGCGATTGACTGTCGCTGACTCTCCCGTCAAAGCGCGTCCGTTCGCACTCGAACGTGTGCGACTCAGGCCGGGAATCTTTCTCGACGCGGCGGAAACGAATCGCCGCTACGTGGTGAGCCTCGACGCGGATCGCCTGCTTCACACTTTTCGCCTGACCGCCGGGCTGCCTTCTTCTGCCGAGCCGCTCGGCGGATGGGAACAACCGGCAAACGAGCTTCGAGGCCACTTCACCGGTCATTACCTTTCAGCCTGCGCGCTTATGAGCGCCAGCCTCGGCGATGAGACGGCAAAAACGAGAGGCAATCTCCTGGTCGCTGAACTGGCGAAGTGCCAGAGGGCGACAGGCAACGGATATCTGAGCGCGTTCCCCGAAGAACTCTTCGACCGATTGCGCGAAGGCAAACCGGCCTGGGCTCCTTTTTACACGCTGCACAAAATCATGGCCGGGCTGCTCGATATGCACACTTACTGCGCAAACGAGCAGGCGCTCGATGTTTTGAAAGGCATCGGCGAATGGACTCGCCGATGGGTCGACCCGCTGGGCGAGGCTCACTTTGCGCGCGTGCTTGAGCGCGAGTACGGCGGGATGAACGATGTGCTCTACAATCTTCACGTCGTCACCGGAAATCGCCTCTGGCGCGAACTGGCTCATCGCTTCGATCACGAAAGGGTCTTCGCGCCTCTGGCCGAAGGGCGCGATGAGTTGAAAGGTCTTCACGTCAACACCATCATCCCAAAGATAATCGGCGCGGCTCGTCGTTACGAGATAACCGGCCAGGCGCGATACCGCGAGATAGCTGATTACTTCTGGCGTCAGGTGACGGGCAAACGGTCTTATTGCACAGGGGGAACGAGCAATGGGGAGCGATGGGGATCAGACGCCGGAAAACTCGCCGGAGAACTGAGCGGCTACACGCAGGAGTGCTGCTGCACTTACAACATGCTCAAGCTCACACGTCACCTTTTCAGTTGGAGCGCCGACGCGCGCTGCGCCGATTATTACGAGCGAGCGATGTTCAACGGCATACTCGGAACTCAGCACCCCCGTGACGGCATGACGCTTTATTACGTTCCGCTCGCTTCAGGTTACTGGAAGCTGTTCGGATTGCCGCTGCATGCTTTCTGGTGTTGCACCGGCTCAGGCATCGAGTCATTCGCCAAGCTCGGCGACAGCATCTACTTTCACGACGACGATGGAATTTATGTAAACCTGTTCATCAGTTCCGAAGTCGCCTGGACGGAAAAAGGCATTCGAGTTATTCAGGACACCCGGTTCCCCGAAGAAGACACTACGGCGATCACCATCCGCGCAGACAAGCCGACGCCGATCAGGCTTCGCATTCGAGTGCCTTACTGGGCCACGCAGGGCGGCGCGGTGAAACTCAACGGGCGCGCGCTTGAAGGCTTCGCCGCGCCATCGAGCTACTTCGTTCTGGATCGCCTGTTCCAGGACGGCGATAAAGTCGAGGTGAAACTTCCCATGAGCCTGCACGCTCACCCGATGCCCGATGATGATACGTTGCAGGCTGTGATGTATGGGCCGCTCGTTATGGCGGGCAAACTGGGAACTGAAGGTTTGACAGCCGACGTGCTGCGCGCCGAGCCGACCGGCGTTCGACAGATTCCGCGCTACCGAAGCAGGCCCGTCGAGGCTCCATCGTTGAAGACGAACTCTCAGAACCTCAGCGCGTGGATCAGGCCGACCGGCCACGGGTTGGAATTCGAGACGACGGGACAGAGCCGCAATGTAACTCTTGTGCCGTTTTACAAACTCATCGACGAGCGTTATGCGGTCTACTGGAAAGTAGCCGGTGAGAGAGCGCGACCGCGCTGAAAACTGAAAACTG
Source organism: uncultured Clostridia bacterium (assembly GCA_964588615.1). Lineage (GTDB taxonomy): Bacteria > Acidobacteriota > Blastocatellia > UBA7656 > UBA7656 > UBA7656. The sequence continues at coordinate 19,545 of CAZPQE010000001.1, read as the reverse complement.
TTTCCCCGAGGAGGTTTCGAAAATGAGACGAGGACTGAATCTGATGGTCGCAATGCTGATTGTCGCGCTTGTCGTCGGAGGGTGGTTTGCCTCTGCGTCGCGCGCTTTCTCTTGGGATGAAAAAGCTCCCCTGCCTGATCTCGACTCTTCAAAAAGCGAGATGCGCGGCGTGATCGAGCGATTTGCGGTCGATCAGGGGAGCCTCAATCGCTTCCATACGGCGCAGCTTTCCGGCGCGCGACAAACGCGAATGAAACGGCTTTACACTGAATGGCTGAACGCGCTCGACCGAATGGATTTCGATTCTCTGAGCCTCGACGGTCGTATCGATTACCTTCTCTTCAGAAACTATCTCGATCACGCGCTGCGGGAGCTCGACGAGCAGGAGAGGCGCGCTGCCGAGATGGAAGCTCTCATCCCGTTTGCCAGACCGCTGGTCGAGTTGGAAGAAGCGCGCAAGCGAATGGAGCCGATTGATTCTCCGCGCGTCGCCGCGCTGCTCACTCGCCTAAGCAAACAGATCGCTGAGACGCAGAGGGCGGTCGAAGCGGGTTTCAGACCTGAAGCGAGACCGGGGGCCATCAAGGTGAAAAAGACCGTAGCCAATCGCGCAGTGGGAGCGGTCGGCATTCTGAGAAATATGATGAGAAGCTGGTACGGATTCTACAACGGCTACGATCCGGTATTCACCTGGTGGGCGGACGAGCCTTACAAGTCAGTCGATCAGTCGCTCGCAGCTTATGCGTCATTGTTGAATGAACGAGTTCTGGGTCTGAGGCCGGAACAGGCTCCTGGAGCCGATTCCAGGCCCGGAGCCGGGAGAGGTCAGGGAGGCGGTCAGGGCGCGGGAGGGCAGGGAGCAGGCGGGCCTCAGCGATCCGGGGGCGCGGCGAGACCGGGCGACGCAAGCGACATCATAGGCGACCCCATCGGGCGCGAGGCTTTGATGACCGAGCTCGCTTACGAAATGATCCCTTACACGCCAGAAGAGTTGATCGCCATCGCAAACAAGGAACTCGACTGGTGCGAATCGGAAATGAAGAAGGCATCGCGCGAGCTTGGCTACGGCGACGACTGGCACAAGGCGCTTGAGCACGTAAAGACCCTGCATGTGGAGCCGGGCCGTCAGCCTCAGTTGATTCGAGAGCTTGCTATGGAAGCGATTGAATACGTCGAAAAGAACGATCTGGTGACCGTGCCGCCGCTGGCCCGCGAGTCGTGGCGGATGGAGATGCTGTCGCCCGAACGCCAACTGGTCAGCCCGTTCTTTCTGGGCGGAGAGACGATTCAGGTCTCTTATCCCACAAACACCATGTCGCACGAAGCGAAGATGATGAGCATGAGAGGCAACAACATCCACTTTTCGCGCGCCACCGTCCATCACGAACTCATACCCGGCCATCACCTGCAGGGGTTTATGACGGCCCGCTTCCGGCCTTATCGCAATCTGTTTTCGACGCCGTTCTGGGGCGAAGGATGGGCGCTCTACTGGGAGTTGCTGCTCTGGGACAGAGGGTTCGCCAAAACGCCTGAGAATCGAATAGGCATGCTCTTCTGGCGAATGCACCGCTGCGCCCGGATCATTTTTTCGTTGAGCTTTCATCTGGAGAAGATGACTCCGCAGCAGTGCATCGAGTTGCTTGTCAATCGCGTCGGTCATGAAGTGGACAATGCGACGGCTGAAGTGCGCCGCTCATTCGCCGGTCAGTACGGCCCGCTCTATCAGGCGGCGTATCTGCTCGGCGGCATGCAGTTTCGCGCTCTGCACCGCGAGTTGGTGGAAACGGGAAAGATGACCGACCGGGCATTTCACGACGCGATACTGAAAGAAGGACGCATCCCTGTGGAAATGGTGCGGGCGATACTCACCGGTCAGAAACTCGCGCGCGACTTCAAATCCAACTGGAAGTTCTATGGCACGGGCGGGCGCTGACGTATGTGGGAGCCTCATTCCTGCGACTACAAGGATGCAGGCAATGAGCGCATCTGTGATAAAATCGCAGGCCAGCGCGAGTAAATCGAAAGCGAGGAGTTTATGAGCGAGGACCCTATACAGCGACAGATGGATTTCATAGTCGAGCAGCAGGCGAACTTCACCGTCGAGATTGCGGAACTCAAGGAAGGGATCGTCGAGCTTAAAGAGAGTCAGCGGCAAACGACCGAGCATATACGCAATCTGGCCGACGCTGTGCTCTCCCTCACAAACATCGTGGAGAGCCATGAAAACCGGCTGACCCGGAATGATGCAGAGATGGCCGCGTTGATCGAGCAGGGCAAAGAGACTGACGCAAGACTCAACACCCTTATCAACATCGTCGAGCGTCACATTTCAAATACGAACGCGCATGGGGATGGCCAGTAATCGATCTCGAATCGCATCCCCGCTTTCTGCGTTCATCCGCCCGCGATGATCCTTCTCTGCTCCCGGTGATAAGCGGCCAGCGCGGTGTTGGCGTCAACGACTGCGGCCAGACGTTCGGTCGCTTCGGCGAGTTGAGAGAAAGGAACTACGAGCAGCATATCTTCCTGACCGAGATCAGTGTAAGTTCGCGCCCCGATGCAGACCAGACTCATGGTTGAATTGCCCCCGCGCTCGGCTCTGGCAAGAGCGGCGCATGCCGGGCGACCAAACAAGCCGAGTTGAGGATTCTCAGCCCACGTCACCTGCCCGATAGCTTCTGCGGCGATCATCCCCTGATAAGCGTCGAGCATCAGCAATACGAGATCGGGATCGAGGGGAAACTGATCGAGCGGGCCGTAGACGACGACTTCGTGCGATTTTTCGACAGTCGGCAGGTGCGCGACTTCTGACGGATCGAAATAATGCAGCGAGGCCATCGTGGAGACGAGCGATCGAGCCTTATCGCTGTTTTCCGGCGAGAGCGAAAACCCCATCGTCATCAGACCTATCGGGCAATTGCTGTGATCGTCCGAAGTGGCGTAGAAAACTTTCGTCTGTCCCCGCCGCCAGAAAGTGCAGGCTGAGGGCGACGGCTCCGGGCTTCTTTCAACTCCTTCGGGCGGCTCGTTTGAAAAAGCGATGGCGACGGGCGAGTATTCCATCTTCAGAGCTTCTTTCCATGCTTGCGCGATTTTATCGAACGACATCATTCTCCTTATTATGGACGGCTGCCGATATAGCCAAGACCGTTTTTGAAGGTCGTGAGCAGTTTGCAGTTGTAGTTTGCCAGTTCGTTCTGGATATCGAGGTTGTCGAAGTCTTTAGAGTTTTTCGTGATGAAGCAGGCAGGCTCGCCCGCCGCGCCTGACAGACGCTCGATGATCGATGCGTAAACGATGGAGTCCTGCGGCGAAAGATCGGAAGATCTCTGATAACCAATCGCGGTTTTTATCACGCTTGCCCCTGTCGGTATCAACTCGGCGACGTTCACGATTCTGTTCAGCGATTCATCGAGCCTGCGCTTCTCATCCTCATTGCTTCCTGTCAACAGATTGGCCAGTTCCTCAAAGTCCCTGGATATTTCCTGATATGGTTTTGAGCGCGAAAGTTCCTTGATCTCAGCCGTGAGTCTGTTGCGAAGCTCCTGCCTTTGTTTTTGTCTGCGCACGAGCGCCTCATAAGGCTCTCCCAGACTGAAAGCCGGGAGCGTCAATCTGATATGCTGTGTTTCTGCGAGGCCCAGAATTTCAAGGCAGCCTTCGTGTTCTTCGCGCAGGAATGCGATCTCAAGAACGAAGTTTGATTCAACGCATACGATCACGCTGCCTCTCCCAGAAGAACCAGCCCGTTTTTCAAGGCGTCATACAATCCCGATTCAAAAAGCCACCGCAAACGAGGAGGAGCCGTTTCTGTTGAAAGGTCAGAGAGTATCAAGTCCTGCAACCAGGTGGCGATCAGAAACTCAAGCCCCTGCTTGCTGATGGTTTCGAGCGAAAGAGAAGCTCTATCGATGAGCGACCCCAACGCCTCTTTCGCATCGAGCGTGTAGTCGGGCAGCGCGTCAGGGGCGGCAGACGCCGCATTCTTCCACAAAAAAAATACGTCAGGGGTCGCCATCAGAAAGTATGGGGTGTCAGGCAGAAAAGAGTGAGACAGCAGGTTGCCACGAAACTGCATAGCCCATTCGGGAGATGCGCCGCGTTTCGATTTCACTTCGACAGCCAGAAGCAATCTGTTGTCTGATGAATAGCCTGACAGGTCGGTTCTCGCGCTCATAAACGCCTCCTTCTCATCCGGTGATAATACCATGCGGTCCGATCTTCTTATGCCGGAAATCCTCCATCCCGAATCCGCAGTAGCGGCAGGTTTTGGTCGTCGGCAAGACCTTGCCCGGATTGCAAAGCCCCGCGGGATTGAAGACCTCTTTCACCTTCAGCATTCTTTCGAGATCATTCTCGGAAAATATCAATCGCATCGATTCTATCTTGTCCATCCCCACCCCGTGCTCGCCGGTGATCGAGCCTCCCACGCTCACACACAGTTGCATTATCTCTTTCGAAGCCGCTTCAACTCTTTCGACCTGATCCGGGTCTCTCCCGTCGAAGCTAATGTTCGGATGAAGGTTCCCGTCGCCCGCATGAAAAACATTGGCGACCGTAAGTTGGTGACGCTCGGCTATGGCGTAGATTTCGTCGAGCACTTCAGGCAATCGAGAGCGCGGAATCACTGCGTCCTGCACCATCAAATCCGCCTTGATCCTTCCCATCGCCCCGAATGCCCGCTTGCGCGCAGCCCATAGTTTCATGCGCTCCGCCTCGTCTTTTGCGACGCGGACGGCGCGAGCGTTGTTGCGCAAACATATCTCCACAGCGCGCTCCGAGTCGCGCTCAATTCCTGCGGCAAGCCCGTCGACTTCGACTATCAACAACGCGGCCACATCGGTCGGGAACCCTCCGGCGAAGACGGAATTCTCAATCGCTTCGATAGTCAATCGGTCGATCATCTCAAGCGCGGCAGGAAGAATGCCTGCGGCGATTATCTCGCTCACCGAGCGGCTGGCATCCCGGACGGTCATAAACTCGGCGAGCAGCGTCTTGATTGACTGCGGAAGGCGGGTGAGTTTGAGCGTCGCTTGAGTGACGATGCCGAAAGTGCCTTCCGATCCCACGAACAAGCCGAGCAGATCGTAGCCCGGCGCATCGATTCCGCTTCCGCCGAGCGTGACTATTTCGCCCGTCGGCAAAACGACCTCCACTCCCAGCACGTGATTGGTCGTCATGCCGTATTTGAGGCAGTGCGGGCCGCCGGAATTTTCAGCCACGTTGCCTCCGATGGTGCAGGCCATCTGACTCGACGGGTCCGGCGCGTAATGAAAACCTGAAGGAGAGGTTGCCTGCGACAACTGAACATTGATGAGGCCGGGTTCGACGACCGCGAGGCGATTCTCATAATCGATTTCGAGTATTCGATTGAGACGGGCCATCTCGATGATGACCGCGCCCTGAAGCGAGACTGCGCCGCCTGAAATGCCAGTGCCAGCCCCGCGTGGCGCGAACGGAATCCCGGCATCAGAGAGAATCTTCACTATGGAAGCGACTTCTTCCGCGCTGCGGGGGATGACGACAGCCGATGGAATGCTTTTATGAAGCGTGAGCGCGTCAGACTCGAAAGCCACAAGCTCATCGCGAGTCGTCAGCACGTTACTCTGGCCTATGGCCGCTTTGAGCGCGACGACGACCGCCTCGGGCAAGCTCTGTTCGGGTTTTGTCATTTATCATTTGTCATTAGTCCTTTGTCAGTTGTCAGTGGTTCGACCGCTTGCTTAACAACAGACGACGGACAAAGGACTAATATTTGGGAACAGTCGGGTCGACATCATCCGACCAGCGAAGTATTCCGCCGACCAGGTTCTTCACTTTGCGATAGCCCGCCTGCTTGAGGAAATCTACGGCCATGCCGCTGCGGACTCCGCTCTTGCAGTGAACTATTATTTCGTCGGCGCTCGAAAGCTCATGCACTCGTTCGGGCAGGGTCGCGCGAGGGATCAATCTCGATCCGGGTATGCGACAGATGGCGTACTCTTCAGGCTCACGCACATCGATCAGGACGAACGGGTCATGGCTGTCGATCTTCGCTTTGAGTTCGAGCGGAGTGATTTCGAAATCCGCTCCCACGCTGACCTGCGGTTGATGAGTGACGCCGCAGAATTCTTCATAATCGATCAGTTCCCGGATCGAAGGGTTCTCGCCGCACACAGGGCAGGCGGGATTTTTGCGAAGCTTGAGTTCGCGGAACTTCATCTTGAGCGCGTCAAACAGCACCAGCCGCCCGATCAACGGGTCGCCATTGCCGAGTATGAGTTTTACGGTCTCGATGGCCTGAATGACTCCTATCACTCCCGGAAGCACGCCGAGCACGCCGCCTTCGGCGCAGCTTGGCACGAGTCCCGGAGGCGGAGGCTCAGGATAGAGGCATCGATAGCACGGGCCTTCTTTCGCATAAAAAACAGTCGCCTGCCCCTCGAAGCGGAAGATCGACCCATACACGTTGGGCTTGCCCGTAAGCACGCAGGCATCGTTTACCAGGTAGCGGGTCGGAAAATTATCTGTGCCATCGACGATGATGTCGTAATCGCGGAATAAATCTAAGGCGTTTTCTGAAGTGAGAGCGACTTCGTGGCTATCGACTTCGACGAACGGATTGATCTCCGCTATGCGCTCGCGGGCCGACTCAAGCTTAGGGCGGCCCACGCTGGAAGTCGAATGAATGATCTGTCTTTGAAGATTAGTAAAATCAACTACGTCGAAATCGACGAGTCCGAGACGGCCTATGCCTGCCGCCGCCAGGTACATCACGAGCGGAGAGCCGAGCCCTCCCGCGCCTATGCACAGGACGCGCGCCGATTTGAGTTTCTTCTGACCTTCGAGGGCGACTTCGGGCATGATGAGATGGCGGCTGTATCTGAGGATTTCGTCCGAAGAGAGTTCTACTCCGGCCTGGTCTTCCACGTCGGCAGAGCCGCCGGCTATCGAAGGCACGATGCTCAAAGTGTCGCCGTCTTTTAGAGGCGTTGCGCGCTCGATGTAGCGGATGTCTTCGTCGTTGAGGTAGAGGTTGACAAAGTTGCGAAGCTGGCCCTGCTCGTTGTAGAGGTGTTTTTTGAGTTGAGGATGATCGGTGACGAGAGCGTCGAGCGCCCCGTCGATAGTTTCGGCGGCGACTTCGATCTGATCGCTCCCGCCTGTCAGATTCCTCAGGGCAGTCGGAATCAAAATATGCACAGCCATTGAAAAATACTCCGGGTTTTTAGGATTTGGGGCTCGCCTGTGGATGATTGTAGAGACCGAAGCGGGAAAATGCAAAAGCGATGGTTCACAGCGCGTGGCGCAGACCGGCGCTCTGAGACGATCCTGAAAAACGACCGCTGCAAGCTGGTCATCATCGGCTTTCTCTTCGACCGGCATTCTTCTTTCCTCGAAGGCGCGGCCCCGGTTCCGCCCGTCATCCAGTATTTCTGGTTTGGGTTTTCCACACCCTCAGAATCCCAAATCCGCCCCTATCGTCTCAATCTGATTGGTAGAACACGAAAAGCCTGCCTTGAACGACTGCTGTCGGTGTGAGATATTGAGGCGATGTCATCTCAACCATCGAATCTGCGACTTCATTACACGATACTTTGCGAAGACATTCGTCTCGAAATCGATCACAAGCTCAGTCTGATGGGAGTGTTTTATTCGATACAGGTTCCGCAACTGCCGGTGACGATGCTCAAGTTCGTGGTGCTCAATCACTGGTCGGGCCAGGGTCAGTACCTTTCGGAAGTTCGCATACTGACCCCTGACCGCGCTCATCCGGTCGCCGTCTCGCCTCCCTCTCCGTTCCAGATACCGGCCAACGGATTTGCCGACAACGTGACCATATTCGCCAACATTTCTTTCCCCGCTGCGGGCAATTACCTCGTCCAGACTCTGGTCAACTCGAACCTGTTCTCCGAGCAATTGCTCACTGTCTCCGATATCAACGCGCCGCAGGCGGTCGCCTCTTCGGAAACGATTCAATGACCAGCTATTGACCCTCTTCAATCTGCGATATAGGCTTTGACTCGGATACGCCGATAATGCAGAAAGAAGAACTCCTCAACCTGCTCGACTCCCAGTCGCTGCTGGCGTTCAACCGCGCCCGTCAACTCGCGCGGCAAAACGGCGGCGTGCTCTCGCCTCTGCATCTGCTGGTCTCTGTTCTTGAGATCGCTTCCGACCTGTCGGACTCGCGCGGCCAATTGTTCCAGTCGGCAAAAGAGGCTCTCGCTCGTCGCTACCCGCTGCCCGCACAATCGATCACCATTTCGAAAGAAACTCAGTCGGCGCTTGCCGAGGCAGCCCGGCTCGCGCAGGAAGAAGGGCTGGCCTTCGTCTCGCCTTCTCATCTGCTGCAGGCGGCAATGGCTCAAAGGCTGATTGCAGAATCTCTCGGCAGCAGTCAGGAATCGACGCAGACGACTGCTTCGCCTCAACCGGCGCAACCCCGTCCTCTTGCAGGCGCACTGGGGGATTTCTGCTCCGACATGGCCGAAGAGGCGCTTTCGGCCTCGGTTCACCCGTTCATCGGACGTGAGAGAGAAATCACCGCCGTTCTCGAAACCCTCTGTCGCAAGCTCAAGAACAACCCCCTTCTCATAGGCAAGCCCGGAGTAGGAAAAACCGCGCTCGTGTCAGCCGTCGCCGTCCGACTCTGCCGCGGAGAGGTTCCGCAGCGATTGCGCGGCAGAAGGATTCTGGAAGTGTCGCGGCTGCGATTGCTGGCTGACGCGAAGTTTTCGGGCGATATCGAAGAGCGTCTCAAGAGCCTGCTCGAAGAAGTGCGCCGCGCCGGAGACATCATTCTGTTCTTCGATGAGATACACACGCTTCTCGGCGCGGGGGGCGCGGGAGGAGTGGGCGATGTCGCCAATTTGCTGAAGTCTTCTCTTTCGCGCGGCGAGATCACCTGCATCGGCGCGACCACGCTTGCCGAATACTTCAAGCACATAGCGCGCGATGAAGCCCTCGCCCGCCGCTTCAGCACCATCACCATCGAAGAGCCTTCGATTGACGAAACCCGTCGCATACTTTCGGAATCGCGCAGCGCCTTCGAGTCTTATCACGCGGTGAAGATCGATGACGAAGTGATAACCCTCATAATCGATATGACCGACCGATACATGCACTCGCGCAGCTTTCCCGACAAGGCATACGACCTGATGGACAAGGCTGCGGCCAAAGCCACTCTTGCCGGGCTTGATCGCCTGACCCGCGAGTGCGTGACCGAAACGCTTTCTGAAACCACCGGACTTCCGCTCGAAATCATGGACGAAGACCCGGCGGAAAGGCTTGAACGGCTCGAAGAGGTTTTGAGAGCGGCTGTCCCCGGCCAAGCGCGCGCCGCCCGCGATGTCGCCCGTGTCGTTCGCATAGCCAAACTCGGCCTTGAGCTTCGCCCCGAACAGCCCGACGGAGTGTTTCTCTTCGCCGGCCCCGAAGGCGTGGGCAAACATGAGATGGCCACCGCTCTTGCGAAGTTTCTTTATGGCTCGGCGCAGAAGATGATCGATTTCGACATGAGCCAGTTCACCGAAGCGCATTCGATGTCGCGCCTTGTGGGCGCAGAACCCGGTTATATCGGCTATGGTGACCGCAGCGGGTTGTTGACGAAAGCCGCCGAGGACAATCCTCATGCGGTGCTCTATTTCCGCAACGTCGATCTGGCGCACCCGGTGATCCAACAGTTCCTCGGCGAAGCGTTCGAGCTAGGAAGGTTCACCGACGCCGAGGGCCGCAGGATTTCACTATCGAACACGACTGTTGCGATGTCGCTTTCGCGGTCGGGCGAAAATCACAAACCCTCGCAGATGGGTTTTTCCGCCCGCTCGGAAGATGAAGAAGAGCGACGCGCGGCTACGGGCAAACTGAGCCGGGAAGCCAGAGCAGGGTGGGGACTGGCCGACGCGCTGGTTGCGACCATCGATGAGGTCGTCGAATTCCAGGTGCTCGACAGGGAAGCGACTGAAAAAATCATCGCCGAAAGACTCGAATCGCTCAAAGCGCGGCTCGAAGCGGCGCAGCCGGTTCGCATCGATCTTGATTGCGATCTGGCTCGATTCTTCGCCGAGCGCCTCTCTTCGGAGCGAAAGAGCCTGGCCCAGCTTGAGCGACTGTGGCAGGAGACCATCGTCATACCTTTCACACGCCTGCGCATACATCATAATCAGCCGGGGACGCGCGCGGAAGTTGCGATATGCGTCGAAAGCGGCGAGGTGAAAGTCGAGATCAGGTAGAGCCGCGGTGATTGACTTCAGAAAAGTGAGGGATTACATTTCGGCTATGCAGATTGAAGACTACTTCGACTTTCAACGCCCCGATGACAACGACTCAAGGGAACGCGCATTGGCATCGAAAGCATACTTTACGAGCACATACATCGCGGCCGCAGCGCCGAAGAAATAGTTGAGCGTTTTCGCACAGTCACGCCTGAGCAGGTTTAGGCGACCATCCTTTACTACCTTCACAACAGGGAGGCGGTGTCTGCTCACCTTGCGCAATGGCTGGAGTGGGGACAAGCGATGCGCCAAGAACAGGGGCGCAATCCATCGCCAGGCATCGTTCGCCTGCGCGAAGTGAGAGCGGCAATCGAAGCCCGACGCGCTGAAAGTAATGAAGTGCCTGTTGGATGAGCATATCTCTTTTGCTTACCGCTCGCAGATGATTCGACAGGCGGAGAAAAGCGAGCCATCTCTCGAACTGTAAGTATAGGCGATAGGCGACCCCGACGCTCCGGCCAGAAGCACGCTCGATCCTGAAATCCTTCGCTGGTGCGAGTCTCGCGGTTTCGCGCTCGTAACGAACAATCGCCGTTTGATGCCTGTTCATCTCAAAGATCATCTCGGAGCAGGCGGGCATATTCCGGGGATATTCATCGTCAATCTCGATCTCAGCTTTGCGCGCACGATTGATGATTTGATCCTCATAGCGTTGGCTGCGCGCGAGGATGAATTTGCTGACCGCATCACCTTCCTTCCTTTCACATAGCCGACCAGGCAACAGAATTGATAAATGCGAGCTAGAGCCGCGAGCCGATTTGCTCTAAAATAGCGCGCGATGGAATTCAAGACTGATGCTCACAAACAGGCTTATGAAACCACGCGCGGTTATCTTCACACGCTTTTCGGCGAACTCAACGTCAAGACTATGGACGAGGCTTTCATACTTCAGGAAGGCTCGACCTTCGTCTACCTGCGCCCCTTCGCGATAGGCGAGAAGAAATCCGGCGTAGAAGTTTTTTCTTATGTCGTCATCGATATCGATGTGACCCCGGAGTTGATGCGCTTTCTGCTGACCTATAATCTGCGTCTCACGCTCGGCGCATTCGGGCTGGCGATAAACGAAAGCGGCAAGGGCACGGTGATACTGACTCACACCATTCTGGCCGACGCGATGGACAGAGAAGAGCTTTACGGGTCGGTTTCGGCCATAGCTCGTGTGGCCGACAGCATGGACGATCAGATAGTCAAAGCGTTCGGCGGCGCGACCGCCCTCGGAAAGGTGATGGCCATTCAGAATCCTCCCGAAATGTGGGAATGAAATATGCTCAAAGTCGGACTCACTGGAAGCATAGCTGTAGGGAAAAGCTCTGTGCTTGCGGTCTTTCGCTGTCTTGGCTGCGCCACGCTCGACGCCGACAAGATAGCTCACTCGGTGATGGAGCCGGGGCGCGAGGCTTACAGCGATGTGGTCAGCGAGTTCGGAGAAGAGATTCTTGCTGCCGACCAAACGATTGATCGCGGGAAACTAGGCGCGGTGGTTTTCGCAGACGAGGAAAGAAGAAAGCGGCTCAATGAAATCGTCCATCCGCGAGTCATCCGGGAACAGAATCGTTTGCTCGCAGAAATAGAAGAGCGAACGCCTGATGGGATAGCGATAATAGACGCGGCTTTGATGATCGAATCGGGCGGATACAAACGACTGGACAAACTCATCGTCGTTTACTGCGACGCTCGGTCTCAGCTTGAACGTCTGATGCGGCGAAACAACCTGTCGCGCGAAGGGGCCGAGCTTCGCATCCGCGCTCAGATGTCGTCGGATGAAAAGCGCAAATATGCCGATTATGAAATAGACACATCGGGAACCTTCGAGGAAACTCGCAAACGTGTCATTGAAGTTTATGAAGAGTTGCGCCGGCTTCAGAGGTTGAGGAAATAATCCCAGCACAATCGCTTGATGTGAAATTATTCACGATGGCAAAATGACAACGAGATGCCGAAGCTATATGAGTATTTCGGAATCATCGTGCTTTTCTACTCCAACGAGCATGAACCGATTCATGTTCACGGCAAATGCCAGAGCAGAGAAAGCAAGGCTGAAATGATCGTTGAGAATGGAAGAGTCGTTGAAATCATCTATTCTTCGGTCAAAGGAAGAAAGCCTCTGAGCAAAACAGAGATGAAAAACTTTCAGACTTTGACTGAGCATTATGCCGATGAGATCGTGCAAAAATGGATAGACTACTTCGTGCTTCACAGACCGATAGAGCCGCAGAAAATCACTCAGAGGATCAAATGATCCTCGCGGAAGATGCCATCATCGATATAGTTCTGGCAGAACAGATGTCAGGCTATAAACTGAAACTGCGCTTCAACGACGGAAAAGAAACGATCATAGATTTCGAGCCTTTTCTGAAAGGGTCGCGAAACCCTTTGATTCGCCAATACCTCGACCCGCAGAAGTTCGCCGGTTTCAGATTGGAGCATGGCGATTTGGTCTGGGATGATTATGGTCTCTGCTTCCCGCTTGCCGACCTTTATGAAAATAAAATCTGAAGCGACCTTCCTCATCGTCATTCAATCCTCAAACGCATTGTGATAATATACTGCGCACGGTCACAAATTGAGCTTTTCGAAGCAAATCGTGTCAGTAGCCCGACCGTGAGGGAGGGCTTGGTTGGCTCAGTCTCAGCCCTTGCTCACGCGCGGGCTACTGACACAGGATCGCTCAATCAAAACCGCAATCCATGACCGTTCGCAGTATATCTCGCGCAATCGAATCGTCGCCGCGAGGTGAAAAACTTTGATTCGTAGAAAGAGGCGCGCTCGAAACTTCCGTCTTCTCGCCGCGGTCGAACGAAAAACGATCCAGTGGAATTATCTGCAAGTCACTTGCAGTCACGCTACAGGAAATAAGGAGACATCATGAGAATCAGTCGCATCATAGGAGGAGGAATCAGCGCGCTGCTGATGGCATCGGTGCTGCTGACATCAATCGCCCTGGGGCAGGCCAACCCGCAGCGAGGCGGGCGGTTCGGCGAACAACAACCGCAGCCGCCCCAACAAACACAACAGCCCGAAGGACAGACGCGCCGCCTGCCTCCGCCCGAAGAAAAAACTTCCGTAACCCGCCATACCGCCCGCATCGGCGGACAGCCGATCAATTACACCGCCACCGCCGCCACTTACGTCATCAAATCCGATGACGGAGCGCCGAAAGCGACTTTCTTCTTCGTCGCCTACACCAAAGACGACTCGGATATCCCGAAACGCCCATTGTCGTTCGTCTACAACGGCGGCCCCGGATCGGCTTCTTCCTACACGCACATGGGGCTTGGCCCCAGGCGCGTAGTGCTGACCGACGACGGGCAGGGTATGCCCGCGCCTTACTCGGTCACGGAAAACGGCGATTCGTTTCTCGACGCCACCGATCTGGTTTTCGTAGACGCCATCTCGACCGGATACAGTCGTCCAGTGGCGGGCGAAAACACCGCGCAGTTTTACGGGCTTGTGCAGGACGCCACATACTTCGCCGATTTCATTTATCAATACCTCACGCGCAACGAGCGATGGGCCTCGCCGAAATTTCTCATAGGCGAAAGCTACGGCACTACGCGCTCGGCTCAACTGTCACTCGTGTTGCAGCAGCGCCACCAAATTTATCTCAACGGCATCGTGCTTGTCTCCGCCGTGGGCTTCGGCAACTGGGGCGCGGATGATCGCACGATATTCTTTCTCCCCACGTTCGTCGTCTCGGCGTGGTATCACAAGCTGCTCGCGCCCGATCTTCAAAAAATGAGCATCGCCGAAATAGCGGAGACGGCTCGTCAGTTCGCTCACGGAGAATACGCGGCGGCTCTCGAAAAGGGCGATCAACTCCCCGCCGCCGAACGCCAGAAAATAGTTCGCAGCCTCGCCCGCCTGACCGCGCTTTCGCCTGAGTACATCGAACAGACCAACCTTCGCATAAGCCCGCAGCGATGGTTCAAGGAACTGATGCGAGATAAGCGACGGACTATCGGGCGAATAGATTCGCGCTTTTTAGGGATGGACGCGGACGCAGCCGGAGAGCGTTACGAATACGACGCGAGCCTCGCGTCATACAACGGCTCCTACATAGCCACGTTTCAGGATTATGTGCGGAAAGAGTTGAAGTGGAACACGGATATGTACTACACACTCAGCGGGCGGGTTCAGCCGTGGGATCAGGGGCAGCCCGGTCAGGCGGGCGAAGCCCTGCGCTCGGCGATGACTCAGCAGGGCAGTTTGAAAGTGCTTGTCGTGAGCGGCTATTACGACGTGGCCACGCCCTTCAACGGCATCGAACACACCGTTGCGCACATGAGCCTGGAACCGGCTATTCGCAAAAACGTCAGCTTCACTTATTACGAAGCCGGTCACATGATGTACATCGAAAAGAAATCGCGCGAGCAGTTGCACAAAGATGTGGCGGCCTTCATTAACAGCGCGAGCAAGCCCGAAGGCGCAGTCGTGCAGGCAACGCGCCAGTGAAAGGCTATGGCAAAGCAGGCTGACAAGGAAAAAGTCGACTGACCCGGGAGATTCCGCCCTCAGCTTGCGACACATCTTTGCGGAGATGGCTCGTTGGGGCTATGCCGCTCGGATGCGCAGTGAGCCGCAGGCTCACCGGATGATTGAAAGACAAGCGGCTGCGCCGCCTGGAGGCTGCGCCTCAAGATTACCTGTCGAGGCAGAGCCTCTGTGCGGCGCAGCCGCAAGGAATGGAGAACCACACTTCTGGAAAGTCTGAGACTTCCCGCACATCAAAGCGGCAAAGCCGCAGTTTCAAATTTGTGTCGCAAGCCTACGGCGCACGCGCCTTGCGCGTTTGCCTGGCAGATCGAGGCTTTAGGGCTTTTCAGAAACTCTGCTTTTGAAGTCCGGTATGTTCGAAGCGCGCGCCTTTGGGATGAGCGATGTTCGCCCTGCGGCTTATCGTTCCGGCGTCACTCTCACTATCGCGAGGTTGATCGTTGCGGCGAAAATTTTTGCTTCGATTCGTGTGTCCTCTCCTGCTTGCGCTGACCGGTAAGAACGCAGCGCAAGCGCCGCTGCAGCCTTCGCGCGCCGACATTCTCCGCGGCGATACCTGCGCTCGAACTGCGATTCGATGAAAGCGGCAGCGTTCCCTATCGATGGAAACGCCCACATCAAAGACTTCGCTATGCCTGTGAAAGTCGGTCGCAGAGCGGACTGGCAACCGATCCGTCCGACTAAAGAATGGCAATCGTTGAAGACGGAGGTCAGAAAAGAAGATTTCGAGGTCGCTACCGATCTCTACCAGATGTCATCAGGAATTAGCGGCGTCGCGGGGCACTTGCATTGTATTGCCTCTGCAACCGGAGAGGCCATTTTCTCGACGAGGAAAAATCGATGAAGCTCGATCTGCACACGCACTACTACCCCGAATCTTATTTTCAGATGATTCGAGACACCCCTTCCGAATTTTCATTCGACAAAGACCCTGCGGGGCGAACCATCATCAAGCACCGTAACGCCCGCTTCTTCGGCATCACACAGCCGATGACCGATCCCGCAAAGCGACTCGAAGACATGGATCGCGTCGGCATCGATGTTGAAGTGTTGTCGCTTTCGACTCCCAATGTCTTTTTCGCTGATGAGTCGCGGCAACCTGAGGTGGCTCGCGCTGTAAACGACGCTTACGCCGACTTGATCTCTCTTCACCTGGATCGATTCAAGGGATTCGCCTCGATCCCGAAGGACGCGCCTGACGCGGCCATTGCAGAACTTCATCGCGCAATCGATGAACTCAAAATGAACGGGGTCATTTTGTTGAGCAACATCAGGGGGCGCGCTTTGACTTCGCCCGTCTATCGCTCCTTCTTCGAAGAAGCCAATCGAATGCGGCTTTGCATCTTTCTGCATCCGATGCTTCCTGCAAACACCGAAGCTTTCAACGAATATGTGCTTGGGCCTTTGGTAGCTTTTCCATTCGACACCACGCTTGCCGTCGCGCGCATGTGCTTCGATGGAATGTTTCGCGACTTTCCGGACATTCGCTGGATCATCGGCCATCTCGGAGGCGCGATACCTTACCTGATGGAGAGACTCGATAACGGATACCGCGATTTTGCCGAGTGTCGAGTGAAGATAGATCAACTGCCAAGCCTGTACCTCAAAGAGTTGTACTACGACACTGTGACTTTCAGCCCTTACACTCTCCGCATGGCGCGCGATCTTGTCGGAGCGGACAGATTGGTGATGGGAAGCGATTATCCGCACATGCTCGGCTCAATCGAGCGAGCGGTTTCTTCTATAGAAAATCTGAGTATACCGGAGCGCGAGAAGCAGAGGATTTTCAGCCTCACCGCGCTTTCGATTCTCAATAATGTCTAAATCAAACCTTATGAGATTGGTACACCCAGGTGGCTCGGTGTCAGTAGTCCAAGCTTGAGCGCGGGCTTGAGCTTATGAGTATCCAGCCCTCCCTTACGGTCGGGCTACCGACAAACCTTGAGCCAATGTTGTGTGGTTCGATTTAGCCCAATGTCATCGACGGCTCAGTGGTGTCAGTAGCCCGCGCGTCAGCAAGGGTTGACAAACTTTGAAAAAGTAATAAAACCAGCAGGGCATTTTCCGCGTTGCCTAAAGCTCCAAAGGAGTGACTCTATGACAGCCCAGGTCAACGGCTTGGGGAGAATCGTCGCAATGAGGACAAGCCCCGAAGGGCAATGCCATTAAGTTAAGGGGGCGGCTTAAAGGTGTCAGTAGCCCGCGCGTCAGCAAGGGCTTGATTCTACTGGCCCTCCCTCACCATCGGGCTACTGACACACAGCTTAACTTAATGGCATTGCCCCGTTGGGGCTGAAACTGGTTGCATTATTTTTTCAAAGCTCATTCCCTCACGGTTGGGCTACTGACACCGAGAGATAGAGTAGGTGAATAATCTCAAAGTAAATGTCTCTCAATCGACTGCTCCCGAACTCGTGCGGGCCGTCGGCCTGTTCGGTCTCACAGCCATTTCTTTGAACGGCGTCATAGGGTCGGGCATATTCGTGCTGCCTGCGACGGTGGCGAAGACGCTTGGGCCTGCAAGTCCCGCGGCTTATGTCATCGCGGCTCTGGCGATAACCCTCATCGCGTTGTGCTTCGCCGAAGCGGGCAGCAGGTTCGAGCAGACGGGCGGGCCTTATCTTTATGCGCGCGAGGCGTTCGGTCGTTTCCTCGGATTCGAAGTCGGGTGGATGTTTTTGTTGTCGCGACTTGCAGCAGGAGCGGCCATCAGCGACGCATTCGCGCGTTACCTCGGATATTTCTGGACGCCGCTTGGAAGCGGCATGGGTCGGGCCATCTGTATCACGATACTCATTGCCGCGCTTGCGTGGCTCAATGTGCTGGGCGTCCGCTACGGCACGTGGGTGGTGAACCTGTTCACGATTGCCAAGCTCCTCCCTCTTTTGTTGTTCGTCTCCGTCGGATTGTTTTTCATCGATAGCAGTCGCATAGAATTTTTCACTCTACCCGAGGCGGGAGGTTTGCGACAATCGAGTCTCGCGTTGATATTCGCATTCGGCGGATTCGAAAACGCTTCGATCCCTGCGGAAGAAGTGAAAAACCCGCGGCGCAATCTGCCCATCGCCCTGCTGGTCTCGATAGCGGTGACGACTGCGCTTTACATTTTGATTCAGGTCGTCGCGCTCGGCACGCTCACCGGGCTTGCAGACGATCCGACGCCTCTCGCTTCGGCGGGACGCGGGTTTCTCGGCGCTGCGGGCGCGGCGACAATCACGGCGGGCGCGATACTCTCGACTACCGGAAGCGAAAGCGCGCTCTCACTGGTCGGCCCTCGCATTCTCTACTCTATGGCTCAGGGCCGTCAGCTTCCCTCCCTCCTTGCCCGCGTGCATTCGCGTTATCGCACTCCGCATACGGCGGTCATAGCATTCGCGCTCGTCGTCTGGGCGATGGCTATATTGAGCGATTTCGTCTGGCTTGTGGCGATGAGCGCGATGGCCCGACTGCTTTTCAGCGCGACAACGTGTTTGTCCGTTCCCGTCCTGCGTCGTCGCGCAGGTCGCGGAGAGTTTCGCCTTCGCGGAGGGGCGACAATTCCCGCGCTTGCGGCTGCCATATCGGTCTGGCTGCTGACGGGGATCGACCGAACGCAGGCGATAGCAGGCGCAGCGGCGATGATCGTCGGAGCCGCGCTTTACTTCATCTTTCGAGACAGAGATGAATGAGCGCAATTTTTTATGGCCGAGATGCTGCAGGGTGAAAGAGAGAAACTCGTGACTTCGGCTATCAGGTAGCGCCGCCATCAGTCGCTCGTCGAAGTCACGCTCCCGCAGGCCAGATGACTGAATTGATGGTCGCGGGCCTCAACCATGTCGATGCGCTCAATTCGAAAACGTGACTGTCGATTCGGCCCGCTTTCTCAGCCAACGACTCGCAGTTCATTCTCCGCCCGCAGCAGAAACGCTTCCGTTATCTCGCGCTCTCAGGAACCTCCCACCTGCCTGACTCGGCGGATCGAAAAACAGCTTCGATCACTGCCATGTTTTTTATGGAGTCCTCCAGCCTGATAGCCGCCTCGCTGCCTTCGCGTATCGCTTTTGAAAACAGGTCTCCCTGAATCGTGTATTGATCGCAGGTCTCGAACTCAAGCGTCTGGATGCCTACGCCGAACAAATCCGATCCGTCATCGACGAATATGCGGCACGGGCGATCATTGGGAGCGTTGAACGGTATCTCGATCTCGATGCGACCGCCTGAGCCGAAGATATTCACCCGCTGATAAGCAGCCATCTGCGTGCCGCAGGTGAATACGGCCTGCCCGGATGGAAAATCGAGTATGGCCGAGGTCAGAACATCGATCTTCATCCCCGGGTCCGTCTCCGCAAGACCAACCACACGTCGCGGCTCCTGATCGAAAACCAGCCTCGAAATGTTTACGAGATAGCAGCCTATATCCATCAGCGCGCCGCCGCCGCACTCTCTTATGTTGCGTATGTTGCGAGGGTCGCGATTGAAGTAGCTGAAACATCCCGCGATAGAGCGCGCGTCTCCGATTCGGCCCTGCCTGACCAGATCAACAGCAGTCAACCACTGCGGATGCGTCCGCACCATGAAAGCCTCTTCCACCTTCATGCCAGTCCGGTCTCGAACGTCGAGCAGTCTTCGAGCTTCTTCGACACTGAGGCTGAGAGGCTTTTCGCACAACACATGCTTGCCCGACTCTGCCGCCCTGATCGACCACTCGACATGAAGATGATTGGGAAGCGGATTGTAAACGGCTTCGATTTCAGGGTCGGCCAGCAGTTCCTCGTAAGACCCATAGGCTTTTGGAAGGCCAAGCTCTGAGGCTGAC